>JBHHWM010000012.1:0-40034 GCA_046756545.1 Rhodothermales bacterium | reverse complement strand
CCGGCTTGCCGTCCCACAGCGCCCCGAGGTCATAGACCTCGATGTCACTCTCAGCTACACGATTTATGATCGGTTCCATGGATAGCAGGGAGATGTTGGATGTTGGTCGTGCCGTGTCAGGGATCGTGAACCACCACGGCCTGGCGGCGTAGCCTTTCGACCGCGTTGAGGATGTGCTCGATGGCATAGTCGATCTCCTCTGCCGGGGTGAAACGGCCCAGGCTGAAACGGATCGTCGAGCGGGCCTCTTCGTCGTTCAGCCCCATGGCCTTCAGCACGTGGCTTGGTTTGTCGGAGCCTGACGAGCAGGCGCTCCCCGTGGAAACGGCGAGGTCGCGCAGGGCGGGCATCAGCTTGTCGGCCTGGACGCCGCGAAACGTGACGTTGGCCGTTTGAGGCAGCCGCGGGGCACCGAGCCCGTTGACGTGCACGTTCGGCACCCGGTCCCGTAACGCCGCCTCCAGCCGATCCCGTAACGTTTGCAGGCGGGCCGTCTCGGTTTCCATCTCGACCTGCGCGATCTCCATAGCCGCTCCCAGCCCGACGATACCGGGCACATTGAGCGTGCCTCCCCGAAGACCGCGTTCCTGCCCGCCCCCGTCGATCATCGGCACTAGGCGCACACGCGGATTTCGTCGGCGCAGGTACAGGGCTCCGACGCCTTTGGGGCCGTAGATTTTGTGCCCCGAACACACCAGCACATCGGCGTGCTCTACGCTGACAGGCACCTTGCCGACGGCCTGGGTGGCATCGGTCATAAACACGATACCCCGCGACCGCACGCGCCGGGCAATCTCCGGGATAGGCTGGATGACGCCGGTCTCATTGTTGGCCCACATCACAGCGACGAGGATGGTCTCGTCGGTCAGCACGGCGTCTAAGGCATCGAGGTCCAGCAAGCCGTTCGGATGCACAGGCAGATACGTCACGACCATGCCCTGCCGCTCCAGCGCGCGGCAGGCATCCAGCACCGCCTTGTGCTCGGTTTGCACCGTCACGACGTGGGAGCCGTGGTGCGCATACGCACCGGCGACGCCCTTTAGCGCGGCGTTGACGGCCTCGGTTGCCCCGCTCGTAAACACAATCTCGCCCGGTTCGGCCCCGAGGCCGGCGGCTGCCGCTTCGCGTGCCTGCTCCACCGCTTCCTCCGCCACCCACCCGAACGGATGGCCCTTGCTGGACGCGTTGCCGTACCGCTCGGTGAAGTACGGCAACATCCGCCCCAGCACCCGTTGGTCGACAGGCGTGGTGGCGTTATAGTCGAGGTAGATCGGCAGCTTCATCGCGGCACAGGATGGATCGCGTGTGTAGAACCGATGCGCAGAGAGGGGGTTTCGCACGCGTGCCGTTGGAAAGAGCGTTCAAAGATATCGTCCGTGCAGGTGGAGGGGCCATGAACGCAAAAGGCGGATGCCGCCGAAGACAGCATCCGCCCTGACATGTTTGTGGAACGCGTTTTCAGAAATCCGTTTTGATGCCGAGCAGGAACATACGTGGCAGTCCGGGACGCAGCCCGGCAGGCCGGCGGGCCACCACGTAGACCGCGTCCGTCACGTTGCGGACGGTAGCAAACACCTTCACATGCCGCGTCAGGCTGTAGTTGGCGGCCAGGTCGAGCACAAAGTGAGCGTCCGTGCTCTCGTGATCGATGAAGTCGCCCTGACCGGCACGGGTACGCATCCGGTCTCCGTATTTCCCGTTCAACTCTACGCCGAGGCGTGTCCCCTGCACCCCGAGGCTCAGCGAAAGCTGATGCTTCGCGACGTAGGGCAGTTCGTCACCCTCGGCCACCGAGCCCCAAGGGTCGAACTCACTCTCGAAGGCATTCTGAAACTCGGCGTCGGTAAAGGTATAGGCCAGCCGCACGGGAATCGAAAGGTTCGAGGTAAAGATGCCGAAATCGTAGCCGAGCGAGAGTTCGAGCCCGATCACGTTCACCTCGCCCCCGTTAAACTGATCGGCAGTGCCTTCACCGCCGCTGGCGGCCAGGTCAGCCCCGAGCAGGTTGCTGTAATCATTAAAGAAGACGACGCCCTGTGCATCCAGCACGTTTTTCCGATAGCGCATCCCGACCTCATAGTTGATGCTCTCTTCGGGCTGAGTACCTTCTTTCGATCCCGGCGGTGCAAACCCTTTATGCACCCCGACGAATGCATTGAACGCATCGGTAAAGGCATAGTCCAGGCCGATACCGGGAATGACTACGTCGACGGTGTTCTCGCGCTCTTTC
The DNA here is from genome assembly GCA_046756545.1 of Rhodothermales bacterium. Classification (GTDB taxonomy): domain Bacteria; phylum Bacteroidota; class Rhodothermia; order Rhodothermales; family JBHHWM01; genus JBHHWM01. Next base: position 37,804 of record JBHHWM010000012.1, on the reverse strand, counting down.
AGATCTTTTCCTGTCCGCTCAGGATCTTTTTTGCCGTAGTCTTCGCGCTTGATGGTGATGCTCTCGTAGCGAACACCCGGAGTCGCCGTCAGCTTCCCTACTTCGAGGTTGTATTGCAGGTGCGCGGCAAACGCTGCGGCTTCCTCGATACGGTTGCTCTCGGTGCCCGGTGTGCCAACCTGCTCCAGTTCCATGACCCCATCATTCATCCGGAATACATCCACCCACTGGAAGCGGTCGATCTGGTCCACGTGATACCGGAAGCCTACCTCGACATCGTGCTTTGCCGTCGGCGATTCGAAACGCAGTCCCACAACGGTCTGAGCGCCCTGAGCATAATATTCCCGATTGTTGTGCTTCACTTCCAACGCATTGTCATTAGCGCTGGTGGTGCCTCGAAGAATGGCGTATTCCGCCGCATAGGTGTCGGGATCGTCCAGGATACTGGCAATCTTGACCCGCGAGCCGTCTTCGGTGGCACGTACGCGGTCCAGCTTGAACCAGTCACGTTTGAACTCGGTGCGATACAGCGTGGTGGTCACATCTAAGAACGAGGTCGGACGTATCACGTGGCGAGCTATGTAGTGACGTTGCTTCGTCTTCATCACATCCGCTTGCGACCCGGCGTAGCGCAGCGTGGGCGTCTGCGCGAAATCGGTGTCGGTGAGCCCCAGATAGGTCTCATTCGAGGTCTCGTCCGTCTGGCTGATTTTGAGGGTCAGCGCCTGGTAGATCGATGCTGTGGGATTGGTGTTGACGCGGAACTTGGCCAGGTAGTCTTTTTTATCGAAGCCTGTGGTGCCGCCGCTTTCCAGATCCTTGAAACCGTCGGTTTTGGCCTGATAGGTTTCTACCAGGAAGCCCACATTATTGAGCGAGTGGCCCGCGTAGGCATGGATGGTGCGGTCGTCATCGGTGCCGGCGAGGACTTCGACGTGTCCCGAAAACTCGGTCGGAATCTGCGTGGAGATCATATTGATGGCACCGCCGGTGGTGTACGGGCCATATTTAACCTGGCTGGAACCTTTACGCACCTCGACGCCCTGCATGCGCCCGACGGTGGGGAAGTAGTAGGCTGCCGGTGCGGCATAGGGCGCTGGGGCCATGAGGACCCCGTCCTCCATCATGGTGATCTTCGAACTTCGCTCGGTGCCCGTGCCCCGCATCCCGATGTTGGGCCGCAAGCCGTACCCATCTTCTTCCTGGATGTTGACTCCCGGCACATTGCGCAAGATGCGCTGGATATCGTTATAACTGAATTTTGCCAGCTCGCGCGGGCCGACGTAATGCGCCGAACCGGGGATATTCAGCACCCCACTTCGACCGCCCGTCAGCATCACACGCTCCACGACGATCTCGGGGATTTCGATCGGTTGTTCTTCAAGGTGGAGGATGACCTGTGTGGTCTCGCCCGCCGACACCTCAATCTCCTGGCGCACGGTCTTAAACCCAAGGATGCGAACCACCAATACATAGCTTCCTACAGGCACCTCTTTAATCATAAAGCGTCCCCCGGCTCCTGTGGCATCGCCACGCGTGGTCCCGTCGAGGAATACATTCACGCCGGGGAGCGGCTCGCCAATGTCTTCTGCGATTACAGAGCCTTTGATCGTGCCGGTCTGAGCAGCAACAAGGGTTGGCAAAAAGAACAACGCAACCAGTATAACAATACGGTGCGTCCAGTGTGCATTTCGAGTATCCATGATATCGGTAAGAATGGTTTGCATACAGCTACTGTTGATATCGTCGGAAGACGCATGTCAAATGTACATTGTTATTTAGATTTAGTCTAGATAGTTAATCAGATCTTCTTCTAAGATTCTGTAAAGACAATCATGTCTATTGTCTTTACAGATAAATAGCCAAGCATTAGATGAACAGAACGGGGGTTCTCCAAGCACGACGCCCTGCCAGTCATAAACCGGCAGGGCGTCGTACGTTCATTGACTCAAGAGAACTATGAAAAAAAGCTTACCCTCTGGAAGAGCTATTCAGATCCACGCCGACAATGGCTTCGTTGAGGCGAATGACAGCCTCCTCACGCAATTGCTTGTAAGCTTCTTCATAGGCTGTCTGGCGTCGTTCCTGCATCATGATTTCCTGGGCTTGGGCCGTGTCCATCAGTGCGACGGTGCGTCGTCCGGTAAGGCGAATGATGTGATAGCCGAACTGTGTCTTTACCAGATCCGGTGCCACGTCTCCAGAATCGGAAAGGGCAAAGGCCGCTTTGGAAAAAGGCGCGACCATCGTCGTTCGACTGAAGAAACCCAAATCGCCTCCCTGCGGCCCTGAAGGCCCCTCGCTGTGACGACGTGCCAGCTCGGCAAAATCTACTCCTGCCTTTGCACTGTCGAGTACGGCTCTAGCTTTCGCCATGACTTCGGCTTCCATCTCAGGATCGGGCATTCGAAACAAGATGTGCTGGGCTTGAACCTCTTCAGCCTGTTCATTGCGATAATCCTCGATTTCCTCTGACGTTGGCTCAGTAGCTGTCTCCGTCATCTGCTCTGTCATCATCTGCAGACGCACTTCTGCTACAATGGCGGAGCGGAGAGAATCCAGTGTCATGTTTTGGGCAGCAAGGGCACCCTCAAACGCTTCTGCACTGGGAAATTGGCTTCGAATGCCGTTGAGCTGTGATTCGACGTCTGCCGAGTCGGCCTCTAATCCAAGACGTTGGGCCTCTTTTCCCACGAAGTGACGCCGGATAAATTCTTCGGCAATGCCTCTATGCAACTGGATACGCTGTTCCTCAGCGAGGAAGGCACCCGGCACCTGGCGCATGAAATTCTGAATTTGTGCGAGAAACCGCTCGGTTGTCAGGGTGTCGCCGCCATACTGGGATTCGATGATCAGCGCATAGGTCGAATCTTCGATCGGTTCGCCCATCCGGTAGCGGTCGTCGGCTACCGGATCGCCGGTTTCGTTGGTGCGGCTGCATCCCACCAGCATGATAGCTCCTACCACAAACGCGACCAGCAACCGTCCCATCGCCGGTGCGCTCTGCTTTGTCAGGTCTGATTGATTCATGAACATCTCCTTGGTTCAACGGTGCGGCCAAAAGCTGACGGCACCCGGTGTGTGACTTGGCCCTCTTCTACAGATCGACAGGCGTATTGGTCCTGCGAATTATACCCTGTCGTCACAAAGGCCTAATTGTGCCTCCGTGGCGAAGATGAAACCCTGTTTGATCATAGACGTTTAGGAGCATCCACTATGACAGATGCCGCGTTCGTCTAGGGGTCTAGGACGCCGGCCTCTCACGCCGGTAACACGGGTTCAAATCCCGTACGCGGTACCCCGAGGGTCTCAGGGAAAAGCCTTGAGGCCCTTTCTTTTTGGATCGCACCGGCACGTTTGCTGATAAAACTTTGCAAAAGAAAACAGGCGGCCTCGCCGGAAGGTCGCCTGTGTTGTGTGTTGCATACTCTTGGCGCTTTCTACGCATCCTCATTGTCGGCTTGTCCATTAGTAGACAGGCCTTGCTGCGATTCGAGCACGTTGTCGATGAGACCATATTCCTTGGCTTCTTGTGCACCGAGCCAGTAGTCACGGTCGGCATCGCGTTCAATCTCTTCGATGGTCCGGCCACTATGGTGCGCCAGGATCTCATAGAGTCGTTGCTTGAGCCACAGGATCTCACGGGCCTGGATCTCGATATCCGACGCCTGGCCTTGCGTACCGCCCAGGGGCTGGTGCAACATGATGCGCGAGTTGGGCAGGGCGGCGCGTCGTCCTGCGGCCCCGGCCGTAAGCAGCACCGACCCCATCGACGCCGCCAGCCCCACGCAGATCGTAGCAACAGGGCAGGGCACGTACTGCATGGTGTCGTAGACGCCGAGCCCGCTATAGACCACACCGCCGGGCGAATTGATGTAGACGTTGATGTCCCGTTCGGGGTCTTCGCTGGCCAGATACAGCAACTGGGCCACGGTCAGGTTAGCAATCTGATCGTTGATGGGCGTGCCGATGATGACGATGCGCTCCTTGAGCAGGCGACTGAAGATGTCGTACGCACGCTCGCCACGCGTGGTTTGCTCGACCACCATGGGCACCAGTGCCCCCATCGACTGGTCGCGAAAGGGGCCGCTGTAGATGCTGCTGGGCACCTGGAGGCTCTTCGTAAACTTCAAAAAGTCTTCTATCATGAGGCTTCCGTACTCAACATGGTAAAGGGAGAGGTGATGCTACCTGCTACCTGACGTTTTCAGGGATGGTTCCGGTCCCTCATGGTTAGACGACCGTAATCCTTCCTCAATGTGATCTATACTTCCTCCGGTTCGGAGGGTGCCTCCACCTGCCTGAGTTCCTCGACCCTGGCCAGTGCCTCGGCCCGGCGTTCTTCGAGTTCACGCTCGATGGTTTCACGGTCTTTTTCGACCAACTCAAACCGCGAGGCCAGCAGGTCGAACACTTTGCGGTTGAGCACGCGTTCCCTGACCTGATCCGTCATCTGTACCGCCCGGTAGAACTGGCCCAGTTGCTCGGCCGTTAGCCGCCCGTCTTTCTCGGCTTCCTGCTCGTAGAAGCGCTCCATATCTTCCTCCGAGACGACCAGTTGTTCTTCGTCGATGAGTCGGTCGCGGATCAGCATCCAGCGAGCTTGCTGCTCGGCTTCTCTATGGTTGGCGGCGCGGAAAGCCCCCTCGTCAAAGCCGGGAGGCAGTTCGCCCTTGTTGCGTTGCTTTACGTCCTCGACGTACGAATCGAGATACACGTCGAGGACCGATGCGGGCACCGGCACCGGATGTATTTCCAGCATCCGCTCGACGATGTTGCCTTCAAGAAACTCGCGCGTGCGTTGCGCCCAGGCCAGTTTGATCTGGCCGGCAACCTCGTCGCGGAATGCAGCCACATCTTCGAGCCGGTCACTCGTTAATTCTTTGACGAACTCGTCATCGAATTCGGGGACGTCGCGCCGCTTGATTTCCTTGACAGTGGCCTCGAAAAAGTGGGCATGGGCGTGTCCTTCTACGTGGAGATCGTGCGCCTTATCGTGCTCGAACTGGAAGCGCACCGTGTCGCCGGCTTTGGCCCCCAGCACGGTATCGCGCAACACGCTGAGCAACGGGCTATCATCGAGGTGAGGATCGTTCAGGAAAAGGGATCGATCCTCGTCGCGTTTGCCGATGATGGGGGTACGCGTAGCCGCGTCGAGTTCCTGTAAGTCGAAGACCACCATATCTTCTTCCCCTGCAGCGGCTCCCCCCTCTACCGGGACGAGGTCGGCCCGGTCCAGAAGAATACGCTGGATTTCAGCCTCAACCTCCTCCTCGGTGAATTCATGGATCAGGGTGTCCACTTTTTCACCGGAGAGATCCTTGAGTTCGACCTCGGGGCGCACCCCGAACTGCACGACCGCATGCAGATCGCCGTCCATCTCATACTCGAAGGTCGTAATCTTGGGTTGTCCGAGCACGTCATACTCGCTGGCATCCAGTACTTCGGTTTGGTAAGTCTCCTGGACCGTCTTATCGGCAATGCCGTAGCCCAATGCCTCGCCATACATCTTCTTGACGAGCGAAAGCGGCACTTTGCCGGGCCGAAACCCCTTCATCTGGGTGCGAGCCTGCTGCGCCCGAAGCGCCTTCTGAAACTCCTGCGCAAGGTCGTCCGCCTTTGCACTAACCTCTAACTCGTACTCGACCGGACCGACTTGCTTGATCGTCGTTTGCATAGAATAAGGGAGCTAATCCAGGGGATATGCCGGCATCCCGTCTAACGGAAGCGACATGATATGCCGAACAGGTGGGGCATCGAACACCAAAGGCGACCTCGGAGGCACGCTTCCAGGTCCATAGAGACCGCTGCAACGCACAATAGAATAAAAAGATCAAACGTGGTGGTGACCGCCGCTCCCCCTCACCATAATTTCATCGCGGGCACCGTATCGATTCAGGCCGCCGAAGCAGAGGTCATCTCGCCGGGAATATCCGTATACACGCCGAGCCGGTTGCCCAGCCGTTCTTCAATCCGGTATTTCCATAGTCCGGCCCCGTTCAACCAGATTCTCAGGGACTCGCCGTTCTGCAAATACAGGGTCATGTTCACCGAGCGCTCGCTGTTGGTGCGCCAGCTTACGCGCGCCACATCGCTCAGCAACACGGTGCGCCGGTGGATGCTGGTCCAGGTCATTCCAGAGAACACGATGCGATCCCTGTAGAGCCGCGCTCTCCCGAAAAGCAAGAATCGATACGCATATCGGAAGCGACCCGACAGCAATACTCTTCCAGACGCGTTCTTGTGAGCCTTTGATTTCATCTCCCTGAATATTGAGCTGTTTCCTTCTCAGTACAGACCGCCGCACAGGCTTCACACAATGTCGAGTATCGGGAAGCTAGGGGTTTCGTTGCCTCCTAGTAAAGGGGCGAACGTAAAGAATCCGTCTTTTCCCAAACGACATAGCAGGACGCGAAGAGCAGGCACTAATATTCCCATTTTGGGACGATTCTGTACAAAAAAACAACAACCACAGCCCTTCAGCCTGCAAACAACCGCTATGTCAAAAATCGAGCCCGATGGAAAAATAGACCTGTCGCTTCCCAAAACGTTTCCCATCGTAGGGCCAGGCATAGTCGAGACGCACGGGATAGCCCAGCAGGATCGTTCGCAAGCCGACGCCCGCCCCGACGAGCACATCGTCGAAAACTCGCTCGCCCGCTTCGTTGCGATGAAACACATTGAACCGCTTATCAACACTCCGGCCGCCCCATAATGCACCGGCATCTACGAAAGCCGTGCCCTGAATGTTATAGAGGGGAAGAATGGGAATGGGACCGGGCAGCAAGGCCGCCACGAGCGGAAAGCGAAACTCCGTGTTGAGGAGCCCGAAATACGATCCGTTACGCGCGTTGATTTCATAGCCACGGAGCGGCAGCACCGGCGTGGCAAAGAGAAAATCGGAGACGTCGTCAATCGGGAAACCGTTCTGGTCGTCGAAGCTCCGATTGATCCAGTTCTGGACGCCCGAACTGTAGAACAGTTGCTGATCCGGCCCGAAGGACGCCCCGCCCGAGCCGCGTATGGCAAACGAATAGCGCCCCCGTCCAAACGACGTGTAGAGGCGCGCATCGGCCAGCACCGAGACGAACTGCGTCTGTTCCCCCTGGAGGGTGCCGGGGCTCCCGGACACGCTCAGGGCAAAGCGATGCCCGCCCCGCGGAAAAAGAAAGCCCGGCGTCGTCACATCGCGGGTATAGGTGATCCGGGGATAGAGCAGCGTGCGCGAAAACGCCGGTTGCACCGGGTCCGACACGTCCACCTGGCTGACCCCGAGAACCGACACATCGACATCGACGCGGCGGAATTTGTCGAGGGGGTAGCTGGCGGCAATGCCGGAGCCAAACCACCGGTAGCGATAAATGCGGAGGTTGGCATCGAGCAGCAGCCGCGAAACGTGATAGGCCGAGACACTCCAATCGATGCGACCGGGGAGATAGCGGTAGGAAATCAAGTAGTCCGAATTGCGCAGATCGATGAGCAGGTTAGTAGCCACAAAGATCTGATGATTGCCCAGCATGTCGCTGAACATCATTTGCGTGACGCCCTGCACCCCGTAGAGCGCATCGTATCCGGCAGTGCCATAGACGAGATCCGGCGAGAACTTGAGCTTGTATCGTTTCGGTTTATAATTGCCTTCCTCGTCGATATTGTCGCGGGGCGAGAAGCGCTTGTAGTATGTCTCCAACCCGTCGTCAACATCTTCCACGGCGTCCTCAAAACCCTCTCCGAAAACGTAATCGCGGAAGTCTACCTTGATACGCCCGATGACGGTAGTGTCTTGTTCCGTTCCGTCGTCGTGCTCCCCGTTCGTGCCGTTCGATCCGTTTGTGGTGGAAAGTGACGCCGGTCGCCCGAAATCATCCATAAACGAACGAAGGCGAGAGGCCAACAGCTCTTCGCGCCGGGGTGCGGGTACGCGGGCATAGGCTACCCCGTCCGTCGCGTCCCGCAGAAACGGGTTGCTCTGACGCCGCGCCGCCGAGGCCAGCGCCAGCGCCGGGGCGGGTTGCCGCGTTTCTTGCATCACCCGCTGCGCCCACACGTTCGGGGCCAGTTCGTCGCGGTCCATCCGGCGCTCGAACGGCGTCTTGAGGGCATAAATCGAGGGGGTACCGTCCTTGAGGCTTACCAGCGCCGCCTTCTGCCCGTCTGCCGAAAGCGCCATCTGCATAATACCCACCAGCACGTCGGTCAGCGGACGCTCCACCCCCGTTTCCAGGTTTTTTTCGTAGAGATTAAAGATGCCGTTGCGGTCCGAGAGGAAGAGCAGCCGGTGGGGGTCTTCGCCAAACCGGGCGCTTTTTTCGTCCCAGATTTCGTTGTGCGTCAGGCGTTCGACCTGCGTCTCGCCCAGCTGCAACCGGTAGAGGTCGAACCGGCCGTACTCGTGGTCGATCATCTGGAAATTCTCTTCCCGGTAGCGGCCCAGCCGGGTATAGGAGCCTCGATCACTGTGGAACACGAGGGCTTTTCCATCCGGGCTCCAGGCCGGCTCGTGGTCGCTGAAGAGGTCGCTCGTGTAGTTGGTTGTCTGGCGCGTGGTGAGGTCAAGCACGTAGATGTCGCCCTGTGCGTTCATCGACCCTTCGAAGGCGATCTGGTCGCCCTGCGGACTCCAGGCCACACTCACAATCTGGTCGATGCCGGGCACGCGGTAGTGGGTGGTCCGGCCGGTGCGTATATGCACAACGGCAATGGCGTCGGATCGCCCGCTCTTGACGGCGACGGCAATCTGTTCGCCGTCCGGGCTCCAGGAGATACCGGGCGTCAGGATGCGCAGGCTCTCAAACTCGGCGCTGGTCTGCCCCTCGATGAGCTTGTGCAAAATCTCCCCATCGTTGGCACTGGCGATATAGACGTCGAAAAAGCCGTCGCGCGTTGTGATGAACGCCACCTTATCTCCCTTGGGCGAGAGAGCCGGGCTGCTGTTGTAGAACCCGGCATTCTTGCGGGTCAGGATGGGCCTGGCAATGTCGTCGAGGTCTTCGCGTGCCCCCACCTCGGGGTAGTGGATCTCACGAAGCGTCTTGTGCCAGCGTTCGGACAATTCTTCGAGCGCCAGGCCGGTGCCCCGTTTAAAGCTGGCCTCCACCGACCGCGTCATACGCAGCCGTTGCACGATCTCGCTGATCTTCTCGCGGCCGTACTGCTCGGCCACGTAGTCCCACACGCCCTGTCCGCCGCGATAGGCCAGGAATCCCCACAGGTGCGGAATAGGAGCCAGGTCATCTTCCAGGATCGCTTCGCGAACGTACATATCAGACTGGGAGTCCCAGCCCAGCGCGGCATACTCGGCGAGTCCTTCGTTGAACCACAGCGGAATGCGAAGCTGGATGTTATTCTGGATGATCGACTGGAACGAGCCGCCGTAAAACATGTCGTTGATGACGGCATGGACCAGTTCGTGATGAATCACACGACGAAAATCGCGGTAGTCCCCGACGAACGGGATGGCAATACGATTCTTGTAGAGTTCCGTCACGCCGCCGATGCCTTCGGCGTTGGCCGGCAGCGGCGCGGCATTGGTGACCGCAAAGTCGTTATGGCTCTGATAGATGATGATGGGAATGCGGTCGGAGATGCGGTGTTGAAAGAGGTTGGATATCTGGTCATAGGCCTCCTCGGCCGCCTTTGCCGCAAAATCGGCCAGGTAATACGCGCCCTCATCGAAGTAGAGATCGAAGTGCTTGGACTGGAGGTACATCCAGTCCTGCTTCCCATACTGCACCTTGTTCTTGCCGAAACGAAAGTACTGAGCCTGGATCTCGGTCGGCCAGGCCACAAGCACCACGGCGAACGCGGTCCATAAGGCCACGCTGCGAAGAACAGAAGCTACATACCGCATAGGACGGCTCGGTAGATGCGAAGAGAACGCGAGAGGAAAAGGGCGCTTCTCCATGCCGATTTCTAACCGGGTGAACAAGACAGGTTCCACCGGGACGGGGCAAAAGTGGTAGCACCTCCTTGCAAGAACACCCCACCCCTCTTGCTTGGTTGAACCGGCCCGAAAGCATTCACAATCGTGACTTCCCGCCCTCGATCCGCGACTTACATATCGGAATCCCCCTACCGCCCTATCGACCGAAGAAAGCCTGCCATGAGATCACTGGGTCTGATTGCTCTCTGCTTCATCACACTGATTCTTTCCGCTCCCGGATGCGATGCCACCGTCGACGACGGCCCGGCCCAACAGGTGATTCCCAGAGGCAACCGGGTGTTAAGCCTCGACGTGACCATGGCCGAGCGGAACGACTTCGGAGCCGACTTCGCCCGGGCGCAAGAGGCCGGGGCGCACGCCACCTCCCTCTCGCTCGCCTGGGACGACCTGGAACCGGCTCCGGAGACATACACCCCCGACCCTAACTTCCTGGCCATCGCCAACGCATTCTATCCGGCCCAAAACACGCAAATCGACCTGATGATCGGGCCGATTGATACCAACAACAAGCGCGTCCCTTCCGACCTCGCCGACAAACCCTTCGACGATCCCGCCGTCATCGAGCGATTCGAGCGGCTGCTGGACTACGTGTTCGACCAGATTCCGGACCTCCAGCTTACCTCGATCTCGATAGGCAATGAGATCGACGCGTTCCTGGGAACGGACGCTGCTGCATGGGCCCGGTACCAGACGTTTTATGAAGCCGCCGTCGCGCGCGTCAGGGCCAGGCGTCCCGGCCTGCTCGTGGGTACCAAGGCGATGTTCGGCGGCCTGATGGGCGAGGCGCGCCCTTTCCTCGAAGCCATCAATCAGGCGAGCGACGTGGTGATGGTCACGTATTATCCGTTGAAGAGCGACTTCACCGTCAAGGATCCCTCCGTCGTCACCACGGACTTCGATGCGCTCGTCGCGGCCTATGGCGCGAAGCCCATCTACCTGCTGGAGGCCGGCTATCCGTCGAGTGCCACGTGTCGGAGTTCAGAGCAAAAACAAGCCGATTTCATCCGGGAAGTGTTTCGTGCCTGGGACGCCCACGCCGACCGCATCCCGCTCATCTCGTTCACCTGGCTGACCGACCTGCCGCGCGCCGCCGTCGAAAGCTTCGAAACGTACTACGGCCTCTCGGATCCCCGGTTTGCCGCATATCTGCAAACGCTGGGACTGCGCACCTACGAAGGCGAAGGGCGCGACAAGGAAGCCTACCGCGCGTTGAAAACAGAGGCCGAAGCACGTGGATGGTAAGCGCGGCGGTCGAGGAAAATCTCTATCTTCAGAAAGCCGTCCTTCGTACGTTCACCGATCCCTTTCTACAGGCCGCATGCCGCATCGTACAACAGCCTTTTCAACCTCGCCTTCGGTGCGCCATACAGTGAAGAGCCCCGTGGGGCCGCTCACCCTCGTCGCCTCCGACGCTGGGCTTCAGTTCCTCCTCTTTCCCAACTCCCGGACCCCCGCCTCCCTGCATCTCGACACCCTGAAGGCAGATCCCACGCATCCCGTTTTGCAGCAAACCGAACACCAACTCGCCGAGTATTTTGCGGGGCACCGCACGACGTTCGACGTACCGCTCGATACCACGGGAACCCCGTTTCAGCAGGCCGTCTGGGCTTTGCTGCAACACATACCCTACGGCCAGACGACGACCTACGGCGCGCTTGCGCTGAAGATGGGTGGTCCCGGCAAGGCACGGGCAGTGGGGCTTGCGAACGGGCAGAACCCTGTCTCCATCATCGTGCCGTGCCACCGCGTCATCGGGACATCGGGGGCGCTTACCGGGTTCGGAGGCGGGCTGCCCGCCAAAGCGTATCTCTTGCAACTGGAGCAACGCCGCACCCACCATGCACCGACGTTCTGCGTCCAGGCCGACCTGTTCTCGGAAGCACAGGGCTAAACGGCCCCTACGGCCTCCCGTTCTCCACGCAACGGAGGACTAGGCGTACCGGAACCATCGGGCCAGGTCTTTGAGGCTCGCCTTCTTGCCATACATCAAAATGCCGATGCGATAGATCCGGCTGCTCATCCAGATAGACCCGATAAACCCGGCCACAAGCAGCGCGTAGGACAACACCACCTCCCAGAACGGCACCTCCGTAACCGCCATGCGCACAATCATGAGGATGGGCGAGAAGAACGGAATCAGCGACAGCGACACGGCAAGCGTCGAGTTGGGCGATTCGATAATAAACGTGATGAACAGAATCGGAATGATGACCAGCAGCGTCACCGGCATCATGAGCGCCTGGGCGTCTTGCTGCTGCTCCACCGCCGACCCGACCGCCGCATAGAGGCTGGAAAAGAGCAGGTAGCCCCCCAGGAAAAACAACACAAACCAGACGAACAGGGCCGGGGACACGGCGGGAATCGAAAAGTCGGCGGCTCCCAGCATGGCCTCCTGCGAAGCCGTGTCGGGCAGATTGAGGGTACCGGGGTCGAGAAAGAGCGCCAGCACGCTACCGGCCAGCAGCGAGAGCACCACGATGAGTCCGCCCCACACGATCATCTGCACCAGCCCCACCGCCCCGATGCCCAGCACCTTGCCCATCAGCAACTGGAAGGGGCGCACCGAGGACACCATCACCTCGACGACCCGGCTGGCCTTCTCCTCGATGACGCCCTGCATGACGAGTGCTCCGTAGATAAGAACCGTGACGTAGATGAAAAAACCCATCACGTAGCCGACAACGGCATTGGCAATGGTGCTGTCCGCCTCCTCTCCTTCTTCGGTGAGTTTTACCATGCGGACCGGCACGTCGGCATTGATGATCTCCAGCACATCCGGGGGCGCATTGCGCTCGGCCAATCGTTGCTGCGTGACGGCTTTCCCAACAAGCCGTTCCACACGGCTCCGCAACTGGAAACCGCCGCCTTCTGCGGAATAATACGTGGCCGTCTCCTGGCCCTGAAGCATACCGGACGGAAAGTGAAGGTAGCCGTTGTATCGCCCCGCACGCACGGCACTGCGCACCGAGTCGATGGGTGCCTCGGACGGAGCGAGTTGCAGGTCCTCTTCGGCCAAGTGTTGAAGATGCGGCATCAACACCCCCGTCTCGTCCACAACCACGATCATATTCTCGCTGCCTTCCGAGGCCAGCACCGCCAGCACCACCGGCAGGCCGATGATCGCAAGGATAAGCAACGGGGCCAGCAGCGTGATGAGGATGAACCACTTCGACCGCGCCCGCCGCCAGAACTCGCTCTTCAGGATGATCCAAATCTTATGCATAGTTTGATGCGGCCTCCTTTTTTTCACGTTGTTCATTGACGACGCTCACGAAGATTTCGCTCAACGGCGGCTCCATCAGTTCGAACCGGTAGATGTCGTCGAGGTGCTGCAGCGCGATGTCGAGGACGCGTCGCCCCGGGGTGCCGTTGAGCAGCCGCAGTTCGGCGCGGTGATGGCTCTGGTTGCTTATGCGGATCATCCCCTGCACTTCCAGATCGTCGAGAAACGCATCGTCCCCTTCGAACTCCAGCACGATGGTGTCGCGTCCGAAGCTCCGTTTGACGTCGCGGAGCGGCCCTTTTACCAGGATCTGCCCCTCTGAGATCAGGCAGATGTCGTCGCAGAGTTGTTCGACCTGCTCCATGCGATGCGAGGCAAAGAGAATCGTCCGGCCCTGCTCCTTGAGTTCGAGGATGATGTCGCGCAGCAACTCGGAGTTGATGGGGTCGAGTCCGCTGAAGGGTTCGTCGAGGATGACGAGCCGGGGTTCGGGCAGAATGGTGGCGATGAACTGGATTTTCTGCTGCATCCCCTTCGACAACTCTTCGACCTTTTTGCCGGCCCAGTCGGAGGCATCGAAGCGGTCGAGCCAGTAGCGAATCTTATCGGAGGCGACGGCGCGGCTGAGCCCCTTGAGTTCGGCGAGATAGCGGAGTTGTTCGCCTACCTTCAGTTTCTTGTAGAGGCCGCGTTCTTCGGGCAGGTAGCCCATCTGCTGCTGGCTCTCCGGCCCCACCGGATGCCCGTCGAAGAGGATCTGCCCTTCGTCCGGGATGGTGATGTAGGCGATCATCCGAATGGTGGAGGTCTTACCGGCCCCGTTGGGACCGAGCAGGCCGAGGATGCGCCCCGGCTGTGCCTCGAACGACACCTGATCGACCGCCACAAAGTCGCCGTAGCGTTTGGTTACATGGTCTATCGAAAGAAGGGACATAGAGGGGGAATCGATTGGGTTATTTCATTCATTGCATCGGATACGCAACCGGCCGGGGCCGGTTACAGAATGCGCGGCCCGCCGCTGGTTTTCGACAGTCATTCTTCTTTGTTAAAAGCGTTGTCGCTGCCTGGAAGGAATCGCGGTGCGCGGAAAGATAGGCGTAGCGCTGCGGAAAAGAAAAAAGGGGGAAGACACGGTTTCCCGTGCGGCCCGGTGCCCCCGGCGTCGGCTAGAGCCAGGAGAGCGCGGACACAGGAATCGGAATCAAGTATTGCTGCTCGATGATGTCCTCATGCACGCTGAAATAGCCGGTGCCGCGAAAGTCGACCGCCACGTAGGGTCCCACGACCCGTTTCACTTCGCCGATGCCGTAATAGACGGGCGACGGGCCGTAGTAGACCAGTTCGCCTTTCCGGAACTCACGCTTCTTGCGGGCGCGTCGGTGGTAGGCCTGCACAATCGGTAGCAGTTCCAACCGATAAGGGCTCGATCCGTTTTGGAGTCCCGGAAGGTTCATAAGGTTCGTGTGTCTTTCAGCGGCTGCTTCAACGCGAGGACCCGGTGCCGGGTTCGCAACCATGCTGCGCAGCGAGGACCCGGTGCCACCCGTAGCGCCACTAACCGACCCTGCACACCAATTTTTTTCTAAGAGGTTGGTTCGCACATTGCTGTTGCCTATCATTGTAGGGAAAGGCTAAACAGGCCCCCTTTCCGCAGCGTCCCTATTTTTCTGCGACTGAGTGCATGCACTACAACACAAAAATCGTTGACCGGCAAGTTGGGCGCAACGCCGAACTCTTTGCTCAATCTATTGCCAAGCTGGAAACGGCGGAGCAGCGCTACCCCTATCTGCGCATCTTAATCAGCGTCATTGAACAGGCCCATCCGGAATGGAACCAGGCACCGCAGAAGGATCGCCAGATCGCCTTCCTCATCAATCAGATGGGTAAGGGGGAAATGGACATGGACGAGCTTGCCGAAGTCGTCCGCGTTCGCGATGAAGAGCGCGGTTTCTTCTACGAATAGGTCAGGACGCGCGATGCGGTAAGCCGGGATTTATTCAATCACTCGCCCCGGATTGGCCCGGACGAAGCTTGTCCAGTCTTTGTGACTGTGGGTGGATATGCCGTGCGCCAGCCGGTGCGCATGGCACAACGCGACGGCCAGCGCGTCCGACGCATCGAGGCCCAACGAAGGGTCCTTCTCCGTGATTTCCAGGATGGCCCGGACCATGTACCATACCTGCTCTTTGGAGGCATTTCCATTGCCCGTCACCGACTTTTTCACTTCCTTCGGCGTGTATTGCGTGACGGGGATTTGACGATTGAGCACCGCCAGCATCGCCGCCGCTTGCGCTCGTCCCAGCTTTAGCATCGACTGCGGATTGCGTCCGTACACAGGCATCTCGATGGCGCATACGTCCGGCAGGCAACGCTCGATGACCTTCAGCAACCGGTCATAGATCTGCTTGAGACGCAGGGAGTGATCCTCCGTCGCATCCAGGTGCAGCTCACCATACTCGACGATGCGTTGCCGCGCTCCCTCGATGTGGATGACACCGTAGCCGGTGTGCCGCGAGCCGGGGTCTATGCCGAGAATGATCATCTCCGAATGTGAGCTTCTGTTGTATGGATGTCGGACCGCCCCCGGCGTGTATCCTGCCCGCCCGGATCAGGCCTCCGCCGGTACCGACTCCTCGTCAAGCGTCGAGTAGACGGCCTGCACGTCCTGGTGATCTTCGACCTTTTCAATGAAGTTCATCACCTTGAGCGCCTGCTTCGGATCGAGCTTGACGGTGGTGGTGGGTAGGCGGACGAGGTGCGCGTCGCTCGGCGTGATGCCGGCATCGTGCAAGGCGGTGTGCACCGCGTCGAACGTCTCGACCGGCGTCGTCACCATGAACGTCTCGTCGTCCTGTTCCAGGTCTTCGGCTCCGGCTTCGGCCACCAGATCGAATAGTTCCAGCTCGTCCCTTCCTTCGGCGGCAATTTGAATGAGCCCTTTGCGTTCGAAGAGATAGGCCACGGTGCCGGTTTTGCCGAGGCTTCCTCCGGCCTTGCTGAAAAAACTTCGGAGGTCGGCCACGGTGCGGTTGGTGTTATCCGTCAGCGTCTCGATAAAGATGGCGACCCCGCCGGGCGCATAGCCTTCATAGGCTACTTCTTCATACTCCTGCCCCTCGATCTCGCCGGTGCCGCGCTTGATCGCCCGCGCGATGTTGTCCTTCGGCATGTTCTCGCTCTTGGCCTTCTCGATGGCGAGGCCCAGCTTCGGGTTCATGCCCGGATCGCTGCCGCCCTCCCGCGCCGCGACGGTAATATCGCGCGTGATCCGTGCCCATACTTTCGACTTCTTGCTATCGGAAGCGGCTTTCTGCCGCTTGATCTTCGACCATTTATTATGACCGGCCATAACTCCTTTGTGCGTCTTGGTGATGCCAGTGGACGTGTCTGTAAAGATACCCACTTTTTTGAGCGCGGTTCTCCGCTCCGTGCCGAAGGCGATGATTTCGGGATAACGACCGGCAGGCGCGACGTCCTGGAGCAGCCTGCCGTCATCGCCCTCCCTGCTTGCCGCGATATTGAACCGGACGGCCCTCCAGCGTTTTGTAACGTTCCAGCAAGTGCTTCTGGCGCGACGTGGCGGGGATCTCCTGCCCGCGAATGAAGACGCGCTCGGCGTAGCTGGAAAAGGCGAACGGGTCCCCCGACCAGATGACGACGTTGGCTACTTTGCCCGGTTCCAGCGAGCCATGCGTGTCGGCAACGCCGAGCACCTCGGCGGGCGTGAGCGTCACGGCGCGGAGGGCGGCGTCCCAGGTCATGCCGAACCGGATGGCGTTCCCCGCTTCGTAGCGCAGGTTGCGGGCATTGTGCGTGTCCATCGTCGAAATCACCACCGGCACTCCGGCGTCGGCGAGACGGGGGCCGTTGTCGAAGCGTGTGCCGAGCCGGTCGAATTGCACCGGCAGGTTGCTGAGCGGTTTGAGGATCACCGGCACCTGAAGCTGCGCCAGGGTGTCGGCCCTCATCCAGGCTTCCTCGCCGCCGAGGATCACCGGACGCGCACCATATTCTCGCGCCACGCGCAAGGCGGCGTCGATGTCGCTGGCGCGCGAGGCGCGCACTACGAGCGGGATGCTTCCGTCGAGGACCGGCTGCAGTGCGTCGAGATCGAGACGCGAGACGGCAAAGTCCCGCGTAGCGCCCCGGTCGAATGCGTCTTGGTGCTCCGCATAGGCATGCGCATCTTCGAAGGCTTCGCGGAGCCGCAGCGACAGGCCGCCCCGTCCCCCCCCGGTGCCGGACGCCCCGCCGGGATTAAAGGAAGCGTACATGGCCGCCCCGTCGCGGACCAGCATCGCGCCGACGGTTTCTCCTCGCAGGTCCAGCACGGCTCCCTGGCCCGAGATCGCGCCGCCCGACGGGATCGACGCCACCGTAGTGACACCGCCGATACGCGTCACGGGGATCACGACCGAGTTGGGATTGATGCCGTCGGTGACGCGGAAGGCGGCCTGGATGGGGTCACCGCTGAGTGCATTGTCGCGGGTGGACGCCACGCTTCCCACCTCCACCAGCCCCGTAGCGGTCGCGGCGTCGAAGAAGCCCGGCGTCACGACCTTTCCGGCGGCGTCGATGCGCTGCACGTCGTCGGGAAGGGGGAGAGCACCGGCAGGCCCTACCGCCGTGATGCGCCCGTTGTCGAAGATCACGACGCCGTTTTCGATGGGCGGCCCGTTCACCGGATGCACCGTGCCGCCGACGATAGCCACGCGCTGCGCCCGAGCCGCCGGCGGAAACCCGGCCAGCAAGACGAACAGCATCGTGGGAACGAGGAATCGGAGAAAGGAAGAAAAGAAGACGGGACGAGAGGAGGCGTCGTTTCCTCGTCGATTTGTACGTGTATCCATGCGTATCATTGTCCCCCTCCCGGCTTCAGAATGCCGAGTTCAAAATCAGAAACAGGTTGCACGGTGGTGTTGAACCGGTCGTGTACCAGCGCCCCGTCGATCCAGACCTGGTCGGCCCAGGAGTAGACGCTGAACGGATCGCCCGACCAGAGCACCACATCGGCATGCTTGCCCACCTCCAGCGTGCCCACCCGGTCGTCGATGCCGAGCACCCAGGCCGGGTTCGCCGTGATCCATCGAAGCGCTTCATCGCGGGAGATGTCGAGCCCGGCCCGGCGACCCGCATACAGCGCCTTGGCGGCATCCTGGTTGAGGAGTTGGATGCCCAGGTCGCTGTCGGAATGGACGACGGCGCGGGCTCCCGAGGCCGATACGAGCGCCACGTTTTCCACGATGCCGTCGAAGGCTTCCATCTTGAACCCCCACCAGTCCGACCACATCGACGCCGCCGCGCCGTGCTCGGCCAGGTAGTCGCGGATCTTGTAGGCTTCGACGGCATGGTGAAAGGACCGCACCTTCAGGTCAAACTCCTGCGTCACCTGGAGCATCGAGGTGATGTCGTCGGCGCGGTAGCAGTGAACCTGCAAGAAGATGTTGCCGCGTAGCGCTTCGGCCATCGTCTCTTTGCCGAGATCGCGGGCGGGCGGGTCGCCTTGCGGGTCGGCCAGCCATTCGTCCCACTGGGCGCGATAGCGTTCGGCCTGGATGAATGCGTTGCGGTACCCGGCTACGTTGCCCATGCGTGTGTTCGGATAGCCCCCGCCCCGTTTCGGGTTTTCGCCGCAGGCCATCTTGATACCGTGCGGAGCGTCCGGAAAGATCATCTCCTGGGGCGTCCGCGCCGGGACGAACTTGACCGGCACACCGCGTCCTTCGATGAGGTCGCCGCTGCCGGGCAGGATCAGCGCCGTCGTGGTACCCCCGGCGAGCGCGCGCGCAAACCCCGGCCCCTGCGGCCAGATGGAATGATCGATCCAGAGTTGCGGCGTGGTGTTCCCCGCGTCGTTGTTGTCGAAGTGCGCGCCCACTTCCGGCGTGGGCGACACGCCCAGGTGCGAGTGGCTGTCGATGAGGCCTGGCGTGACGAAGCGCCCGGTGCCGTCGATCACCTCGGTTCCCGGCGGGGCGTCCAGGTTGGGTCCCAGGGCGACGATCTTGCCGTCCTGCATCAGGAGGTCGGTGTGTTCCCGTTCGTCCCCGGCCGCCGTCATGATGGTCGCGTTGCGAATGAGCGTCGGCGTGGAGGGCAGGGGCCGGTAGGTAGAGACCCAGGCGTTGTTGCGCGTTCCCCGGCGCAGGTTGTTCAGGGTTTCGTCGTCATAGCGAGGCACAGCCTGTTGCTGCGTTTCGGCCTGCGCGGTGTGCAGCGTCGCCCCCTCCGAGGCGCACCCCGTCAGCAGGGCGCATCCGAGCACCGCCCCGATCAGGTAAATCCGTAGCTTCATGATTGACTCCGTTCGGCGAGTAGAAAGCAAGCATCACGCCCGGCTGCCCGCCATGCCGGGGTACCCGGCGTGATCCCCCAAAATAGCACGAAGCCACAGCCGTCGGCAAACAGCGCCCCGCACACAACTTGAAGTAGCCCCTCTCAACAGCTAAGTTGGTCTCCACTCATCACACATCCCCCGCCCTGACAACATGAAACCCCTCGCCTCCTTGTGCATCCTCGCCGTGCTGCTCCTGTTGGCAACCTGCCAGACCAGCCGGGAAGCCCCCCTGGACACCCCTCCCAACATCCTCTACATCCTGGCCGATGATCTCGGCTACGGCGAAGTAGGCGCGTACGGGCAAACGAAGATCAAAACCCCTCATCTCGATCAACTGGCGGCGGAAGGCCTCCGGTTTACCCAGCACTATTCCGGCAGCCCGGTCTGCGCTCCCTCACGCGGGACGCTGCTCACCGGCTTTCACACCGGCCACGGCTACGTCCGCGACAATTACGAACTCGGCGGGTTTGCCGACGACGAAGAGCGCGGGCAACTTCCGCTCAAACCCGGCACGTTTACCCTCGGAAAGATGCTCCAGGATCAGGGGTACGTGACCGGCGTCATCGGCAAGTGGGGACTGGGCGGCCCCGGCTCCACCGGCATCCCCAACGAACAGGGCTTCGACTTTTTCTACGGCTACCTGGATCAGAAACAGGCACACAACTACTACCCGACGCATCTGTGGCGCAACACCGCGTGGGACACGCTCCGCAACGCCTATTTCCGCCCGCACCAGAAGCTCCAGGGCAACGAAAACGATCCGGCCTCCTACGAACCCTTCAAAGGGCAGGACTATGCCACCGACCTGATGGCCGAAGAAGCCCTAGCCTTCATCCGGGAACACCGGGACGAGCAGTTTTTCCTCTATCTACCCTTTACCGTGCCCCACCTCGCTCTGCAAGTCCCCGACGAGGAACTGGCACAATACGACGGTGCCTTTGAGGAAACGCCGTACAAAGGCGAGAAAGGCTACCTGCCGCATCCGAGGCCGCTATCCGCCTACGCAGCGATGATCACGCGGATGGATACCCATATCGGGCGCATCATGGACCTGTTGAAAGCCCTCGACCTGGACGACAACACGCTGGTTATGTTCAGCAGCGACAATGGGACCACCTATACCGGAGGCGTCGATGCCGCCTTTTTTGAGAGCACCGGGCCCCTTCGCGGGCTGAAAGGATCCGTCTATGAAGGAGGCATTCGGGTGCCGATGATAGCGCGATGGCCGGGCCGCGTCGCGCCGGGCACGACCACCGACCACATCTCGGCGTTCTGGGACGTCCTGCCCACGCTGGCCGAACTCACCGGCACGGCCCCGCCCGCCGACATCGACGGCATCTCCTTCCTGCCGACGCTTCTGGGCCAGGGCGAACAAACCCCGCACGAAAGCCTGTACTGGGAATACCACGGCCTGTGGAAGGGCGCGCAGGCCGTCCGACTCGGCGACTGGAAGGGTGTGCGGCTCGGCGGCCACAACGACCCCGACGCCCCCATCGAACTCTACAACCTGGCCTCGGACCCTGGCGAACAGCAGAACGTGGCCGACCGGCACCCGGATATCGTCGCACAGATCCGGTCTGTCATGGACAGCCGTACCCCGTCGGAGATCGAGCGGTGGAACTTTGCAACCGAAGATTGACCATCGTGCGAGAATTCATGTAGGCCCTGTTTCACCGATGAACGTGGGCGATGCCTTATCTGTTCTAAAAACTTGATTTGTTTAATGCCTTTCCCTTACATATATAAATACTTGATATGACACCTCTGCAGTAACCGTCGAGTAGCAATGTCAGAAATCTACCCTTCCGTCCTCGATGCGGTCGGTCGTACGCCGCTGGTGCGCTTGCAGCGCCTTGCGAAACGACGGGACGTGGAGGTTCTGGCAAAACTCGATTACTTAAATCCCGGTGGCAGCACGAAGGATCGGCCCCTCGTGCGGATGGTAGAGGAGGCCGAATTAAATGGAGACCTCAAGCCCGGCGCGACGATCATCGATTCGAGTTCCGGTAATTTTGCCATTGCTATGGCGATGGCCGGTGCCGTGAAAGGCTACCGCGTGATCTGTGTCGTCGATCCCAAACTGACGAAAATCGCCAAGCGCATGCTCTTGTCGCTGGGAGCCGACCTCGAATATGCCACGGAGGCCGACGACACCGGCAGCTACCTGCGCGACCGGCTGGCCCGGCGCGACCGGCTTGTCCGAACGATTCCCGAAGCCTGGTGCCCCGATCAATACCGCAACAAAGCCAGCATTCGCGCTCATTACTACGGCACCGGCGCAGAAATCGTCGCCGCCGTCGGCGGTAGGCTGGACGTCCTGGTCGTCGCGGTGGGAACAGGCGGAACGATCTCGGGCAGCGCGCGCATGGTGAAAAAGCACCTGCCCGGCGTGAAGGTGGTCGCCGCCGACGCCGTCGGCTCGAAAATCTTCGACGACGAAGTCTATCCGTGGCTGCAAAAGGGCCTGGGCTCCGGCCTTCGTGCCGGGGAATTGGACAACCTTGAGGAATCGGTCATCGACGAGGTGCGGCTCATCGGCGACCAGGAAGCCTTCATGACAGCGCGCGCGCTGGCTCGCAACGAAGGCCTCCTCGCCGGCGGATCGGCGGGCTGCGCCACGTTTGCCGCGCTCACGATCAGCCACGACCTACCCGCAGGCGCACGCATCGTGACCATCCTGCCGGACCGCCTCGAACGCTACCTCTTCGAGCACGCCTCCGACACCTGGATGGTAGACCACGGCTTCGACACCGACACTTCGCCGGAAGCAGTCTGGAAGGCGGTGCACACCTGGCACCGACAGGTCCGCACCCTGCCAGGACCAAGCAGTCTGCCCGTACGAAAACGGTGTAACACGCTTCAACAAATCCCGGGCGACCTGCACAACTCATTTCAGAATGCATAGGGTGTTCTAACCTGAAAAGAACTCTTGCAATGAGGCAAGGTCCGGTGCAACACGCTGCGCGTGCGTACCTACGCGTTGCGCCGCTTGCTCCACGCCACGAATATCCTTGAGCCCGCTCCCGGTGTTGATGAGAACGACGCGCTCCTCAGGGGCGATGCGTTCCTGGGTCACAGCTTTGATCAGCCCTGCACACGCCGTCGCCCCCGCCGGCTCGGCAAAGACACCGCTCGTGCGCGCCAACAGGGGAATCGCCCTCAAAATATCGTCGTCGCTGACGCTGAGGAAGGCTCCGCCGGTCTCTGTCACGGCGCGCATGGCCTTCAGCCGGTCGCGCGGCAGCCCCACACGGATGCTATCCGCAATCGTGCGGGCCTCGATGGCGGGTTTGGTGAGCACCTCTTCGTGCTGCTCCCACGCCTCTGTCAGATAGTTGCTGCCGTCGGCTTGCACCCCGATGATGCGCGGCAGTTTGTCGATCCATCTCAGGGCACGCAGGTCGTGCAATCCCTTGTGGACACCCCCGATGATGCATCCGTCCCCCACGCTGACGACGATGACATCGGGCGCTTTCCAGTTCAACTGTTCGCATATTTCATAGCTGACGGTTTTTTTGCCTTCGGTCATGTAGGGGTTGTAGGCGGTGTTGCGATTGTACCAGCCGTAGTGCTCGGCGGCTTCCAAACACAACCCATAGGCATCGTCGTAGGTGCCTTGCACGAGGAAGACGGTCGATCCATAGGCCAGGATCTGGGCCACCTTGGCCGGGGGTGCCTGCTCGGGCACAAAGATCACGTTGGGCTGGCCGACGCTGGCGCACAACCCGCTGAGCGCTGCCGCCGCGTTGCCCGAACTGGCTGTCGTGATGACGGCGGCGTCCTTCTCGCGTGCTTTGACGACGGCCAGCGCGCTGGCTCGGTCTTTGAACGATCCCGTCGGCTGTTGCCCATCATCCTTGACCCAGACGCGGCGCAACCCGACGGTCTCGGCCAGGCGGTCGGCTCGATACAGCGGCGTCCAGCCGACACGCAAGGGCGGGACGACGGCTTCCGGTGCCATCGGCAGCAACGACCGATAGCGCCACTGGCTACAATCACGACTGTTTTTCAGCGCCTCCCGGCTGACCTGTCGTGCTATCGCCTCGTAGTCGTACACAACGTCGAGAATGCCCTCTCGCCCGTGCCTTGGACAGACATACGCGACTTCATCCGGCGCGTACCTCTCCCCACAAATCAGACATTGGAGATAGCGAACGGTGTTCATGATAGGCTGCTAGGATAAACGAAAGTGGTTTTTCTCAGCACCGCACTTCGCACAAGGGTTGGCGCCCGTCATCTGTCAACGGTCAGTTGTGTCTTGGTTCGGAATCGAGTACATAAACATAAAGGAGCCGCCGCTATAGTCACCTCTCCAACCACGATTTGGACAGGAAGCCCTCGATGGTGGTGCCGACGTGTTGAGCCTGCGCCAAACAGCGGGCGAGATCGGCAACGGCGAGGTCGAGAATACCCAGGCCGAACGGGCTGTAAATGGCAAACGGCTTACTGAAATCCCGAGGCGGAGCGTTGCCATTGAGGATGTCGCCGATGGTGGTGCGGATAAAATCGCGATTACCTACGTGCTGCTCGGCCAGATGAACCGAGGTATTGTTGCTGCACACTTTGTCCATGTCATCGACGACATTATCCGCCGGGAGGATCAAGTCGGCTGTAAAATCCCGGAGCGACACGTGCAGCATCACGGCATGCTCCTGGCACCCCGCCAACGACGCAATATGCGGAACCACGGCGGTCGTCGCCAACGACACCACCGGTGCGTGGGCTAACACCGCCCGAAAGTCCTCCTCCAGCACGCAGCGCAACCCTGCCTTCAACGGCTGGGCTTTGGCACAAAATTGCGCGGCCCGGCCGGCGCTTACGTCGTAGAGATGGACGGTCTCGATCATTGGATAGATGGCCAGCAAAAAGCGTAACGTCTCGAAATTGATCAGGCCGCAGCCGATCAAACCCACGCTGGTGAGCTGACCATGCGGCCACAACTCCCGAGCGCCGAGTGCAGCGCTGGCCCCCGTCCGCTTGGCACTGATGATCGCGCTTTCCATAATTGCGATGGGCCGCCCGGTTTCAATCGAGTTGAGAATCAGCGTCGCCGACGCGCGTTCCATTCCCTTCGCCAGATTGCCGGGAAATGAGGCGATCCACTTGATCCCCGCGACGTTAAAATCTCCCCCCAGATACGCCGCTTTGGAGATGATGCGTTCCTTTTCCATCCCCGGAAAACGCAGGTAGCTGTCGGGGGGCATAAAAGTCCGGCCTTTCGCATGAGCCTGGTACGCGCACTGCACGGCCGTCAAAATGGCGGCTTCCTGCCGGCGCAGGAGGTGGTCGATGTCGCTGCCTTTCAGGAGGAGTAGGTCGTCCGACGTTGTGTTTTCGCTCATCGTATTATTTGTCGTTCACAGGGACAATCCGCCGTGCGTCGCGGCAGAGTTGATGATAGATCTCCAGGCACGCGGCGACGTGGTCGCGGACACCGCGCTCCGTGGGAAACACGTCGAGCGGTGGAATCCCTTCGGTTGCCGGCTCGATGCCTGTACTCGTCAAGACGCGCCGGTAGAGATGGCTGTGCACGCCTTCCAGGTTATCGAGGTCGACATCGTGATGCGCGCGCCACGACAGCATCGCGGGCGTAAAGTCGAGCCCAAAGGCCGCGAACACCTGTGGGAAAACCGAAGCCGGTGCGTTGCGAAAATCGTTGGCCTCCACGATCAGGTAGGAAATCCTCTGCCGCCGGCAATAGTCGATCTGCTGCGCGATCAATTCCCAGCCCGTTTCGATCAGCGGAAAAAAGGGTGAATCGCCCACCGCAATCTTCTTTTCTATGCGCGACGCAATGTTCAGGCGTGGATCACGAAGCAAGAAAACGAGGGGCTCCGTCGCCAGGCCGGCCAACAGCGGAAACCGGTCTCCTACCTGATACGGCATCTCCTTGATGACGAGCCTATCGCCGCGCGCACGCTCCGTCGCAGGGTTGAGGACGGCAAGATCGAGAGGAGCGGCTAGTTTGGAGGCTACTTCAGCCAGCCCCGCCTTCCGATAGTAGGTGATTTCAAAGGGTTCGTGGCTGTAGTACCGGACGGACGGATGCTCCCAGAAAACGCGTGCAAACGCCGTGGACCCGCAACGCGGCGGCGAGACGATGACATAGATCGCCGAATGCCGGGCACGAATCGCGTCGAAGGGAACGGGGAGGGGGTGCATGTTTGAGGCGGTGAGGTTGGGAAGGTACCAAGGTATCAACAAACAAGCGAGAAACCCCTCCTCGATTCGTCGTTTCCCCGACGCGTCGTCTCAACCCAAGAGGGGCACAACGTGGGTTATGATAACAGGTTCGGCGGATCGGAGAGGGTGGAGAGCCATGCCCAGAGCCGACACACGTCTATGGATTGAGTGGCCGCGATTCCGTGCTCTTTTCGGAAGACGGCGTAGTCCAGAACCGATACGTCTAGCTGCTGATACGCCTGCCGACGCCGATCAGAGGGAGAAGCGTCCGTGACGAGCGCAATCGGATGGGTGTGGCCTTCAGCGGTAACAGCGTCAAACATGTCCGTCGGCTCGAACCCCATGGCCAGCAGCATACTCATGAGCACCACTTTCTCTTCCGGGGTGGTGATCTGTAGCTGCACCAGAGGGCGAACGATTTCTTTTTTCGAGGTGTATCCGCCGGAGCCTGCCGCGTGTCCCAGGGCTTCTTCGGCATGTCCTATCTCTTCGTGGAGGTTCAGGATCAACGCGCGGAGCCATCCTTCCGGTTTCAAGTCTTTGGGTTGTCCTTGCACCGCCGTGATGTAGCAGTTTCCGCTATTCCCTACCTGGATGGTCTTGACCAGGGTATTCGCCTTACTCACCACGTCTCCCAGAGAGTGCGGAATCGTTTCGGCGTGGTGCATGGCCACCGCTTCCGCCATGGAGGGCGGCAGGTTCCAGTAGCGACACAGTTCATGCCCCACCGATGCATGGTTGAGGTCGTAGGTCTCTTCTTCGAGAGCGTGGAGCGCCTTTTCTCCTTGCTGCGCTCGCATCATCAACTGGGCATAGGCCTCGCCAAAGTGCATGAGCAGCACGAGTTTGCCGATGTCGTGCAGCAACCCGACGACAAAGGCCTCGCCGGGATTGGGAAGCCGGAAACGACGCGCCAGCTTTCGGGCCGCCAGCGCCACGGCCACATTGTGCCTGCCAAACGCCTCGGCATCGATGGGCAGGTGTTCGTGCAGGCTGTTCTGAACACTCATCACGGACACCCCCAGCGCCAGGTTGACGATGGTTTCCGTGCCCAGTAACACCGTCGCCTGTTGAGCGGTTTTTACCTGGCGAGCGGTGCTGTAGAGGGGCGAATTGGCAATACGCAGCGTGCGCGCCATCAGCGCCGGGTCCGATTCGATGACGCCGGCAATCTCGCTGAGACGGACTTCGACATTCTGGGTCAATGAAAGGAGACGGGTAACGGCGGTGGGCAATACCGGCAACGCGCGCACGCTGTCACGAATGTAATCAGGAACTTCGGCATGATCAGACATCGGTAGTCGACTTTACTGAGCAGGAACACGCGGGGGCTTCGGTCGCCACATGGAACCGGGGAGACGCTGCATCGACAAACAAGCGGGAAACCCCTCTTCGGTTCGTCGTCTCCCCGATTCGTCGTTTCAACCCAAGTGGGCACAACGTGGGTTATTGTATCGCTCCATGGGATCTCCGCTTTAAAACCGGTCGGGGGCCTCTCTCAAAACGGATCCTACCGCACGCAGCCACGCGCATCAACGGGCCATTCGTGGATCACCTCGTCGTCGTCGACGACGTAGAACCGATCCTGCGTGTTGACGGCGACGCACACATGATTGGGCACGACGCGCACGCGGTCGCCGACGCCGTAGGTGGCTCCGCCGCGCACCTGTACCCAGCCGTGTTCTTCCGAGAGGCCCGTTAGCCGGGCGTGCGGATGCGGCACCATGTCGGCGGGGTTGTAGAGGATGATGCCGTAGCCGTCGGTCAGACGACCCGTATCCGAGGTAAACACTTTGCGTCCGGCGTCGAGGAAGAGCCGTTCCCGCCCGGCGCGGTCACGGTGCTTGCTGATCACCGTGGCGAGCACGGTGAGGGCGCAATCGTGCAGCGTGGCCGTGCCGAGCGAGACCTGGGTGGCGTCGTTGTACACGTAAGTGCCGGGGCGGATTTCGGTGACGGTAAAGCCCTTGTGCTCCCGGTTTTCGAAGTACGTCATCGAGGGAGTGGAGCCGACGCTGATGGCGAATCGAGGCGACCCGTCGAGAGCCCGATCCGGTTCGACGCCCGGCACTCCGGCGTCGTGGAGCCGGGCAGCTGCCTCCAGCATCCGGTCGCGTTCGCAGGACATGGCGCGGCGGAGCGCCGCCTCTGCCGTCTCGCCTTCTTCGGGCTCCCGGTAGGATTGGCCCGCGTGGGCGAGGAGGCCGACGAGTTTCAGCCCCGGCAATGCGGCGACCTGCCGGGCGAATTCCGGCAGCCCGGCGTCGTCCCACCCCACACCGCAGCGTCCATAGCCCGCGTCGATCTCGATGAGCACCTCGGCGTGCCGGTTGTGCGCCGCATAGATCGCCGAGGCCGCCCGTGCGCCGTCCATCGTATCAACGCAGAACGAGAGGCGGGCCTGATCCATCAAGTGTACCAGCCGGTCGTGCTTGTCGCGCCCGACGACGGTGTATGCCAGCCGGACGTCGTCGAAACCACCCTCGACGAACACCTCGGCCTCGCTCACCTTGGCTACCGTGATGCCTTCCGCACCCAGCCCGCGTTGGTGCCGGGCTATCCCCAGCGATTTATGGGTTTTGGTATGCGGTCGCAGCGCTACGTGGTTGGCCGTAGCGCGTGCCTGCATCCGTTCCAGGTTGGCATCGAGCCGGGCGCGCTCGACGAGCAGGCAGGGCGTCGATAGGTCGTCGATCAACATCGATCCGTGGGGTTCACTGCTTACACTTCAGACGGCGCGGGCAGGGTGTAGTTGCGCCCGGCGTTGACCTCTTGCAGATAGTCCATAAGGGGGGCGAAGTAGTCCAGCATGGGCCGGGCGCTGAGGTCGCTGCCGGTGGTCTCGCGCAACAACTCCCGCCAGTCGCCGGTGGCCCCCGGCGTCAGGATGTCGCGCAGGAAATCGCCGACAGCCTCGCTGCCGTAATAATTGGTTGCGTGCGGATCCTGATCCAGGATGTTACGGGCAATGTGATCGTGCAGTTGGAAGAGGATCAGGTAGGAGAGCGCATAGTCGTAGTATTGTGCGGCGTCGTTGATGATGTGGGTTTTGGTGGCGGCGTCGGCATAGTCCTCGCCTCGCGGTTCGGGCGGCGCGATGCCCTGAAACTGCCCCACGAGTTCCCACCAGCGCGCATTGAATGCCTCCTCGGACAAATTCTCGCCATAGAGGTCATGCTCGAAGTGGCTCATGGTGCCCGTCGAGAAGGGGATGAAGACGATGTAGTTGAGGGCTTCCTGCAAGAGGGTCTGGGTTTCATCCGAGGTATCCTCTTCGGGAAGCAATCCCACCTCGCGCAGGAACGGCTTTTGCATGGCCGCCAGCCCCATCAGGCTGCCCACGGCTTCGTGAAAGCCCCGGTTGGCTCCCTGGCGCAGCAGCACCGGGACGTCCGGGTTGGTATAGGCCATAAAGTAGTAGATATGACCGAGTTCGTGGTGGGTCGTCTCGTACCAGTAGGCGTCGTTTTCCACGCTCATCAGCGAGCGCACGTCCTGGTCGAGGTCCAGATGCCAGGCCGAGGCATGGTTGTTCTTCTTGTACCCGGCGTCGGGTGGGAGCGGGTAGAGGCTGGATTGCTCGTAGAAGCTCGCCGGCAACGCGTCGAACCCGAGGCTGACGTAGAACTGTTCGGCCTGGTTGACCAGGTCTTCCGCCGACCTATCTGCCAGGGCTTCGTTGATGTCGGCCCCTTCGACCGAGACCAGTGCGCTCCAATCCTGGCCCCATCGATTGGGCAGCCAGTGCGCCGGGATCAGGTCCGGCACCTCCGCCACGCCGTAGCGTTCGGCCAGTTCGTAGCGCGCCCAGGTGTGGATCTCGCGATAGAGCGGGTAGAGTTCCCGGTTGATCTGCCGCATCAGGCTCATCATTTCGTCCGTGGTCATTCCGTAGTCGGAGACCTGATAGCTGAAGTAGTCGTCGTAGCCGAGGGCCTGCACGGTCCGGTTACGCAGGTCGCGCACGTCGGCCAGCCCGTCCTTGAGTACCGTGCCTACCTCCTTGCTGGCCGCCCACGCCTTGTGCCGTTCCGCCAGGTCGTTCTCCTCGCGCAGACGGCGGTCGATCTCGTTTGTCGAGACGGATTGGCCGTCGATCTGGAAGTCGAAGCCGAAGAGTTTTTCCGTCAGTTCCGTCTCCAGCCGGATGCGTTCTTTGACCAGATCGGGAACGGTCTGCGGGTTGTTGGCGGCGGCATAGAGCACCGCTTCCAACTGTTTAACCTGCAAGGGCGTGAGCGCGTCGCGCCGGTCGAGCAGGGCACGGGCGCGTTCGATGTTGTCGGCGCTGCCGGTGAAGGCGGCGAGGGCTTCGTTCGCCGCCCGGGTGGCCGCGGCTGCCGTGGTGTCGCCCTCGACGATACGCGTGTTGGACTGCCATTCGGCCTTGGCTGCGGTGTACGAGAGATCCTGGACGGTGGCGGTATATGCGTCCAGGAAGGCCTGCGCATCGCCGGATTCGGTCGTCGGGCCCTCGCACCCGACGAGCACAAACACGATGAGGAGGAGCAAGAACAATGACGTTTTCATAGGTCCAGAGAGATGAGATAAAAAGGAGACCGGTGCCACGCCGCACGGGAAGTCTCGCACGAGGCGTCGCGATGGGAGCGGACCTAAACTTATCGCATGGGACAGGTAAGGTGCAATAATTTATCGCCGGCATGCCGGTACACCTCGAACCGAAGAAAGGCGTACCTTGTCGGGGTGAAGCTGTGTATCTGCCGGAGATTTTCTTCATGCCGCCCATCTACCTCGACTATAACGCCACCACGCCCGTCGCCCGCGAGGTGGCGGATGCGATGACGCCGTACCTCTTCGAACACTTCGGCAACCCGTCCAGCCCATACGCTTACGGCATTGCCACAAAACGAGCGCTGGAGACGGCACGCGCCCAGGTGGCCTCGTGCCTCGGGTGCAATCCATCAGAAGTGATTTTCACCAGCGGCGGCACCGAGAGCAACAACTACGCGATCAAGGGCACGGTGGCGGCGGGAGGCGCGCGCCGCCACCTCATCACGTCGGCGGTGGAGCACCCGGCGGTGACCGAGGTGTGCCGATGGGTGGAGGCGCAGGGTTTCCGGCTCACCATCCTGCCTGTCGATGCCGAGGGGCGCGTCGATCCCACCGACCTGGAACGCGCCCTCGGGCCGGACACCCTCCTGGTATCGGTGATGCACGCCAACAACGAAGTCGGCACGATCCAGCCTATCGCCGACCTCGCTGCCATCGCCCACCGCCACGGTGCGCTCTTCCACACCGACGCGGCCCAATCTGTGGGCAAGATCCCGGTACGCGTGGACGAACTGGGCGTGGATCTGTTGACGGTGGCCGGGCACAAGCTCTACGCGCCCAAGGGCGTCGGCGCGTTGTACGTCCGCAACGGGGTGCACCTCGCACCGCTGATCCATGGGGCGGGGCAGGAAGGCGGGCGGCGTCCCGGCACCGAAAACGTGTTGTTGGCTGTCGGGCTGGGCCACGCCTGCGAGGCCGCCGAGCGTGATCTGGCGAAGAACAGAACCCACTTCGCCGCGATGCGCGACCGGCTCCACGAGGGGTTGGTCCGGGCGCTGGGCGACGAGGCGGTTCGGCTGAACGGCTCTCCGGAACACCGCCTCCCCAACACACTCAGTCTCAGCTTTCGCGGCGTCGAAGCCAATACGCTGCTGGCGGACATCGCCGACGAGGTGGCGGCTTCCGCCGGGGCGGCCTGCCACGCCGACGAGGTAGACGTGTCGGCGGTGCTCCGGGCGATGCAGGTGCCGGTGGAATGGGCCATGGGCACCGTGCGGTTTTCGGTGGGACGCGATACGACGCCCGGCGACATCGACCGGGCCGTCGCAGTGGTGGCCGGGGCCGTAGGCCGCCTTCAACCGGCCACGACAGAAACGATACCCATGTCGCCGGAGGAAGGCACCTATCGGCTCACGCGCTACACGCGCGGTCTGGGCTGCGCGTGCAAGCTACGCCCGCAGGACCTCAACGTGATCCTCGCCGCCCTTCCCGTGCCGGACGATCCTGCCGTGCTGGTGAGCGCCGCCACCACCGACGATGCCGCCGTCTATCGCCTCCGCGACGACCTCGCCCTCGTCCAGACCGTCGATTTCGTCACGCCCGTCGTGGACGATCCCTACACGTTCGGCGCGATTGCCGCCGCCAACGCTCTCAGCGACGTGTACGCGATGGGGGCGCGTCCGCTGGTCGGCCTCAACGTCGTGGGGTTTCCGGCCCGGCGGCTTCCGCTGCGCATCCTCGAGGCCATCCTGCGGGGCGCTGCCGACAAAGCCGCCGAAGCGGGCCTGCTCCTCCTGGGCGGCCACACCCTCGACGCTGCCGAACCCGCCTTCGGCCTGGCCGTTACCGGCGTGGCCCATCCCGACGCGGTGCTCCAAAACAACACGGCTCGCCCCGGCGATGCGCTCGTGCTGACCAAGCCGCTCGGCACCGGGATCCTCGCCACCGCCATGAAGCGCGGCCTGGCCGACGCTGCCCCGGCCCGCACCGCCGCCGACGTGATGGCGACGCTCAACCGCGATGCGGCGGACGCCGTGCTGGCCGTCGGCGCGCACGCCTGCACGGATGTTACCGGCTTCGGGTTGCTGGGCCACCTGCGCGAGATGGCCTCCGGCAGCGGCGTCGACGTGACGCTCTCGGCTCACGCCGTGCCGGTGCTCGACGCGGCCCGATCCCTGGCCGGGGCCGACGTCGTGCCCGGCGGCACGCTCAACAACCTCGCCCACGTCGAGCCGCACGTCGTCTTTGCCCCGGACGTTTCCCGGGTGGACCGGCTGATCCTGGCCGACGCGCAGACCTCCGGCGGCCTGCTCGTAAGCCTCCCTGCCGACCGCGCGGAGGCCCTGCTCGACGCGCTCCGGTCACGCGGCGTAAGCGCGGCGGCCTGCATCGGGCACGTCACCAAACCGGGATCCGGAGCCATCCGGGTAGAAGCCTGACGCCACGCCTACATGCAACGCTACCTCGACGTCATCCGCGACAGCTACACCGGCTATGCCGGCTATCTCTGGTACGAGATCGCGCACCCGCACTGGCACAACTATGTCTACTGGCTGATCGGCGTGTCGCTGCTATTCTTCCTGCTCGAACTGGCCACACCGTGGCGCAAGGATCAGGCGGCGTTCAGGAAGGATTTCTGGCTCGACGCCTTCTACATGTTTTTCAACTTTTTCCTGTTCTCGCTGATCATCTATAACGCCGCCTCCGACGTGGTGATCACCCTGTTCAACGACCTCCTCGGACGCATCGGCATCACCAACCTGGTGGCGGTCGAAATCGGGTCGTGGCCGGTGTGGGTGCAGTTGCTCGCGCTGTTCATCCTCCGGGATTTCGTCCAGTGGAACATCCATCGCCTGCTGCACCGGGTGCCGTTCCTGTGGGAGTTTCACAAGGTGCACCACTCGGTCGAGGAGATGGGCTTCGCCGCCCACCTCCGTTTTCACTGGATGGAGAACGTGGTGTATCGCATGCTGGAATACCTCCCGCTGGCGATGATCGGCTTTGGCATCGACGACTTTATCGTCGTGCACCTCTTCACGCTGGCCGTCGGGCATTTCAACCATTCCAACTTCAAGCTGCCGCTGGGGCCGCTGAAGTACCTCCTGAACAACCCGCAGATGCACATCTGGCACCACGCCAGGCACTGGCCCGACGACCGGCCCTACGGCGTAAACTTCGGCCTGACGCTGAGCCTGTGGGACTACCTCTTCAAGACCGACCACATCCCCTACGACGGGCGCGACATCGAACTGGGCTTTCCCGGTTCAGAGCGCTTCCCCACCACC
Source organism: Rhodothermales bacterium (assembly GCA_046756545.1). Lineage (GTDB taxonomy): Bacteria > Bacteroidota > Rhodothermia > Rhodothermales > JBHHWM01 > JBHHWM01. The sequence continues at coordinate 4,325 of JBHHWM010000012.1, read as the reverse complement.
TTCCTTACGCAGAGCCTGCACGGCCTCGGCCTGCCGGAGAAGCAACACGCAGAGGGTTGAGGGGGGATCGAGGAATGGACGTGAGGAAGATTCTTCGCCTCCTACAACTCGAACCGTTCCATTTCCTCCGCCACCCGGTAGCCGTTCTGCTCGATGGTGCGACGGGCCTCGCTGCCGGGCCACAGGGCGGGGTTGGTATGGTTGAGGTGGATGAACCGCACCTTGGCGCGCTCGGCGGGCGGCAGCGGCGCGAAGCGTTCCATGCTGTGCGTGATGAACGGATGGGGGAAGCCGGACATGTCGCGGCCTGGAATCTCGCCGTTCGCGTAGAAGCTGGCGTCCAGGTAGGCCACGTCCACCCTGGCGATCAGCGCTTCGATGCGCGTTCCCTGGGCGTCCCACTCCTCCCAACTGTCGATGTCGGGGATGAAGAGCACGGAGCGCGTCGGGCCGTCGATGCGGTAGCCGACGACTTCGGTGTACTCCTGCCGGTGCGGCACGAGGAACGGCGTGACGGTCAGGCGGTCGTTGAGGCGAACGGGCGTGCCGTCGGCGAGCGGCTGGAGCGTGATATTTCGATAGCGGATAAGCTGGTCCCAGGGGCCGTTCGTGCTCAAGTACGCGTGCATACGCGGCATGGCATAGACCGGCACGCCCTGCGTCCCCATCGACTCGTGGCCGAGGTACATCAGCCCCGTGTAGTGCCCCATGTGGGCGTGCGTGAGGAAGATCCCGGCGAGCCCCGGCTTCGCTTCGACGGGGAACACCGTATCCAGGCGGTGCAGTTGCTCGCGGAGGTCCGGCGTCGCTTCGAACAGCCACCGCTGCCCCGTTACTGGATCGACCACGCCGAGCGAGACGACGAGGCGCTTGAAGGCGGGGTCGTCCCAGCCCCGATGCGCTTTCGTGCCGGCCTGCGGCACGCCGCCGTCCTGCCCGATACCCAGGACGACGAGAAAGGGAGCCTCCGACTGCGCGCGCGCCCCGGTGACGGGCAGGGCACACAGCAAAAACAGGAGGGCGAGGCCGGTAGGCAGAAGGGGCATGGAGGGCGCGTGTCGGGTGAAGTTTGTCTTACGGCACATCGTATGCAATAATCGTAAGCCGTTCAGGCCCGAATCAGGTAGCTCAGTTTCAGGAAGAAGCCGTCCGTGGTTCGTTCGAGGCCGCGAAAGCGGAACGCCCGGGGGTCGTCGAGGCTGCTGCCGTAGCCGAAGAAGAAGACGGTTCCCGGCGTGGGCCGGTAGGAAAACAGCCAGTCGACCCGGAGATCGTTGCGCCGTCTTTCGCTCGTCCGATGGAACGTATTGGTCCCCGGATCGAAGAGCAGGATGGGGTCGTCGGTGCGCGAGTTGTCCCGCAGTTCATCCACGAAGTTGGCGTCGTACTGGCCGACGAGCCGCACAAAGATCGAGCGCGTCAGTTGATACTCGACCTTGAGCCGGGGAATACGCCGGATGCCCACCGTGCTCTTGTCGTCGAAGCGGATGTATTGCTGGTGGTCGTAGCGCAGGTTCACCCGCAGCTTTTCGGTCGGACGCCAGTCGGCGTTGAGTGTGATGAAGAGGATGTCGGCGGGAGCCCACTCGAAGAAATTCTCGTCGCGTCCGTAGATGAAGAAGAGGCTGCCCGAAAACTGTTGAAAGCGCGGCGTGCGGACACTCAGCACGAGGTCGAGGTTGCTGAGGCGATCCGTGCCGGTATAGGCGACCGTATCGACCGCCACGCCGTTCTCGTGCCGCTCGATGTAATAGTTGGTATAGAGTTCGGGCGGATACTTGAACGACTCGATGAGCAGCGATCCGCCCACCGACCATCCTCCCCGGAGGGAAAACGAACTGTTGAGGTGCAGCTTGGCGTCGTTCGGGATTTTGCCGTCGGTGAAGCGGTCGTAGTCCCATACGCCGTTGAGGGTGACGCTGCCGGTCCAGCTTTCGAGGAGGCTGCCGGGCGCGCCGAAGACGGTGACCCGCGGGCTCAAGGTGGCGGTGGCAATGCCGACGCGGCTGAAAAAGCCGCTTTCGGCGCGGAAGTCGGGATGAATGCCGAGCATGCGGAAGTTCACGCCGAAGCGCCGCCCGGCCCGGTTGACGCCCAGGTCCCAGAGCGGAGCGGACGACGAGACCCCGCCCCTTCGCGTGAAGCTCGCCGCGCCCTGAAACGTCACGGCATAGAGCTTGGCAAAAACGAGCCGGCCATCGACGGAGGCCACCCGGTTGTAGTTGTCGCCGTCGATTTTGTCGGTGTAGGCCCCGCCCAGCGTCGATTGCCCTCCCAGGTCGCGCCGCAGCCGGAGCAGGTTGAAGACCCGGTAGTCGTCGCCCGTCCCCGACGTGGACCGGGCATCCACCGCCGAGAGCAGGGCCAGGTTGGTCCCCGACACCTTGCCCGCGAGCTTGACGGCTCCTACCGGATCGACGACGCGGCGCGTATAAATCAACCGGTTCGGCATCTGGAACAACTCGATGCCGTCGAGGAAGAACGGGCGTTTTTCCGGGAAGAAGAGCGCCTGCCGGGGGTCGAACTGCACCTGCGCCACGTCGGCTTCGACCTGCGAAAAGTCGGGGTTAAACGTGCCGTTGAGCGTCAGGTTGTTGGTGATGCCCCAGCGCAGGTTGCCCCCCAGTTCCGGCTCGATGCGGTCGTATTCCCAGGCGTCCTCTCCGGGGGCTCCGGCCATGCTGGAGGTAAACTCGGGGGTGATGTCGAGCACGAGCCCGCGCCGCAACTGCGTGAGGCCGGTAAGGAGGCCGCTCTGGGCCAGGAACGAGGCGTTGGCCTGGAGCACCTGCGTCCAGGTATCCTCGTAGCCGGAGTGCTGCACCCGGCGGATAATGTTGAAGCCCCAATCCTGCACCGGCTCCGACTGATAGCGCAGGCTCTTAAACGGCACCTGCACCTCGACCTCGTAGCCGTAGGGTGTGAGGCGGCCCTTCGAGGCGTACACGAAGTCGGGGTTCAGGTCGATAGCATACGCCCGACTCACCGAGCCCATCATGCCGGCGTGCCGGGCCGCGTCCCGCAGGATGCCGTCCGCCTGAACTCCCAGGGGGTTCACGCCGATGACGAACGCCTGCCGCTGATCGTTGAACGTATCGAGCAGGATCTGCATATAGTCGTCGCCGCCGATCTTGTCGCGGTCGGCGAGGGTGGCCCGCACTTCGCCGTGGGCCTCATAGGCGCGGATGCCGAAGTGAATGGCCGTCGGCGAGTACCATACCAGCACCTCGGTCGAGTCTTCGGCGGGACGCCCGTCGGCGGGGAGGTACTGCGAAAACCCACGCAGCACGATGGCCTGTGCCCAGACCGGTTCGTCCAGCACCCCGTCTATGGCAACCTCCGTCTCGACACGGGGAATACTTACTTCGATGGGATCCGGCGCGTGCGCAAGCGCGGTGACACGGAGGAGAGGCAGCACCAGGGCCGTCATCAGCAACAGCCTGCCTCGACCGGAGGCGACACCACATAGAACGGGTAATCTCATAAGGGGAGTGTAATTAGACCAGACAATCGTTCAGAGCAGCACATGGCGACACGGGCTTGCTTTCCATCGTTCTATAAGGTACGATTTCTACATACAATGCGTCACCCTCCCGAGGGCACAAAAGAAGTCGCTCCCGTCCGTTCTTCCCCCGTATCTGCCATGTCCCGATCCGCCCTCCTTACGGTGCTTTGCCTGGCCTGGTTACTCCCGGCACGCGGGCAGCCCGTGCTGACGGTCCAGGGAGGGCCGGGGCTTGCCGCCACGGCCCTGGATGCCGACGCTGCCGGTGCGGCCGGCGGTATCGGCCTCCAGTTCGACCTCACCCCCCGGCTCTACCGGATGCTCGCGCTGCGCCTGGAAGCAGGGGTGACGTTCCTGGGCCCCCTGTGCTTCGACGCGGGCGAACGGTGTGAGGGGGAACGCCCTCGACGCCCGAAGACCTTCATGCTGTCCGGAGCCCTGGGCGTCGGGATGCTCACGCGGTCGCTGCGCCTCGGCACCCGTGCGGAGGGCGTGGACATCTCGGTGGGCGTCTATGCAGGGCGGGAGTGGGTAGCCGCGGGATTCGGCAGCGGTCACTGCCTCAACTGCCGCGAGGAAGGCCTATCGCTTCGCGGTGGCTTCTACCTGGAACCCGCGCTCGAACTCTTTGTCTTCCCGCCGATTGGTATGGGGCTTTCGTATCGAACGTATAGCGCCGGGGCCGATCTTCGCGGGCGGGTCACGGTGCGTCTCATCGCGAGGAGCGACGGCTGATTGCCTGTCTCCGGAGCCGTGATCTGAATTGCCCCGGGTTTGCTGGAGACTCCAACATTTGAGAACTTGGAGTCATGAACAAGAC
>JBHHWM010000011.1:0-40483 GCA_046756545.1 Rhodothermales bacterium | reverse complement strand
CGGTGCAGCATGTCGCGGATCCAGGCTTCGTCGGTCACGGCCCGGTCCTGGCGGCGGACGTGGTGTTTCGGCGTATCGGCGTAGTTTTTCGGCATATGCAAAAGGAAGGTTGTCGTGTACGGTGATTCTGTTGAGATTGATGATCAGTGGCAGGACGCAGGGGCGCGTTCGTCAGCGTAAGGCACGTTCCATGAACAGCGCCCCCTCGACAGGATTCATACAGTACGGAGCAGTTTCTTTGAAACCAAGCCGGTCGTATAGGACTCGTGCTCGCTCCATCGAGGGAAGTGTATCCAGGCGCATGGTGGTGTATCCCCGTTGTTGTGCCCGCGCGATGACGGCCTCGGCGAGTTTGCGCCCGATGTGCCGGCCCCGGAAGGCGGGCCGCACGTAGAGCCGTTTCATCTCGCAGACGGCTTCGTCCAGCTTGCGTAGCGCCACGCATCCTGCGATGTGGTTTTCGTGTTCGGCGAGGAGCAGGCAGCCGTCCGGCGGGGCATAGTCGCCGGGCATTCCGTCCAGTTCCTCCTGGAAGTGCTGGAAGCACAGATCGACATCGAGCGAGGCGGCATACTCTTCGAAGAGCGTGCGCACGACGAAGATTCTGGGAGCCCGGTGAGCGTTGCTGATATGCAGCATGTCAAGCCTCACGGTTAGCGCCTTCACCGCCCTCGGGGCCGTAGAACAGGACCCACACGACGAGGTCGTCGGTGAAATGTTCGAAGCGGTGTACCACGCCGGCCGGCACGAAGAGCACATCGCCGGGGCCGAAGCGCGTCCGGCTCGGTCCGTTGACGAACTTGCCCTTGCCCCGGACGACCACGTACACCTCGTCGCGGGTGTGCGGCGTCTGGGGATCGTGCCCGCGGGGGGCGTAGATTTCGATGACCAGGCTCCCGTGTTCCAGCACAGGGGCGAAGCGTTCTCCCTGCGGCCCCGGGAGTTGCGCCATTGCTTCTGCAACGGTGACCCGGTGCCGGGGTGCGGATTCGGGAGCATGTGTTTCGTCCGTCATATTCACCGGCTCGTTTTGGGTACGCTCGGTTACAAAATCAACTCCCCGCGCATGATCGTGGCAGCGGGGCCGCCTACTTTGACGGTTTCGATGGCATCGCGCGGACCCACGATTTCGGCGGTGGCCTGGCCGGGGCGGTTCATCCAGTGCCCCTGCTCGGCGACGAACGCGGGCGCGTCGATCAAGCCGTATCGCCAGAGGTAGGCCGCCATGCCGCCGGTGGCCGACCCGGTGAACGGATCTTCGAACACGTCGGGCGGTGTGCCGAAGTGCCGGGCAAAGGTGCGGCCTTCGCCGGTGACGCCTTGCAGACAAAACAAGTGCGCGCTGAAAAAGTCGGCTTGTGCTCGAAAACGGGGATAGGCGGCCAGATCTACCAGGGCGCGGCGCAGCACCTTCAGGTCCCGCAACGGAATCATGAGTTGCGGCGTGCCGGTGCTGACAGTCTGAATCGGGGCGTCCGGCAGCACATCCGTGGCCGAGAGTCCGAAAAGGGGCAGCACGTCTGAGGCACGGTAGGTAGCCAGAAATCGAGGCTTTTTCTGCGTCATCACCACGCGTTCCACCCTCCCGTCACGGCTGAAGATGTCGACCGGAATCGGGCCGACCTGTAGTTCGAGGGTGATGCGTGTCGGATGGCCGTTCAAGGCGATGCGACCGGTTTCGGCCAGGGCAAAGGTGGTGGCGATGGTTGGATGACCGGCCAGGGGAATTTCTTCGGCAGGGGTAAAGTAGCGCACCCCGAAGTCGGCTACGTCGGACCGGCGCACGAACGCGGTCTCGGAGAGGTTCATCTCGCGGGCGACGGCCTGCATGGTGGCGGTGTCGAGGTGGTCGGTGTCGAACAAGACGGCGCACGGATTGCCGCCGAGCGGGTGATCGGTGAAGGCATCGACCTGCATGAAGTCATAGGTTGCCATGTTAACATCCTCTGTTGAGTGCAGTCAAAAAAAGCGGTACGGCGCGTTCTTTGCTTTTATGGTGCCCGGTTACGAGGTGTATTTTCGAGCAATGCCGATCATCGCGGCCAGGCTGCGCTCGACGTCCTCCTCGGTGGTGGCCCAGGAGGAGACGCTGATACGCATGGCGGTGCGGCCCTGCCAGACGGTTCCCCCGCACCAGCAGGTGCCGTCGGCCTGGATGCCTTCGATAACACGGCGCGTGGTAGCGGTATCGCCGAACGAGACGAGGACCTGATTGAGGACTACGTCGTTGAGAACCGGGTATCCGGCAGCCCGAAGCCCGTCGGCGAAGCGGGCCGCGTACCGGCATGTACGCTCGATGAGATCCGACAGCCCCGACCGCCCCAACGACCGGAGGGCGGCCCATACCTCAATGCCGCGTGCACGCCGCGACGCTTCGGGGGTGTAATCGTAGGGGTCGCGGGTATCGCCCGGCGGCAGGTAGCTCGCGCTCATCATCATGGTCTTGCGGAGGGGCTCCGGGGTGCGGACGAAAGCCAGCCCGCTATCGTACGGGACGTTGAGCCATTTATGGGCGTCGGTGGCCCACGAGTCGGCCTGGTCGAAGCCGTGCACCAGGTGCGCCCGATCCGGAGCGGCAGCCGCCCACAGACCGAAGGCGCCATCGACGTGTACCCAGGCACCGGCGTCGCGCGCCACGGGACAGAGGTCGTGCGCCGGGTCGTAGGCTCCGGTGTTCACATTGCCGGCTTGCAAGCAGAGGATGGTGGGCCCGGAGAGGACGGGGAGCGTGTCGGCTCGCATGCGGCCCTGATCGTCTACCGGTACGACCACGACCCGTTTGCGGCCCAGTCCCAGCAAGCCGAGCGCCTTGAGCACGGTCGGATGCACTTCGGCCCCCACCACAACGGTGACGGGAGGGGCTCCGAATAATCCTTGTTGGACGACATCCCATCCTGCTTTTTCGAGGACGGCCTGGCGCGCGGCGGCAAGGGCGGTAAAATTAGCCATCGTCGCGCCCGTCACAAAGGCACCACCGCATCCGGGAGGCAAATCCAGCACGTCCAACAGCCAGTGCAGGGCGATGTGCTCCACGGCAGTCGCCATCGGTGAACTCACCCCGCTGAAGGCGTTCTGGTCCCAGGCTCCGGCCAGCCAGGTCGCGGCCAGCGCCGCCGGAAGCACCCCACCGGTTACAAAGCCGAAGTAACGCCCTCCGGTGCTTCCCATTGTGGCAGGGACACAAAACGTATCGAGGAGTTCGATCACGGCCTCGGGATCGGCGGACGCGTCGGGGAGTGGGCCGTTCAATCGGGATAGTTGATGAAGCGCTTCGGGCGAGGGGGCCACCCCGCGATCATCGAGCCCTTCGAGGTATCGGCTGGCGCGTTCGGCCACCTGGTTCAATAGATCATGCATTCGGCTACGGCGCTTGGCCGGGCTCACGGACGACTCTTTCGCGACGCATCAGGCGAATCCGTCCTGGATCGTCTGAAAAGCCCCATTGTTGATAAAATGGAATCAGCTCGGGCAGGCAGTACAATTCGACGTGGCGGACTTCGGCCAGCGCCGGGTGCTCACAGATGGCCTCCATCAGCGTCCGGCCCACCCCCTGATTACGATGGGATGCATCTACAATCACGTCAAAAATGAACGCCTTGTAGACGCGGTCGGTCAGCACGCGGGCGAACGCGGCGAGCCGGTCGGTGTCCGGTTCGCAGAATCCGAAGACGACATCCGAGAACGAGAGCATCGTGTCGATCTCCTCACGCGTGCGCCCCCGTGTCCACCATTCTTTCTGGTACATCCGGTGGAGTTGGTCGGTCTGTGCCGCCGTGAGTTCGTGAATGGGCGTCAACGTTTCGATGCTCATGGCTGGACCGTGACGGAGGGTCTTTCCGTTCGAATCAGCGCGTGGTTATTCCTCAATGGCCCCTCCGATTTCACGCAGGTGGGTGCGGAAGGTGTACGTCGGATCGGCATTGCGCCCGGCCAGGAAGTCGGCAAAGCGCAACTGTTGGTGTAAGGTGGTGCCTTGCCGGATCGCGTCGGCCTGCCTTCTTTCGGTTTGTCGGATCGCCCGCGCACAGTCTATCAGTTTGTCAGCGTGTTGAAAAGGGGCAAAGATCGCCCCGTCGTCGTCAGCGAATACGGCGTCCTCTTTGCTCACGGTGAACGAGCCGAACTGTGCGGACGTCAGGGCATCCGGTTCCCGAGGATCCAGGCGAAGCGGGCCGGTTGGGACGGCACCGTAGCTGAATACGGGGAAGCCGATGCGGACGAGTTCCGACGTGTCGCGGTGCACCCCCCAGACGATCAGGGCGGCCAGACCGTTTGCCTGTACTTCCAGCGCGGTTAAGTCGCCGATACACCCCTCATCCGTTCTGCCGCCGTTATCGACGGTGAGCACATCGCCGGGAGTAGCATCAATCAGGGCTTCCAGAAAGACGTCCACGCTTCCGTAATGACGTACCGGTAGCACGCGACCGGCCACTCGATTCCCCCTCATCACAGGTCGAAGGCCGGACGGTGCTACGCGGTACGACACACCCAGGCGGAGACATGCGTCGGCCAGGAGGGGTGTCGAGAGATCGGCAAAAGCGTCGTTCAAGGCCTGGTTGTTCATCTCATTCCTCCAAGCGAATCCATGTCAACCGCCTTCAGGGCTTCAGTATGTTCGTGGGCCAGTTTCGACATCACGACGAGCGAGAGGTACCGGTCGTCCACGCGCAGGCACTCGCGCAGGATGCCCTCTTCGACGAACCCGGCGGCGTGGTAGAGCCTTCGCGCCCGTTCGTTGTGTTCCATCACGTCGAGCCAGAGGCGGTGTGCCCGGAGGCGTGTGAAGACGACCTGCTCGACGAGATGTAGCGCCTCGCGACCATATCCTTTGCCTTTCTCCTCGATGACGAGACGTTTGAATTCGACGTTGCGATCTCTGTTGCCGAGCCCGGCCAGCATCAGATAGCCGACGGCGTTGTCCTGTGGCTCGGCCTGGATAATCCAGTGTGCAAAATCGCTCATCGTGACGGCATAGCGATGCTGGGCCGGCGTCCAAGGTACGACGAAGCGGGCATTCTCCGGATCGTGTTCGATGCGCAGCACGTAGTCCAGATCCTGCCGGGTCGTAGGCCGGACGCTGATGCGTCTGAAGCGGTAGAGGGCGGTATCGGTCGTCTTTCGGTGCAGCATAGCAGAAGCAGTATACAGAAAACCTGAAGAGCATAACAGATGCAATTTAGTTGAATTGTAATCATAACAATTTAAAATTGAAAATTTGTTATGGTTGTGTTGTATCATGGGGTGAACAGGTGTTCTGCGAATCTGAACGGTGTGTGCGATGCTTTCCCAGTCGGACGAAGACTTTCTGTATGAGCAACTGGCCTCCTCCATCACGAAGTTGATAGATGTGGGCACGCTCAAACCCGGCGACCGGCTGCCGTCGGTGCGCAAGCTCAGCAAGCAACGGGGGGTGAGTATCGCCACTGTGCTCCAGGCCTACCGGCACCTGGAGGACGGACGGCTCGTTGAGGCGCGTCCGCAGTCGGGTTTTTACGTACGCCCCCAGGTTCGCAACCGTCCGACGGAACCGAACATCTCGGCTCCGCCCCTGGCTCCTACCGAGGTGGGGGTGAGCGACCTCGTCATGGACGTATTCGAGACGGCGGCAGATCCGAACATCGTGCCGCTCGGGGCCGCCATTCCGAGCCCGGACCTTTTGCCGACGATCAAGCTCAACCGCGTGCTGGCGGCCGTAGCGCGGAAGGCAGGGCGGGAGACCAACACCTACCTTCTGCCCCAGGGATACGAACCGCTACGCCGCGAGATCGCGCGCCGTGCCCTCGATTGGGGCTGCACCCTCTCCCGCGACGACATTCTCATCACGTGCGGTTGCCTCCAGGCCCTGTCGCTATCCTTGCGCGCCGTGGCCCGCGCCGGCGATACCGTCGCCGTAGAGTCGCCGGCGTATTTCGGGGTGTTGCAGTTGATCGAGAGTCTGCACATGAAGACCCTGGAGATTCCGACATGTCCGAGGGACGGCATCGACGTGGATGCGCTGCAACATGCCCTCGTGCGTAAGCCGGTCAAAGCGTGCCTGGTGACGCCCAACTTCCATAATCCGCTGGGTAGCCTGATGCCGGAGGCCAACAAAAAGGCATTGGTGGATCTGCTGGCCCGGCAGGGCATCCCCCTGATCGAAGACGACCTCTACGGCGATCTCTACTTCGACCCGCCGCGTCCCAAGTCGCTGAAAGCCTATGACCGGACGGAGAACGTGATCCAGTGCGGCTCCTTTTCCAAAACGCTCGCGCCCGGCTATCGGATCGGCTGGGTGGTGCCGGGTCGGTTTGCAACGGAGGTCACGCGCACGAAGCTGGCCAGCACCATCTCGACGGCCGCGCCGCTCCAGATTGCCGTGACCGAATTCTTGAAGAAGGGGGGCTACGATCATCACCTGCGGGGCCTGCGCCGCGCCTTTGCCGGCAACCTGGAGCGAATGACGCAGGCCATCGGCGAATTTTTCCCCGAAGGTACCCGGGTGACGCGGCCCCGGGGCGGCTTCGTCCTGTGGGTGGAACTGCCGGAACGCGCGCGCGCGCTGGATCTGCACCGAAAGGCTCGCAAACACAAGATCAGCATTGCGCCGGGTCCCATCTTCTCGGCCACGGGGCAGTACGAGCATTTCTTCCGGCTCAACGGCGGGTATCCCTGGTCGGATCGGATGGAAGAGGCACTCGAAACCCTGGGCCGCATCGCCCGGCGATTGGTGTGAGCGCCCGGGGGCACGAGGAACCAGCTATTTCGGGAGATGGCGTGAAAAGAAGTGCCGAAAGGAATACATTAGGGGCGTAGATCCACGGCACGTATGAGTCCATAACCGATGGTAGACAGGCACGTCATGAAACGTCTCTTCTTGAGCCCCGCTCGCTTTGCGCTTCGCGTACTGATCTTCGGAGCGCTTCTTTTTTCGATCTCCGGCATGGAAGCTACGGTCCAGGCACAGAGTCAGGAGGACAATGCCGGCGGCGGCTACGACCCGGCGCTGTTCCAGGAACTGGACTTCCGCATGATCGGTCCCTCGCGTGGAGGACGGGCCACGACCGTGGCAGGGCATCGGACGCAGCCGCACACGTTCTACTTCGGCAGCACCGGCGGCGGCGTGTGGAAGACGACGGATTACGGGACGACCTGGCGCAACATCTCGGACGGTTTTTTCCAGACGGCGTCCATCGGGTCCATCGACGTGGCCGACAGCGATCCGAACATCCTCTACGTCGGCACCGGCTCCGATGGCATTCGCAGCAACGTCATCGTCGGGCGCGGCGTGTACAAATCGACGGATGCGGGCAAGACGTGGACGTTTATCGGCCTGCGCAACACCGGGCAGATCGGGGCGGTGGTGATCCACCCGACCCAACCGGACGTGGTGTATGTGGCGGCGCTGGGCAGTCCGTTCGGGGCGAACCCTGAGCGGGGCGTCTACAAAACCACGGATGGCGGTGCCACCTGGGAGCAGGTCCTTTTCGTCTCGGATCGTACGGGTGCCATCGACCTGGAACTCAACCCGGCCCAACCGGACGAGGTCTACGCCGGGTTCTGGCGCGCGGAGCGAAAGCCGTGGACCATCATCAGCGGGGCCGAGGACGAGGACGGCATCTACAAATCCACCGACGGCGGCGCGAGTTGGACGAAGCTCGAAAACGGCCTGCCTCAGGGGTTGATCGGCAAGATCGACCTGGCCGTCTCACCCGCCGACCCGGATCGTGTCTACGCGCTGGTCGAGGCGGTGCCGGCCGAGGAAGGCCTCTATCGTTCGGATGACCGGGGCGAGACGTGGCGGATGGTCAACGACGCCGGGTATCTCATGAGCCGTCCTTTCTATTACACCAACGTCGACGCCGACCCCGCCAACGCCGACGTCGTCTATGTCAACAACCTGGGCTTCCACAAATCCACCGATGGCGGGGATACCTTTACCCGCGTCTCGACGCCCCACGGCGACAACCACGACCTGTGGATCAACCCGGACCACCCCGACATCATGGTCCAGTCCAACGACGGGGGAGCCAACGTCACGCTCAATGGGGGCACGACGTGGTCCACGCAGCGCAACCAGCCCACCGCCGAACTCTACCAGATCCACGTGGACGACCGGTTTCCGTACTGGGTGTATGCCGGGCAGCAGGACAACAGCACCATCGCCGTGCCGAGCCTGCCGCCGGGCACGCGGGTTGGGGGGGCATCGGCGTTCTGGGAAGCCATTGGCGGATGCGAGACAGGACCCGCCGTACCCAGGCCCGGCAATCCGAACATCGTGTACAGTAATTGCAAGGGGCGCTTCGGGCGCTATAACCGGGCGACGGGGCAGGAACAGCAATATTACGTTGGGGCCGTCAACATGTACGGGCGCAATCCGAGTGAACTGCCTTACCGCTTCCAGCGCGTGGTACCCATCGAGGTGTCGCCGCACGATCCCGACGTGATCTATCACGCGTCGCAATACGTGCATCGCAGCACGGATGAAGGCAAGACGTGGGAGACCATCAGCCCGGATCTCAGCGCGTTTCGTCCGGAGCGGCAGGTCGTCTCGGGCGGCCCCATCACCCGCGACATTACCGGCGAAGAGCACTACAGCGTGATCTACGTGGTGGAAGAGTCGCCCCTCGAACCCGGCGTCATCTGGACAGGGGCCAACGACGGGCCGGTCTACCTCACCCGCGACAACGGCCGGACGTGGACCGAAGTGACGCCGCCGGATATGCCGCCGGAGGGCCGGATCCAGTCCATCGAACCCTCGCCGCATACGCCCGGCAAAGCCTACTTCGCCGGCTATCGGTACCTGCTCAACGACTGGGAACCCTATATCTACCGGACGACCGACTACGGCGAGACCTGGACGCGGCTGACCGACGGCACCAACGGCCTTCCCGCCGATTATCCCACCCGCGTCGTGCGCGAGGACCCGGACCGCGAAGGACTTCTCTACGCAGGCACCGAGTTCGGCCTGTTCCTCTCGTTCGACGACGGGGCACACTGGCAGCCGTTCCAGCTTGACCTTCCCGTCACGCCCATCACCGATATCAAGGTGCACCGGAAGGACCTGGTGCTCTCGACGATGGGCCGGTCCTTCTGGATTCTCGACAACCTGACGCCGCTGCACCAGCTCACGGACCAGGTGGCGGTGTCGGAGGCGTATCTGTTCCAGCCGCGAGACGCCTACCGGATGCGGTATCGCAGTGGCCGCCGGGGGGCCGCCGATCCCGAATATCCATCCCCCGGCGTGATGATCGATTATTATCTGGCTGCCGAGCCGGAGGGCACCGTGACGCTGGAGATCCTCGACGAGCAGGGGAATACGATCCGGCACTTTTCGAGCGAGACGGAGGACGAGCGCACCGAGGAAGGCCAGGCCATGCGCGCTCCGCAGACCCGGCGGCAGGGGGGACCCCGGCTGAAAACGAGCGCCGGGATGCACCGCTTTATCTGGAACATGCAGTATCCGGGGCCGCAGGACGGGAACGGAAACAGCAGCGGTCGAGGGCCGCTGGCCGCTCCCGGTACCTACCAGGTACGCCTGACAGCCGGGGCCTGGAGCCGGACGCAGCGCTTCGAAATCATGATGGATCCCCGCGTGGCCGCCGACGGGCTGACCCAGGCCGACCTCGAAGAACAACTGGCTTTCAACCTGCAAGTGCGTGATGCCTTGAGCGAGGCGCGGCGGGCGGCAGCCAGGATCGAATCTATGAAGGAGACGCTGGAGAAGAGCGGCGAGGACGGAAACAGTGACGCGCAAGCCGCACGCGAACAACTCGAGAGCCTCGACGCCGTCCTCAATACGCCCGGCGGCATGAGCTATCCGCCGCCGATGCTCATCGCCCAGTTGCAGTATCTCTCGGGCATGACGTCGCGGGCCGACCAGAGGCCGGGGAAGGATGCCTACGACCGGTACGCCGAGCTACGCAGCCAACTGGATCGCGTGCTTGGAGAACTGGATCAAATCGAGCAAAACGTCGCACCGCTTAACGGCGGGATGCGGGAGTGAATCCACCGGCGTCAGGGTACGGGCTGTTGCATGGCTGCCGTACGGAACTGCTGCGATGTAACGACCGTCCCGCTGCTGTCGATCAGCATCCCTTCGATGCCGGGCAGGCTGTCGAGGAGGGCGATGCCTTTCTCCCTTCCAGCGATGAACACCGCCGTCGCGAGGGCGTCGGCCTGTTCCGTAGTTGGGGCCGTGACGGTGGCGCTCCGGGTCGCGCGGACCGGTTTCCCGTTTTTCGGATGAAGCAGGTGATGGTAGCGCTGCCCCTCGTACACGAAAAAGCGCTGGTAATCGCCGGAGGTGGCGACCGCCCGGTCGGATACGTGTAACACGTCGATGATGGCCGAGGGGTCGTCGGGGTCTCGAATACCTATTGCCCAGGGTTTGCCGTGGTTGGTCCCCAGGCAGTACAGATCTCCGCCGGCGTTCACGAGGGCGTGCTCGATGCCCTGGGCCTTTAAGACGTGGACGGCTCTGTCGACGGCATATCCCTTGGCGACGCCGCCGACGGCCACTTCCACGGCGTCGGTGAGAGGTTTTTCGAGGGTCGCGGGATGCTCGAATCGAATACGGTCCGTCCCGACGAGGTGGAGTCTTTCGCGGAGCACGGAGTCCGGGGGCGGTGCGGGGGCGTCCGCGTCGAAGTCATACAGGTCGAGCACCGGCTTGATGGTGATGTCGAAGGCCCCGTTCGAGATCACGTAGTATTCATGCGCTCGTCGCAGAAAGTGATCGACTTCCTCCGGGATCTCAACGCGTCCCCGCGCGCGGTTGAATGCCGAGATGTGGCTGAGCGAATCGCCTTCCCAGAGCAGCCGTTCCACCCGTTCGATCTCTTCCTGGGCCTTCATCATGGCCCGGCGGGCCTCGTCCTGCGAGGGAGCGATGATGGTGTATTCCACCACCGTGTCCATGGCAAAACGAGAAAACGTATAGGTCTGCCCTTCTTCCGCCCCGACGCATGACGCTATCGAAAGGACGAGGAGAAACACGGCGATGGAGCCTGGGAGACCCCGGCGAGAGATGGAGATCCGGTTCATCAGCCGGTCAGGGCATCGACCAGGCCCGCGCGGCCCGGCAGCGTAGCGACCAGTTTGTTCGGAGCACAGATGATTTTGCCGGCGGCCCGCGCATTCATCTTCTTGCACAGTTGATGCCGGCAAGACGATGCGACCACGGACAGGTGGCTGTCCTGAAGCCGGAAGACGGTGGTGCCCATCGTGCCCGGCATTTCGATGGAGCGGTAGTTCCGGCGCAGGCTGACGCGCTCGTAGAGTTTTCCGTTCTGCTCGAACGTGACTTCGTCGTCGCGGTGCCGTCGCTTCGGCTCGACGGTGAGCAAGACGTGACCCGGCTGGGGCCGCGAGCGCAGGGCATGGGCAAAGTCGGCCACCCGGGGCGGTACGTCCCCGGCCCGGGTGGGATCGAGGAGGTGTCCGTGGTAGAGGATGGACAGGTCCTGGGCAGCGGCTTGGATGGGCCGGGTTGAGATGTCCAGCGCGTCGGTGGTGTTGAGCCCGGCGAGGCGTGTGAGCGTGGCGGCGTCCTCGATGGGTTGTGCCGTGATGAGGACATAGGAGAAAGCTTCTTCCTTGTTTCCCCACAGGGAGACGCCGGTCGCCAGCGAGCCGATACCGGCCAGCGACATCATTTTGATGAGTGTACGTCGGTGCATGTTAACTTCCCGGAGCCGGTTTACTGCGATGAAACGGAGCAAATGTGTCCACAGCATCTGTTCCAATCATGCAGATTACGCATCATGATTACGGAAAACAAATGCCTCATAATAAGCTTTTGCAGATTTTGCAGACCGGTTCTTAAGCTGCCTCGTAGCTCTCCCGACATATACCTAATGAAGCAGAGGTCGCCGTTCCACCGTTCGGTGGTCCTGTCACCCGTTGTGGAAGTTTAAAAGAGGGGCCGAGGTATGAGTAAGGGGATACTTCCTACGACGTTTGTACCGGCGGGGCGCAAACCGCCGTCGCACCGCGAAGCGCAGCACCAGGTATTCGCCGACAGGCCGTTTCTGTGCAACCTGTTGGATGCCGTTCCCACGTTTATTGCTATTTTTAATGAACAGCGACAGGCGGTCTTTACGAATAAGGCCTTGAGGGAAGCGCTCGGGATAGAAAGCCGGCAGGGACTCGGCCTCCGCACCGGGGAGATGTTCGGCTGTAGGCACGCCCATGAAGGAGAGGGCGGATGCGGCGCAACAGACTTTTGCCGATACTGCGGGGGGACCCAGGCCATCCTGTCGTCGCTTCGGGGGAAGGAGGCGGTTCGAGAGTGCCGCATCACGGATCAGCGTGGCGACGCGCTCGATTTTCGGGTCTGGACAACCCCGCTGTTGATGAGCGGAGAGACCTACAGCATGACAGTCTTTCAGGACATCAGCAGTGAGAAGCGGCGCAAGGTGCTCGAACGCATCTTTTTTCACGACATCCTGAACACCGCCGGAGGGTTACTGGGGCTGGCCGAAATACTCAAGGACTCGGAGGAGGACGCGACCGATGACTGGGTCGAGTTGATGTATGTCAACGCGGCCGACCTCGTTGCCGAGATCAAGGCCCAGCGTCTGTTGAGCAATGCGGAAAACGGCGACCTTGGAGTACAACCTGAAATGCTCGTCTCGACCGCACTACTGGAAGAGTTGATCTGCACGTATGCCAATCACCATGTGGCGCATCACCGCATCATCACCATGTGCCCGAATGCCTGCACGACGACGTTCGAGAGTGACCGAACGCTGGTGAAACGGGTGCTGGGCAACATGGTAAAGAATGCCCTGGAAGCCGTGCAACCAGGAGACACGGTCACGCTGGATTGCGCGCGAGAGGACGACGACGTGGTGTTCCAGGTGCACAACCCCACCTATATGCCCGAAAAAGTGCAGAAGCAGATATTCAAACGTTCTTTTTCTACCAAGGGTACCGACCGGGGTGTGGGTACCTATAGCATGCGTCTGCTTTCTGAGCGGTATCTGCGAGGGCACGTCTCGTTTACCTCAAGCCGGGAGCACGGGACCACCTTTACCGCGCGCTACCCTCTTCTGTTGATGTCAACGAGGAACGGTTAATCGAGACGCTTTTTCGATACTGTGGGACGGGGCGTTTCTTTTGCCGAAAGGTGTGGGAATTTCCTTACATTAGAACGAGTGTTTTCCTTGTCAGTATCGAAAACCGGGCACGCTACCTTGGCGTGTTGCCGGACGTTTCAGTCAATAAGAGGGAAAGAGGTGGCGTTCTATGGAAAAGCACGAGGCAGTCATCGCGGCACGTATTGAAGATGATCACAGGCGGCTAAAACAAAGCATGGATGCCATGGTCGCTGAAATTGCCAGAGAGATCTCGCCGGAAGAGTATGCCACCTGGAAGCTGGATATCTTGTCGAAGTTGAGAGATTTCCAGAATCAGGTGCTTAAGCATTTTGATCTGGAGGAAGAGAACGGGTTTTTGGACGACGTATTACGCCTGGCTCCTCAGCATCGCCGCCGGGTGGAACGCCTGGAAAAAGAACACCGGAAAATCAACGCCGACCTCAATCATATCGTGTCGGTCGTTAAAAATGTAGAGAGCCCGACGTCGGTAAAAATAGAACGGGTTCGAGAGCAACTCCGGGCATTGATTGAGGTGTTTGAAGCGCACGAAAGCGCAGAGCACGACCTGATGCAAAGTGTCTATTACCAGGATTACGGCGTGGGGGATTGAGCGCAATCCTGCACCAGGTCGCACGAGTGGGAATGTAAACAGCCGCCGCAGCCCCATCGGGTCTCCAGGATGTCGCCGTCCTCCGATACGGTGTCATCGTGCTTCCGGGCCCAGCTTTGAAGCAGGTACCAGGAAACCATGAGAACCCCGATGACGGTGGTTGCGATGAATAACTGGTCAATCATCCAGCTTATCCTCCTAGGCCGGCGAAGCCCATAAACGAGATCGAGAGGATCCCGGCGATCATCAGGACGATGGCGGTTCCCTTTATCACGCCCGGCAGGTCGGCAAGTTCTAATTCTTCCCGGATGCCCGCCATGATGACGATAGCCAGGGTAAACCCTACGCCCGCGCCCAGCGCATACACGAGCGACTGAAGAAAGTCGTATTGCTTGCTGGTCTGAAACAGCGCCAGGCCCAGGATGGCGCAGTTCGTGGTGATGAGCGGGAGGAAGATGCCCAGCGCCCGAAAAAGGCCGGGGCTGAATTTCTTGATAAACATCTCTACCAGTTGCACCGCCGAGGCGATGATCACGATGTAGGAGATGAGCTGAAGGTAGGGCGCGTCAATGCGGACCAGGGCTTGGTGAACGCCGTAGGCACACACGGAACTGACGAACATGACGAAGGTGACGGCCATCCCCATGCGGCTGGCTGTTTCGATTTTTTTCGACACCCCGATAAACGGGCATATCCCCAGGAAGGCGCTGAGCACAAAATTGTTGATGAGCGCGGCGTTCAGGAAGATGAAGTCGAGGGATTCGGTATTCATGATACGGGCACCGTCTCTCGTTGTCGTTTACGTTCACGCAGCCAGTTGAACAGGAACAGCCAGCCTCCCAGCACGAAGAAGGCCCCGGCGGGCAGGACCATCACGGCCCAGGGTTCGAAGCTCGGACCCAGGACGGCCACCCCGGCAAACGTTCCGTTGCCCAGTACCTCGCGCACCACGCCCAGGCACAGGACGGCGAACGTGAACCCGATGCCCATGCCCAGCGCGTCGAGAACCGATTTGCCGAGCGTGTTCTTCGACGAAAACGCCTCGGCGCGTCCCAGGATGATGCAATTGACCACGATGAGGGCGATGAAAGCGCCCAGGCTCCGATGCACTTCGAGGCTGATGGCCGGGATGACGTAGTCCGCGATGGTAACGAAGGTGGCGATGATCAGGATGTAGGTGGCAATCCTGACCTGCTTGGGGATCGCCTTTCGAAAAGTGGACACAAAGATGCTCGACATGAGCAACACGAAGGTCGTTGCCAGGCCCATGACCAGCGAATTGATCACGGTATTGGTGACGGCCAACACGGGACACATACCCAGCACTTGGACGAACACCGGGTTGTCCCGCCATAACCCCTTGAGCAGGGTGTCCATGTCGGTAGGCTCCGACTGAAGTGTTTGTGGGTCCGGCATTACAGGCCCTCTCGAAAAATGGTCAGGTTTCGGTCGATCACGGGGATGATCTCGCTGGCGCTCTGTTGGATAATACGAGCGATGGCCCTGGAAGAAATCGTTGCGCCGGTAATGGCCTCGACGTGCCAGGCTTCGGTCTTGCTCCCTTTCTTCACCAGTTCGACGTCGTGCAGCAGGCGGTTCCGGTCGGAGGCCAGTTGCACGTCCAGGGCGTCGAAGTTGGCCCGGAAAGCGGGATCCTTCTCGATTTTGTCGCCCAGGCCCGGCGTTTCTTTGCTCTCCAGCACTTTCATGCCGACCACGCACGCGCACTCGGGCGCATAGCCGTAGATGATGCGGATGACATCCTGATAGCCCTGTCCCTGGGCTTCGATGGCTACGCCGACCAGGGTCCCCTGTTCGTCATATCCGGCGTAGACGTTGAACGTGGTTTCGCCCGGCTCTTCGAGGGCGACAAAGCCGTCGTCTTCGGTGCGGGCGAAGGTGGTCTTCTGCGTGGCGGCGGGCAGCACCTCGAAGATGGCTCGTTCCAGGTATTCCGCCCGGTTGCGGGCGATGTGGGGAGCCGTGATCTGGTACGTAACTACGAGCAGTATGCTGGCAATCAGCCCCACGCTGCCCATGGCGACAATCATTTTTGGACTGCTGATGGTGCCGGTCTGGATCGGCGGTGTCGGGTCGTTTGCCATCGTCGCCTTCGTCGAATCTGATTGCGTTAGCGGGAGGTCCGTTTGGAGGTTCCGTAAATCCTGGGCTGCGTCACGCGGTTGATGAGGGGGGTAGCGGCATTCATCAACAGGATGGCATACATCATCCCCTCCGGCAGCCCGCCGAAGGTTCGGATCACAATGACCAAGATGCCGATACCCAGCCCGAACAGCCAGCAGCCGCGCTGCGTCAGAGGCGACGTAACCGGGTCGGTGGCCATAAACACGGCTCCCAGCACCATCCCTCCCGAAAACAGATGGAAGGTAGGCGTCGGGTATGCCGATGCGTCCAGCCAGTGCAGCAGCGCGCCGAACAGCAAGACGGTGGCAAAAATGCTCACGGGAATGCGCCAGTTCAGCACCTTTCGGAGCCCCAGATACACGCCGCACAGGAGGATAAGCAGGGCGCACGTTTCGCCCAGGGAGCCCGCCGTTGTGCCGAGCAGCAGGTCGGCGAGGGCCGTCGGCTCGGCGTCGAACTTCATACGGGCCAGCGGCGTCGCCGCTGTGACGGCATCGACCGGGGCCTTCATGAACGGCAGGGCGAAGTTGGAACTGTGCGTGGTCACAACATTCCGGAGCGTACCTTGCGGAGCCCAGGTGGTCATGGCCAGGGGAAAGGCCGCCTGCAGGAAGGCGCGTCCGACCAGTGCGGGGTTGAAGATGCTGTAACCGATGCCGCCGAAGATCGATTTCCCCAGGACGATGGCTGCGACGCCTCCCGTGAACGCCATCCAGAGCGGGGTGGTGGGCGGGAGCGTCAGGGCCAGCAGGACACCTGTGATAAGCGCCGATCCGTCCTTGAGCGGGTTCGTCTTGGTTGGGGTTCGGCGGTAGAGGAGCCATTCCGGCAGCAACGCGCCCGCCGTGCAGGCCGCTGTGACGAGCAGCGCGCTGAGCCCGAAGAAATAGACGGCGGCCAGCACCACCGGAAGCAGGCTGTAGTTTACCTGCCACATCAGCCAGGCCGTGTCTTCCCGCTGTTTCAGAAACGGCGAGGTGGAAAGCAAAAGTTGTGGACCGTCGGCGCTCATGGTGATGGACTAACGTAACACGTACAAAGGGACGGATGTCAAGACGTTCTCTTACGTCGAGGCAGCTTTCTCTCTTGCCTTTTTTTCTCGCAGCAAGCCCTTGGCGACCCTGAAGCGCTGCACCAGGGGGATGTTTGACGGGCAGACGTAGGAACACGAGCCACATTCCATGCAATCCATGATGTGGTAGTCGAGCATATCTTCATACAACCGGGATTTTGCCAGCGAGCCCAACCGGCTGGGGTTGAGATACACGGGGCAGGCATCTACGCACCGCTGGCAGCGAATACAGGGATATTCTTCGCGTGGGAGGACTTCGTAGTCGGTGAGGAAAAGAATGCCGGAGGTGCCTTTCATCACGGGCACATCCAGGAAGCGCTGCGCCGCGCCCATCATAGGCCCCCCAAAGAGGATCTGCCGGGTATTGTCGCGCAGGCCGCCGCAGAAGGCGATTACATCCGACATCTTGGTGCCGATGGGGATCAGCAGGTTAGCGGGCTTGCGGATGCCGGGGCCGGTCACCGTCACGATCCGTTCGATCAGCGGCTGGCCGTAGGCGAAGAAATCGCCGATGCCGGCCACCGTCCCCACATTATTGACCACCACCTGCACGTCGATGGGGAGCTTGCCGCTGGGCACCTCGCGGTGCAGCACGGCCTCAATGAGCATTTTTTCGGCTCCTTGCGGGTACTTGGTCTGCAACGGGACCAGGTCGCATGGAAGGTCGGCGGGGATGCACCGGCTCCACAACGCGATAGCCTCCGGCTTGTTGGTTTCGATCCCGAGGTACGCCTTCTCCGCACCAAGCACCTTCAGGCAAATGCGAATGCCGAGGAGGATGGCGTCGACGCGTTCCAGGAGGATCCGGAAGTCGCTGTTGAGGTAGGGTTCGCACTCCGCCGCGTTGATGATGAAAAACCGGGCCTCCTTGCCCTCCGGAGGGGTGAGCTTCGCATGGGTAGGGAAGGCCGCCCCGCCCAGTCCGACGAATCCGCCCCGCTTGATCTGGTCGATGAGCGCCTTGGGGGCGAGGTTGTTCCAGGGCAACGAACGCTCGTTGTAGAGGGCCTGCGGCGAGAACGGGTCGCGTTCGATGACGACGGCGTCCACCATCTTGCCGGAGGGGTGGTTGCGCGGCTCAATCGCTTTGACCGTGCCGGTTACAGAGGCATGCAGATTGGCTGATACAAAGCCGGACGCCTCGGCGATGAGCTGCCCCCGATAGACTTTATCCCCCGGTTTGACGACGGGTTTGGACGGCGCTCCCAGGTGCTGGCTGAGCGGCAACACCAGCTCCTCCATGAACGGCATCCGTTCGATAGGCAGATCCCGGGTGAACGCTTTGAAATCCTCCGGGTGAATCCCGTGTCGGAAGGATCGGGTCTGTCTGGAAAAAAGGGCTTCCATGAGCTACTGCTCCGAACCGGTGGCCGGGTCATGGTCCGCAAAATCCCGCAAGGGCGTATCGGCTTTGCCGGCGCCGGGGCCGAAACCACTCAGGGCCAGCAACTGTTGCGTCAGGTGCTCGTGGTGTTGCCGGGTGTGTGTCTGTTGCTGATGGGCCGCTTGCGCTTCGTAGGCCGTCGCCAGGTCTTTTTTCTCGTGTGTCAACGCTTGCTCCATGGTCGCCCGTGCTTGCTCCGCGTAGCGCTGCGCGAGTGTGGATCGAATACCGGCGAGTTCGAGGAGCCGCCGCCAGGAAGCGCATCGTTCTTCTGTGAGGGCTACCATCGCAGGGGAGACGGCCACGGTCAAGGCTTCCTGGTGGGCCCCGGTGACCTCGATAAAGGGCGTTACGTCGGCGCGGTCCTCCGGCGGGAGCGTGATAAACTCGGAGAGCGGCATCATTGCGGGAGGCTGCTCTTTCTTGGGGATGACCTGAAAATGTCCCTCAAACTGCCCTGCTCCGACGGCCCAGTCCGCAAATGTGATGTTACGGCGGGAGGAGACGTCGTTCGTGTTTGCTTCCGAGGCGTCACGGTGAGCCCAGTCCTCCGGCACGTCCGGGTTGCCGTCCAGGGTCAGGGCGGCATGCAGTTCGCCGGCCTCGTTCGGATGGTACCTGAACAGGGGGAACGCCCGGCTGCGAACGGCCCATTGCGCATGGCGCACGATTTCATCCGCCTGGATTCCGTGGTTCTCCGGGACCGGGGCCAGCACATGAAACAGGGCCGGCCCGGGAAACGCCAGGCCGTCCAGCACTCCGTTCATGAAATGGCCGGGATGCCCGATGGTTGATTGCAGCACGAATACGTGGCGATGGGCGAGCGCCCACAACCCCGGATCGCTTTGTTCGAGCCGGTGGGTTTTCTCTTCATCCAGGGCGTCGTCCAGCCTGTAGCGTTGTGCGTTGACCAGGAGGACCTTGATGGGGAGAGGGTGCCGGAGCAGCCGGGCGATCTGCGCGGCATCGTCGGCCAGCACCACCAGGGGCGGGCACACGGCACGTTCTTCCGGGGTGAAGTCTCTCCAGCTAAAGCGGGCAAAGAAATCGTCGTGCCGGGCGGGGTCGTAGGTGTCGTCCAGCAGCAGGTGAGCCACGCGGACGGTTTTAAATCCGTCCGCCACCTTGCGCATGATGCCTTCGAAGACGCCTTCGGCTATTGCGGAGGCGTCGCTGGCCAGGTGATGAATCCAGGGGTGCGAGAAGGGATTGTAGGGGTAGGTTCCGTGCCAGCCTCCGTCCTCGCGGGTGCTCATGGTCATCGCCATGCGGGCCCGTCCGTCGCCGTGGGCGGCATGGCGGTAGTACTCCAGGAGCTTGCGTAGTGCGTCGAGGCTGTCGGTCAGGCGTTTCAGCGAGGCTTTGTCTACCTGGTGTGTGTCCGCATCGGCGTCCATCAACTGGGCGAGCGTCTCCGGACTCACGTGCTGTCCTTCAACGGTAGACAGCTTCTCGCCGAACGACGCGAAATCGTTGATGTGCAGCGTCCCCTGGATCGTGGTTTGAATCTTCTTTTCGGTGCGTTCGATCAGGTCGGCAAGGCGCTGCGAGAGGGCCTGTATACGCGGCTGCATTGCGGCCTCAATCGTCCCGACGAAGAGGTGAATCGCCGTCTTGACGCCGTTGCCGGGCGGGGTATGATCGCCACCGAGCATGGCATGATAGGCACGCCGGTTCAGCAAGCGGTAGACCTGGGATCCCGGATCGTCTTCCGAGAGGAACGCCTGGATGCGGTCGTCCGGCACGTTGGGGAGGTGCCTCAGGTACTGCCAGTTGCGACGGGAGTTCTGGAGCACTTCCTCGCTCTGCTCGATCATTTCCAGCGCGTCCTCGGGGCATATGGCGGCGCACAGGTTGCACGCCTTGCACGCGTCGGGGTTGACGGCCATGGAAAACAGGGTGCCCGATCCCTTCGCCGCTTTTTCCGGAGTTTTGAAAAAGGTATCCGACTTGACGATGGGGAAGGCGGCGACGGTCTCGCGCAGGTGATGAAACTCTTCTTCGAGCGTGCTCCGCTGGTCCTCTTTCGGCTGCATGCGTTCCATGAGCCGTGCGAAGGCCGCTTCGAGGAGGTCGCCGAGGGTCAGGTATTGATGGAGGTCGTTCTTGGCGGCAAGCTTGTGGGCCTGTTTGATCAGGTGCTTACCCGCTCGCTGCATCTGGAGCATGCTTTGCCCCGCCTCCTCACACATGGCGAGAGCCGTTTCGACCATCGAGGCGAGGTCTTGAATGGTGGCGGGCAGGGCGGAGTCCGGACAGGCGGCCCAGCATGCGCCGCAGGCGGTGCACCGTTCGGCGATCAGGTGCGGAATCATCACGCGCCAGGCACTCAGGTCGCGGAACGCGCTGCTTCGTGCCGGGGTCAAGCCGGTAGCGACGAAGGGATCGGCAAGCGCCTTGTCTTTTTGTCCTGTTTCGTGGAGGTAGCCCACCGAATCCCAGAATCGGCCCAGGTCATACACGGTGCCGTCGTGATGCGTCACCTCGCGCACCGTCCAGGGGGCTTCCGGTTCAAGAAGGGGCGGTGCTGTGGCGGTTTCCGGTTCGGTTCCGGTGTCCTCGTCTGTTGCGAGGGTGTATCGATCCAGATCGGGATAGCCCCGGCGGATCCGTTGTTGCAGCCGTTCCAGCTTGGGCAGCCGGATCTCGGGCCGGTCGAATTGAACGCCGAGGTAGTACTGTTTCTTTCCCGCTCCGTTCGGCAGCATGTTGTTGAAAACGGCCCGTAGCGCCGCGGGAGCGGGGAGCGCGTCGTCCTTGCCATAGACGCCGGAAAAAAACCGGGGCCTATCTTGCAGCCTTTCGTAGACGGCGTGGCCGGGATAGGGGCGCTGTTCACCCGAGACGCCGTTTTCGATGGCCTTATCAATCGCGCATCGAATGTCTTTGAGCAAGGGCAGGTCTTCCGCCAGCGGATGATGGGTGCGTTCCAGTACCGTGACGGCTTTTTTGCCTTTGAGCAGCGTCGTAACGAGGTCGCCGGGGAAAGGCCGAAGCATGGTCAGGTTGAGCACGCCGGCCTTTATTTTTTGGTGCTTCCGCAGGTGGTCCGCAGCGGCACACAGATCCTCGATCACCGCCCCCTGGGCCACGACGACGTACTCGGCATCGGCCAGTAAGTAGCCCGCGGCGCGTTCATAATAGCGGCCCGTCAGGTCTCCGAACTCCGCCATCGCCTGATCGATCAAGTTCGGCAAGTGATCGAAAAAGAACGACTGTTGTGCGGTGAGCGCCAGAAAGGCGGTTTGCCGGTCGAGTGTGCCTCCGACTCCCAACGGATGGTCGAGGTCGAGCAAGGGAGGGACGCGCTGCCGGAGTGGGCCGAACAGGATTTCCTGTGCCGGCGTCGGGCATTCGATGAGGTCGTCGGAGCGCCCGAGATAGGCGTCAATCAAGGCGGGTTCCGGCATCCGGAGGGTGTGCTCGGCTTGGGCGGTCAGCCGTCCGTCCTGTGAGCAGAGGCCGGGATTCAGGCCCAACTCCGCGATGCGATGGGCAAGGAGCGGAAAGTCGGCGGCTTCTTGCACGTTGCAGGCAAAGAGCTGAAAAAGCCCGGTATCGGCGACGGAGAAGTAGTCGTCGTGGTCGCCGTGCAGGGGGGTGTCGCGATGTGCGAACGGAGGGCAGATGTGGTGGATGACGAAGGGCAGGCGCTTGGCGGCGGCTGCTGCCAGCGAGGCATGCATATCGGTCAGTGCGCGCCCGCGCGTGAAGGCGGCGGCACGCAGCCCGGACGCAGCAAATCCCGCGACGAGTCCGGCCAGAGCCCAGCTGTTTTCTACCTCGCGCACCGTCAGGCGAGGTAGGGCGTCCTCCGGAAGTAGGTGGACGAGTTCGTGATCAGTGTCGTGGGAATCCGGGTAGATGCCTGCGGCATCACTGGCCCACCGTTCCACCTGCATGGAGGCAGTGCCCCCCGTCAGGTCGAGGGAAACACCCGGAAAGGAGGGCGAGGCGGAATCGTGTTTTGCCTTCTTGCGTCTAAACAGCACGATCCATCACCTCCGGCTTCTCATGGGAATGGATAGTCGCGAAGAAGTGTTCAAACTGCTGCTTCTTGATCCAGACGATGGCGTCAGTGGGACAACGGTAGGTTGCCAGTTCCGTCTGAAGATCGGGGCGTTCCTTGTTGATGACAGGCAGGTTGTGTTCCATAGTGATCAGTCCGGCCGGGGCATCGGCGGCACAGAGGCCGCATCCGGTGCACGCCACCTTGCACCGGGCAAGCGCGGCGTCTCCTTCCAGAATCGATTTGCATTGCACCACCAGGTGATGGCTGATGGGCAGGATTTCGAAGAGGCCTTTCGGGCAGGCCCGGACGCAGTCGCCGCAGGAGGTGCACTTTTCGACATCGACCACCGGCAGGCCGTTCGGGGCCATGGTGATGGCGTCGAAGGTGCAGGCAACTTCGCAATCTCCCAGGCCCAGGCATCCGTACGTGCATCCTTTGAATCCTCCGGCGACCGTGGCGGCGGCCCGGCACGAGGCAAACCCATTGTAGGCACCGACCTGAGCGGCTACGTCGGAGCCGCCGGCGCACAGCAAACGGGCCGTCTTTTGCTCCATCTGGCCGGCTTCAATGCCCAGGAAACTGGCGATGAACTGGGCCGTTTCGGGGCCGCCCACCGGGCACTGGCTGGGCAGGATCTCGCCTCCTACCACGTTCTCGGCAAACGCGCGGCATCCCGGCAAGCCGCACGCGCCGCAGTTGGCCCCCGGCAGAATATCCGTGACGTGCTCGATCCGGGGATCTTCCTCCACCTTGAGCCATCGATTGGCCAGGGCAAGCACAATAGCCAGGGCGATGCTAAGCCCGGCGAGGAACCCTATGGCGGTGAGAATATCCATCGGGGTTCACAGGTAGGGTTCGGCGCGCTTGAGGAGGTCTTCGAGGCCGGGTTCGTCCGGGTTCAGAGGCTTGCCGGGGTGAATGATATCCACCGGGCACTTTTCCGCCGCCATCACGATCTCACGATACGTTCCAGCCGATAGGTCTTTGAAATAGGCTTGCTTATCCCCGTTATAGGCAAACATGAGGGAGTTAATGGTGGTGCATTCGTTACAGGCGGTGCATCGCGGCGTTTCGATGTAGGCCTCGTCGAACGAGAGCTCTTCTTCTTCGGGCTCCAATGCTTCTTCGGGGACCGTCTCGGCGGGGGGGGCGTCGGGCGTGGACGTTTCTTCGACAATGCCGACGCCGGGAGGAGGCGCGGTTGCGGTAGGAAGAGGGCCGGCCGTGGGTAGTTGCAGCAGGCCGGCGGCGATGTTGGAAACGATTTCCCGGGCCAGTTCTCCGGTCGTTTTATCCAGTTCAGCCTGGTATATTTCCTCGACCTGGGCGACGGCTTGCTGCTTCTCCGTTTCCAGGCGTTCCGCCTCCTGTTCCAGCAACCGCCGGGCGTGCGAGTTGTTGACACCGCCGAGTTCCTGGAGGCTGTGCCAGTGGTCCTCGACGCGCGCGGTGGCCTGCACCAGCTTGCGGGTGACGACGACCCGGTACAGGGTGCCGTCTTGAGCTACCATCAGAATGTACGGGACCTTGTCGCTGCGCTCCGCCTCGTCGAGGTGCCGATACGCGTCGAGGGACACCATGCCGCGCTGCCATGCAGCGCGAGGCACCCACATGAAGTGCTCGGCGAACCGGGCATCACACGCCATGAAATCGACGAAGGTGAAGGGGACCTCCAGGGTTGCTTCCTCGCCGTCGGCATTTTCATAGGTGATGCTGCTTACCGGCCAGTCCTGTTCAAACTGGGGAGTGGCCTCGATGCTGAAGCGCGCCGCCCAGGTTGGTCCCTGCCCCGGATTGTAGGTAAACGCAGGAAAGGCTCTCGCGTCGGGGGCGATGGCCGAGCGCAGGTATGGATGGAGGTGCGGCGCGTCCGTGGTTGCCCCGGTGTAGACGCAAAACAGGGCCGGACCGCTGAAGCTCACCCCTTCCTCGAACCCGGTTGCCAGGTGTTGCAGGTGGGAGGCCGTTGTTTGCAGGACGTACGCCGTGTTCAGCGCCAGGGCCATGCTTGCCAGCCGGGTTCGCCACACGAGGCCGGTCGGGCTGTTGTCGCCGCCCAGGTTGCCGATGGATACAAGCACCTTGAAGGGCAACCCGGTGCTCAGTAGTTCGAACAGAAGGGCGTTTTCAGTGGCATCGATCCGGTCGCCGTCGAGGTAGACGAGCAGGGGCGGGCACAATGCCTGCTCGTCCGGAGCCAGGGTATAGCGGTCGAAGAGGGGATCGTGCCTGGCAGCCTGGTACTTGTTCGTTGCTTCCAGGCGTGCGGTATGATAGGCCCGGAAGAACGAGGTGAGCGCCTCCAGGCGGGCCTGCATGCGGTCGAGTGCCTCCTTGCAGCTCGTGACCCGGTTGTCGAAGAGGCTTCCGGTTTCGGCGGTATCTTCGGCAGTGAACAGAGGAGTCAGTTCGACCAGCGTCCGGCGTGCTGCCTGAATGCGGCTTCGACGTTCCTGACTTAATGCTTCGCCATGCGGGGCCTTCTCCAGGAGGTGGGCCAGCGTTTCGAAGTTGATCTCTTCGGCATAGGTGGTCCCGACGGCGTCTTGCAGATTGCCCGGCTCCATGGCCTCCGGCGAATGAGACAGGTCGACGGCGAGGATGTCGGACAACTCCTGTATTAGAGTCGCCACGCTTTCGCGGAAGGTACCGGTCTGGGAGGCGCGTTGTGCCTGCCCGGTTGCATCGAGCAAGCTCGCCACGGAGGGTGGGGTACATCCGAGGAGCGGGCCGTCCAGGGTGAGCGCTTCACGGGCCGCCGTCATCTGTTCGTTGAAACTCTCCGATTTACGGGCGTTTTTCTGGCGGTCGGCAAGGGCGGCGGCGGCCTGGTTCCACAGATCGGTGAGCCGTCCGGTCGCCCCTTGATCGACCAGGGCACGGATTTCTGCTTCCAGCTTCCAGAGGGAGCGTTTGAAGCGTTCGCCTTCGTCGCCTTCCCCGGCAACATCTCCTGTTATCTCCTCAATAATCTGAGTGAGCGGCAGGGGGCGAAGCGAAGCGTCGTCTTCCGGAATGCAAAAGGGATAATCGCTGCGGATGCGGGAGAAGTCGCGGTAGGCGTGCAAGGGTGCGGGCAGCAGGCATTGTTCCGAAAGGGCGTTGTCCGGGGCGTCCTGCTCGCCTGTAAGATGAAACCGCAGCAATGCCGGGAAGGCGTCATCGGCTGTGGCCTGCTCCGGCGCAGCCTGGAGGTCGGGCTCTTCGCGGATCGTGAGGGGGCGTCCCGGCGTCGTGGGCAGGGACGATGCGCTGCGTTCTTGCCCGTCGCGCGCCGGGAAGGCGATGCCGTCCAAAGCGAGGGCACCTGTTATTTCAGAAAACTTATCCACGTTCGGGGCTGTGCTTATCTGGGATTGACAGCAAACCTGTCGAATTCCCGGTCCAACGCTTCTTTTCTCATCTCCGGTGTGAACACTCGCTTTGCCTTCCGCAGGTGATCGTAGCATGCGAGCTCTTCATTCCGGTAGAGAACGCCGATAGGTACCTGATCCTCCATAGAGGCCAGCTCTCGGGCTCTATGGATATCGGCAAGATCGTGTTCCTGCTGGTTTTTGTAGACTTTGGCGAGCGAATCGCTCATCTGGAGGCCGTCGGGATGGGTCAGCATCAGCATGCGGTCCGGGTCCTTGACGAGGGGGTCAAACATGTTGGGCAGGAAGTGCGGACAGCGCTGGATGATGCGGATGAAGGCGAAGCCTTTGTGGTGAAAGGCGAGTTTGATAATCTGGTACAGGGCCTCCGGCATCCACTCCACCACGTTGGCTACGAACGAAGCGTTGGTTACGCCGAGGGTGGTGCTCAGCATGTTCAAGGGAGGAAGGAACGTTCCCTTGGGGGTGGTGTTGGTCTTCGTACCCATGGGCGTTGTGGGCGAAGCCTGCTTCTTCGTCATGCCGTAGATCTCATTATCATGCACCATGGCTACCATGTTCATGTTGTAGCGAATGGCATGAATCCAGTGGGCCGTCCCGATGCTACAGCAGTCCCCATCGCCCATATTGACGAAAACGTTCAGGTCGGGTCGGCGTATTTTGACGCCCTGCGCCAGCGGCAACGCCCGCCCGTGCAGTCCGTGGAAGCCGTAGGTGCCCATGTGGTGCGGGAACCGGCTCGAACATCCAATGCCGGAAACGAACACTGTTTTTTCCGGGGCCAGTTGTTCGTCCCGGCACAGCCGCTGCACGCTGCTAAGGATCGCATTATCCCCGCAGCCCGGACACCAGCGGGGCACCGAACTCTGGTAATCTTCCAGGCTATAATAGTCGCTGTCGGCATCCAGCAGGTATTGATTGCCAAGACCGAACATGGCATGTCCCTCCGCTACAGTTGGCTAATGTGTTCTCGGATCATGGTTTCAATGCTCGCCGGTTTGATAGGTTGCCCGTGCACATTGGACCAGCATTTCACGTCTACGAGGTAGCGTGCGCGTAGCAACCAGGCCAGGTTCGAGTATCGAAGGTTGTCTTCCGTGATGAGTTCGTCTTCGACGCTGTCCGAGTAGTTCATCTCTACCGTGATGATCTTTTTGAAGCGCTGCAAGATGTCCTTGATTCCGGAGGCCATCGGTTGCAGGAACTTCAAATGCAGCGACGACACGCTGAGCCCGTCTGCTCGCGCGCGTTCCACGGCTTCTTCGATGGCCCCTTTCGTGCTGCCCCAGCCTATGAGGAGGAGGTCTCCGCCTTCGGGATCGCCGAAGATCTTGGGGGGCTTGAGTGTCTTTTGGAAGGCTGCCAGTTTGAGGCTTCGGCTGCGCGCACCTTCCTGGTTGACGCCGGGCTCGTAGGCCACTTTGCCTTCCTTCGTATGGGCCAGGCCCGAGAGCGTGAACATGCCGCCGGGCTGTCCGGGAATCACGCGGTGGGATAATCCCGTCTGGGGGTCCCAGTTGAACGGACCGCCTCCCTCAGGTACCGGATTTTGATCGATAGGGGGTGCCAGCCACGCCTGGCTGAACTCGGGACGTGGGAACGGTTGCTGCCCGGTAGCCAGGTTGGCATCCGATAAGATGACCACCAGCATTCTGAAGGTCTCCGCAATCTTGCGGGCCGTCAACACGGAATAGAAGCAATCTTCGATGGTGGCGGGGGCTAAGACGACCTTGGGAGCGTCGCCGTGGGTGCTGAAGATGGACGCCAGCAAGTCGCCCTGTTCTACCTTGGTAGGCAACCCGGTGCTCGGCCCTCCTCGCTGTACGTTGATGAGCACGAGCGGAATCTCGCCCA
This sequence comes from Rhodothermales bacterium, assembly GCA_046756545.1. GTDB lineage: Bacteria > Bacteroidota > Rhodothermia > Rhodothermales > JBHHWM01 > JBHHWM01. The sequence goes on along the minus strand of JBHHWM010000011.1, from coordinate 12,953 downwards.
TGACCGCCAGACCCAGCAACTCCGTTTTAAGAGACATGCCCGGTCCGGAGGTGATGGTGACGGCGCATTTCCCAGCGTATGAAGCGCCGACGGCAAACGCGCAGGCAGCGATTTCGTCCTCCGCCTGATGGACGACTCCCCCCACGTTCTCAAAGATATCGCTGAGATAGTGCGAGGTCGAGGTGGCCGGGGTAATGGGATACATGGCGCATACTTCCATGCCCGAGGCCATGATGCCCAACGCAAGCGCCAGGTTGCCGTTGGTAACAATTTTAGACTCGGTGTCGCCGGTGGATGGGATGTCGTACTTGAGGTCGAGATGCTCTTCGGCCCATTGATACCCGGCGTCGAGGAGGGTAATATTATTGTCGATGACCTTCTGGGATTTCTTCCGGAACGTGAACGCCACGTTATCGCGGGCCATCTCCATGTCGCGGTTGTAAATGCTGGACAACAGGCCGAGCACAAACATGTTCTTCCCGCGCTGCGGGTTCGACACGTATTTCAGGCACTCCTCCTCCATGGGGATTTCGTAGACCCGATACCCGTCGTCTATCAGCTTGTCATACGTCGTGGTATAGGCTTCGACGATAGCGGGGTCCGGGTGCGTGCGCCACTTGTTTTCCAGCAAGATGATGCAACCGGGCTTGAACTGAGCCGTGCTCAGCCGCCCCAGCAACACCTGCTCGTTGAACGCCACGATCAGATCGACCTCGTCCCCCATGTTGGTGACGGGGAAGGAACCCACCCGAATACGGATACCGCTGGCACCGGCGGCGTTTCTGGGCGGGGGTTGGATTTCAGCCGGGATGATTTCCACCGTCCAGATCCCGTTGCCCATTTTGGCCGAGATCGTGCCGAAGGATTGCCCTGCTTTCTGTGCGCCTTCACCGGCGTCGCTCACGATCTCGACGACGTGCTCGCGAAGCGTTACGGCGCGTTCCTCGGATACAGGGATCTGGGGCTGCTGACTTGTCGTGGGTTGCTGGCCTGTTTTGGAAGGATAATGCATACGCTCAGGGGCTTATCGAAGTCAGTAGTGGTCTTGGTGTGGGGAGAGAGGGATTGGGAGAGGCGCTGACTATGGAAGGCCGGCATATCACCCAATCTACTGCACGGTTGAGTCTGAGCAAAGGGTCTGCCGTGCGAACATCTTTAAACGTTATTGAATACCGGTGCGAGTCTGTGTAAGGTCCCGTCGTGGCGGTATTGTAGGGAAAGAGCAGCGATGGCATGTAGGGGAAACCCCGGCACGCGGGGCGTTTTTCTCCAGTTACCGACGAGGCGCGTCCTCGAAAGGGGGAGGCCTGTCGGTTATAGTGCTTCCTTTTCTACAAGGAGGCAAAAAGCAAGAAGGGGCTATCCCGGGTGCTTCGAGCGTTTCAGGATAGCCCCTCTTGTAATCGGTCAGGCGTATGGTCTTGCTTACTTACCCAACGAGGCGATAAACGCGGCCACGTCTTTGATGGCCTGGTCGTCTGCTAAGGTCTGCGCCATAGGAGCCATCTGCGCGCCGAAGGTGTCGTCGGCGTGCGTACCCCGGATGCCCGCTTTGAAATTCTGGAGCTGACGTGCCACGTACCAGTCCTGCTGCAGGTCGAGCCGTGGACCACCCATGGCTTCGACGCCTTCGGCCTTGGCACCGTGGCAGGCGGCACAGGCGGTATACAGCGCCTCTCCTTTTGCTGCGTCTCCTCCGCCGTCATGCTCGATGGTGGCCGGTGCCAGCGAGGCCACGTAGGCGGAGACGTTGTTGACGTCGGCGTCCGAAGCCAGGGCCATGGCCATGGGAGCCATCTGCGCGCCGAAGGTGTCGTCGGCGTGTGCACCCCGGATGCCCGCTTTGAAATTCTGGAGCTGACGTGCCACGTACCATACTTCCTGCCCTGCAATCGCCGGGGAGTTAAGGGCTTTGTTCCCTCCACCGTTTTGGCCGTGGCAGGCCGTGCAAGATTGGTAAGCCGCTTTTCCTGCTGCGGGATCGCCCTGGGCATACACCTGATACGATGCCAGCCATACGAAGAGCATCAGAACGAGTCCTTTTTTCAGCATAATGGTTTCCTCCTTTTGAGTGTTATGTTAGATGCCGCGCGAAAGGGGAGACACCGAGCCGTAGGTTGCGAAGTGCTCCGTTTCCCATCGTGCAATCTGTTCTTGTGCGTGGAAGCTATCTCAACATCGGCTGTTGCCTGGACGGGCTCTCTGCTGTCAACAACCGCCTGCAAGGCACCTGCTTGAGCAGAGATGCGATTCCAATGTGATGTTTTCAGGTCACATGGTCTTGAGATATCCTCCAGGCATCCACCGCAACTATCGTTCCGCGAGGCCGTGGGATTCCAGTGTGTAGCTTCCCTTATCGGTTAGCAACTCCAAATCTATCGCACGTTTATCGTTCTCACAACCATTTCATCGTCAATTGGGCCGATCTTGACAGAAAAATAGCCGAACGGAGCTGATTACATCCCGCTGTGGGCTGTTCTCTGTCTGTAGAATGCTACAGACAGGGGCATCATGAGACACTTCTGCTTGCAAAATGATGCTAGAGTCGCCCGCAGGCTATACATTAGGCGGACTGTATTGACCACCAGCCCATTAGCCCTGGAACTATGAACTCTTTACTTGGCACCATAGACTGGCTCTTCATCGGGCTCTATTTCATGGTCGTCTTTGGGGTGGCGTTCCTGGTTACTCGGCGCGAGCGGACCCGTGAGACGTCGGCGGGTTATTTCCTGGCCGGACGCAACGTAGGATGGTTTGTAATCGGCGCGTCGCTCTTTGCCTCTAATATCGGTTCGGAGCATCTGGTCGGCCTTGCCGGTACCGGGGCGGCCAGCGGGGTGGCCGTCGGGCAGTTCGAGATTCTGGCCTCGCTGATCTTGCTGATCCTGGGCTGGGTCTTCGTACCGTTCTATCTCAAGAGCGGGGTGTTCACCATGCCCGAGTTTTTGGAGCGGCGGTATTCGTCGGGAGCGCGGTGGTACCTGGCCGTTATTTCCATCGTCGGCTATGTGCTGACCAAGATTTCGGTGACGATTGCCGCCGGGGGCATCGTCTTCGAAGCGCTCATGGGGATCGACTTCTGGACGGGCGCGCTGATCGTGGTGGTCGCTACGGGCATTTACACCGTCTTCGGGGGGCTTCGCGCCGTGCTTTATACCGACATGATCCAGATGTTCGTGCTGGTCGGCGGGGCGGTGATGGTGACGCTCTTCGGCCTGTCGGAACTCGGGGGATGGGGCGCGTTGCGCGATTCGGTAGAGACCAGCTTTCTCGACATGTGGCTCCCGATGAGCCATCCCGAGTTTCCCTGGACCGGCATCCTGTTCGGAGCTCCGATCCTTGGGGTCTGGTATTGGTGTACCGACCAGTTCATTGTGCAGCGCGTGCTTTCGGCCAGGAACATCGATCAAGCGCGGCGCGGCACCATCTTTGGCGGGTATCTGAAGGTGCTGCCGGTGTTCATCTTCGTCATACCGGGTGTCATCGCGTATGCGCTGGCGCAGTCGAACCTGTTGGAACTGGATGAGCCGGACCAGGCCCTTCCCACGTTGATCGGGGCGTTGCTGCCGGTTGGGTTGCGCGGCATCGTTGTAGCGGGGTTGCTGGCAGCGCTGATGAGTTCGCTCTCGTCGGTGTTCAACTCGTGCTCGACGCTCATCACGTGGGACATCTATAAGAAGATGCATCCGGAAGCCTCGGAGCGGCAACTCGTGTGGGTCGGGCAGATCGCCACGGTGGTGCTGGTCGGATTCGGGCTGGTCTGGATCCCGTTTATGAAAGAGATTTCGGGACAGCTTTATACCTATTTGCAGAGCGTACAGGCATACATCGCGCCGCCGATTGCAGCGGTGTTCCTGGTCGGGATATTCTGGAAACGAGTGAATGCGCGCGGTGCCATTGCGTCTCTCATCACGGGATTCGTCCTGGGGATGGGACGCCTCGTTGCGGAGCTGAATAAAAACGCCCTCGAAGGAGCGCTCCACTCCTTTGCTGAGATCAATTTTCTACACTTCGCGGTGCTGCTGTTCGGCGTCTGTTTGCTGGTGCTCGTCGGCGTCAGCCTGATAACGCCGGCACCGTCGGAAGCCCAGTTGGCAGGGCTGACCTTTGCTACGGCCCGAGAGCCTGCCGACCGGCTGGCCCCCAATCCCTTCTGGAGGCGGCGAGACCTCTGGTTGACGATAGGACTAGGCGTGCTCGTCGCGCTGGTGTGGATCTACTTTACAGGGTGATGGTGTGTGCGGACTTCTTCTCTGTTGGACGGGGTCAGCGGGGTTTCAGGGCGTCTCATGTAGACGAAGAGCTTGGTCGTTGTTTTAAAAGGATTAATTCGTTATATGTAGAGGGCGTCACCCCTGGGTTGATCCGGGGTGGTGTTCCGTCCTGACCGCATCCAGCCTGGTAGAGCGGTGGCAACCGAGGCGTTCGCGCAGGCGCTATCAATAACGGGATGAGCGCAGATTTCAAGACCCTGTCCATCGTTCTCCTGCTGCTTGCGCCGGCGGTGCGGTCAGGGGTAGCCCAGGTGCCCGACACCACAACGGGCATACGGTCGGTGCGCGACGGGATTTTTACGGCGGACCAGGCTGAACGGGGTGCGTACATCTTCGAGGCCGTGTGCATGCAATGTCATCAACCGGAGCAATTCACCGTACCCGGTTTTCTGGGAGCATGGTCCGGTCAGACGGTCGGGGCTTTGTTCGAGTTGATCAGCACGACGATGCCCGAAGACAACCCCGGGCGACTCAAAAAGAGAGAATACGCGGCGGTTCTGGCATACCTTTTTAGCTTGAACGGAATACCTGGAGGAGAGACCGAGTTGCCGGGTAGTGCGCGGAAGCTCAAGCAAATTCGCATCGAAAGCCCTTCTCGTACAAACAAGAAACCATGATAACGACCGTGCAAAACAAAGGAGCACGCGTCCTCTTCCTGGCGCTGGTTGCGGTGTGGTGGACGGCTCCCGTGGTTGGACAAAACGGGACCGAGAATGGCGAATGGCGCTACTGGGGAGGCGACGAACAAAGTAGCCGCTACTCACCGCTGGATCAGATCCATAGCGATAACGTGGCCGACCTGGAGGAGGCCTGGCGATGGAAAGCCGACAACTTCGGACCCGCGCCGGACTTTATTTACCGGGCCACGCCTCTCTACGTGAACGGCACACTCTACACCGTTGCCGGGCAGCGCCGGACCGTCGTAGCTATCGACCCCGCCACGGGCGAGACGCTCTGGATGTGGCGCATGAAAGAGAATCCCCGGTGGCAGGCGTCTACCCGCAAAAACTACGGCAAGAGCGTCGCCTACGCCGAAGTGGATGGCCGGGGCATTATTTACCTGATCACGCCGGGCTATTACCTGGTAGCCCTCGACGCCGAGACCGGTCGGCCCATTCCGCACTTCGGGCTCAACGGCATCGTAGATCTGCACCTCGGTCTGGGCAACTACCCGGTCGATCCGGATCGGGGGGTGCTCGATAGCGGCGACATCACAGCGTCGTCGCCGCCCATCGTGGTGAATGGCGTAGTGGTGGTAGGTAACTCCCACGACCGGGGATACTATCCAAGCAAAAAGGAAAACATCCCGGGACACATCCGAGGCTACGATGCGAAGACCGGCGCGATGAAATGGATCTTCCACGTAGTGCCGCAGCCGGGAGAGTACGGTCACGAAACCTGGGAAGAGGATTCCTGGACCTACTCCGGAAACGTATCCTCCTGGGCACCGCTCTCCGCGGATTCCGAGCGGGGGCTCGTTTTCATTCCCACCGACACCCCGACCAATGATTATTACGGCGGGGACCGGCTCGGAGACAACCTCTACGGCACCAGCCTGATCGCGCTGAACGTAGAAACCGGCGAGCGCGTCTGGCACTTCCAGATGGTGCATCATGATATCTGGAATTACGACAATCCCAATGCGCCCAAAGTGGTGGACCTCACCGTCGATGGTCGCCGGATTCCCGCCGTCGTGGAGACTACCAAACAGGGGTGGGCCTACGTGTTGAATCGAGAGACCGGAGAGCCGGTGTGGCCCGTCGAGGAACGGCCGGTGCCGACCTCCGACATACCCGGCGAACGTACCTCGCCGACCCAGCCCTTCCTCACGAAACCGGCCGCCTTCGAATTGCAGGGGATTACCGAGGACGATCTCATCGATTTTACACCCGAATTGCGGGCGCAGGCGCTCGAACTGGCGCGGCATTACCGGATGGGGGGGCTGTTCACACCCCCTTCCCTTGCCGAGGCACCGGACGGCACGCAGGGCACCTTCGTTGTCCCCGGCGCGAACGGCGGCGCGAATATCCCCGGCGGCTCTTCTGTGGACCCGGAGACCGGCATGCTTTACGTGGCCACCGAGCGGGGCCACAGCGTCATCGCCCTGGTGCCGGGAGAGACGCGGAATTCGAATGCAGGATACGTTTCGCTCGGCCCCGGAGGCATCCGGGGGCCGCAAGGACTCAATTTATTGAAGCCCCCGTACGGGAGCATTGTCGCCATCGACCTGAACACGGGAGAGCATGCCTGGCGCATTCCGAACGGGGACACGCCGGAGGCCCTCAAGAACCACCCGGCGCTCCAGGGCGTCGATCTCCCGCGAACGGGGAAGCGGTCTCACGCCACCATTCTGACGACGAAGACCCTGCTTTTCTACGGTGAAGGCCGGCGAGGAGACCCCTGGTTCCATGCGGTGAACAAGCGAACCGGTGAGGAAATTGCTCGCATTGAACTGCCCGCCACTACCAACACGGCCCCCATGACGTACCTGCATGAGGGGAAGCAGTACATCATTCTGGCCGTTGCCAGTGCAGGCCATCCGGCGGAATTGGTGGCGCTGGCGCTGCCGGAGTAGGGTTCCAATGGAATGCCCATCGTTCCCGCATTCAACGTCTCATACAATCACCGAACCCATGAAAGCGCTGATTAAATCTACCCTGTTCCTCGCGTTCCTGGCGTTGACCGCGACGGCGGCGGCGCAGGACGGCATTATCCGATACGTCCGGTTCGAGCATGGCAGCATGGTGTCCTACGGGCTCCTGGAGGGCGAAACGGTTCGGGCGCTGGACGGCTACGATCTCTTCGCTTCGCCGCGCCCGACCGACCGCACGTTTTCGCTGTCCGAGGTTCGGCTGCTCACGCCGATTGACCCGTTGCAGGTACAGAAGGTACTGGGGATTGCCATCAACACGCGCAGGCCGGGACGGGAGGAGCCCGTGCCGCATCCGAGGTTTTTTGCCAAGATGCCTACCAGCCTGCGCGGTCTCGACGATTCCATCGAACTGCCGCCGGAGGCGAGCAACCTCAACTATGAAGGCGAACTGGTGCTCATCATCGGCAAGCAAGGACGGCACATCCCCGAAGCCGAGGCACTCGACTATGTCTTCGGGGTCACGGTGGGCGACGATTTCAGCGAGAACACCTGGTACGGCGAGCGGCAAGGCGTCGACGAACCCACGCGGCTGCTCTCCAAGGGCACCGACTCGTGGGCTCCTATCGGGCCGTCCATTGTCACCGGCATCGACTACACCGACCTTGCCGTCGAAACGCGCCTGAACGGCGAGGTGGTTCAACGCGGGCGCACCAGCGATCTGGTCAACGGCGTGTCCAACCTCATCAGTTACATTAGCCGCTACCTCACGCTGATGCCGGGCGACGTGATCTTCACAGGCACCGTGGCACGGATCCCGGAATCGCGGCGCGTCATGCAGGCCGGCGACGTGGTGGAGGTTGAGATCGAGCACCTCGGGGTGTTGCGGAATCGGATCGTGACGATGGAGTCGATGATGCAGGAGCGCCCGGCGTCGAACCCGCAGCCTTCGGCCTTCGTGGTGGATGCGTCCTGGCCCAGGCCCCTGCCGAACAACTGGATTCTGGGGCAGGTCTCCGGCGTGGCCGTCGATTCGCGGGATCACGTGTGGATCGTCCATCGTCCGCGCACCTTGACGCCCCGCGAGGCGGGGGCGGTGCAGGACCCGCCGCTTTCGGCGTGCTGTGTCCCGGCACCGTCGGTGATCGAGTTCGATCAAGAAGGGAACGTGGTGCAGGCCTGGGGCGGCCCGGATTCCGGGCAGCAGTGGCCGGATAGCGAACACGGGCTGTTCATCGACCACGAGGATAATATCTGGATCGGCAGCAACGGGCGTAATGACCAGGTCGTTCTCAAGTTTTCGCGGGACGGCGAGCTGCTGCTCCAGATCGGCGAGTGGGGCGTGACCGGCGGCAGCGACGACACGGTGCACCTCGGGCAACCGGCGGACGTCGCGGTAGATGCCGAAACGAACGAGGTCTACATCGCCGACGGGTACGGCAACCGGCGGATCGTCGTGTTCGATGCAACCACCGGAGAATACAAACGCCACTGGGGGGCCTACGGAGAAGCGCCGGACGACAGCGAACTGCCCGACTTCGATCCGGAAGGGTCGCCTATCCGGTCTTTTCGCAGCCCGGTACACTCGGTGCGCCTTTCCAACGACGGGCTGGTCTACGTTGCAGATCGGGTCAACAACCGGATTCAGGTCTTCCGCACCGACGGCACGTTTGTGAAGGAAGGGTTCGTTGCCAGAGGGACGCTGGCGATGGGCGCGGTATGGGATCTCGAACTGTCGCAGGATCCGGCCCAGACGTATCTTTATGTTCCCGACGGCACGAATCAGACCGTCTGGGTGCTCCGCCGCGACGATCTGGAAGTCGTCGGGTCGTTTGGCCGGGGCGGTCGATATGCCGGGCAATTCGGCTGGGTTCACAACGCCGCGATGGACACCATGGGCAACCTCTATACGACCGAGGTTGAGACCGGGAAGCGCGTTCAGAAATTCAAGCCCGCCGTTCGGTAAAAGGGGAAGACATCACGCCTCGACGCTTACATCTCGCCGCGCCTGGCAAACTGGATGATATGGTCGGCGGCGCGGAAGGCCAGTGCCTGGATCGTCATCGTCGGCTGGCCGCGACCGGAAGAGACGAAGCTGCTGCCGTCGCAGAGGAAGAGGTTCGGCACGTCGTGCGCCCGGTGGTATTTGTCGATCACCGATTCATCGGGGTCATTGCCCATCCGGCAGGTGCCGAGCAGGTGCGCAAACCCGCGTGTCTCTCGGACGTTGCGGTTCCACATGGTTAACGGTTCCATCGCCTCCACCAGTTCGCGGCACCGTTCGATGAAGAACTCCTGGACGGCGAGGTCGTCGGGGTGGTCGGTGAAGGTGACGCGGATACCGGGCCGCCCGAAGGTGTCGGTGTTGGTCGGGTCGAGCGTGATGCTATTCGATGCGAGCGGGACTGTTGTGGTGTGGCCGTTGACGTCGATGGTGCGGGTGTAGTATTGGCCCAGCATCCGTTTATACTCCGATCCCCACCGGGGGGCATCAGGCGGGAGGCCGGAACGGGCAAAGCCGACGGGATAAAACTGGAACCGCGCATCCATGCCGCCGCCGCCGTAGAAGCCGCGCGACGGATCGGAATTGTAAAAATCGAGGATGATCCGGGTGACCTGGATGCTTTTGTACTCGTTCAGCGGGTGCTCGAAGTGCCCATAGACGTGCACCTGGCCGTTGCCCATGAGGTACTTGCCGACCTTGCCGCTGGCATTAGCCAGTCCGTCCGGGAAGCGGTTCGATTCCGACATCAACAGGAGGCGTGGTGTCTCGGCCCCGTTCGCGCACACGACGACGGCTTTGCATTTCTGGGCCTGCTCGGTGCCGTCCTTATCGAAATAGATCACCTCATGCACGCGGCCTGTCGCGTCGGTTTCGAGGCGGTACACCGTGCTCTCCGGGCGGACCTCACAACGGCCGGAGGCTTCGGCCAGCGGAATCATCGTCACCAGGCTCGACGACTTCGCATTGGCCTCGCAGCCGAATCCGAAACAGAAGCCGCAATGGATGCAAGAGGGACGGCCGTTGTGCGGTTGGGAGAGGATGGCCATCGGAGCCGGGGCGGCATGCCAGCCGAGCTTCTGAGCGGCGCGTTCGAGGAGGACGCCGGAAGACTTGACGGGCAGCGGCGGCATCGGGTACGGACGCGAGCGCGGCGGATCGTGCGGCCCCGGAGCGCCGGAGACCCCGATCTCCCAATCGACTTTCGTGTAGTACGGTTCCAACTCCTCATACGTGATGGGCCAGTCGGCGAAGCCCGTTCCCGCCAGGGGGCCGAGGAGGCTGCGTTCGATGAAATCGACCTCGTGAAACCGCCAGTAGTTGGCCGTGAAGTGCACGCTGGTACCGCCGACCATGCGGAGGTAGTAGACACACTGCCGCGTCTCCGCTTCTTCGTCTTCGCTTTTGCGGAAGGATTGCGGATCGCCTTCGAACGTTGTGCCCAACCCGCGTTTGGCTCGTCCGCCGATTTCATCGTGGGTGAACTGGTCCGGCCGCATGTACGGGCCTTGCTCCAGGACCACTACGTCGAACCCGGCGGTGGAGAGTTCTTTGGCCATGACGCCGCCCGCTGCTCCGGACCCGACCACGACAAAGTCCACGGGTTCGCGGGTCGCGAAGTGCGGTTGCTCGCGTTGCGTGCTCATTCGGTCGGCTGGGGGGCTAGGGTGGCGATACACTCGATCTCGACGCGGGCACCTGCAGCGAGGCCGCTTACCCCCAGGGCGCTCCGCGCAGGGGGATGATCCGGGAAGAACGTGGTGTACACCTCGTTCATCTGCGCCCACTCGCCGATGTCGGCCAGGAAGACGGTGCACTTCACCACGCGATCCATCGACGACCCGTAGCGTTCCAGGGCGTCTTTAATGTTTTCCAGGACTTGTCGGGTTTCCGGTTGGATTCCTCCCGGTGCGAGGCCTCCGCCGCCGGGGATAGAGCCGATCTTCCCGGAGAGATAGAGCATGTTGCCCACTCGTACGGCTTCGGTGAAAGGCCGGGAGCGCCCTGCCGCCGAAGGAGGATTGAGGTACTCGACGTCGGGCACAGCCGGCTGCGGGGGTTCCGGCTGGCACCCGATCAAGAGCAGCACGAGGCCGATCACGAACAACGGTTTCGACATGACATGGACCCTCATTTTTTCGTTTGGTCTGTTCGGTTGTTAGCCGTCATCCTCGGTCCCCCTGGTGTTCGTCGTAGTGTCCAAAAGGCGGCTCCCACACATGACGATCATCGAAATGCAGGAGTTGCCACCCGATCTTGTCGCGATTGCCGCCGTACGAAGGGTGGGCGAACATCCCGGCTATGGTAAACGAACGAACGGTCTCGAAGAAGTCGGATTCCTCCATTGCTTGCAAGGTCTCGATCTGTTGATCGTGGGCGAGTGCGGCAAAAGAGGCTGCCTCGGGATGTGTGTCTCGAACGCTCGATGCCAACGTATTGAGACCTTCCCTAACCTGATCCAGGTCGTCCGACATGAACGTGCCCAGCGCGTGGTCTATGAAATAAATAACGCCTGCTTCCCGAGCGCCCGGAGTATCGTCCGACGGGATAATCTGCGCCGCGATAGCCTCCAGTTCGGTCGCTTCAGCCGGGGTCAGCACCTCGAAATCGGCCCCGTCGCGGCGGGCCCGGCAGGCAAAGTCGGCGGTAGCCAGGATGGCCGGGAGGTTTAAGGCGATCCAAGAGCCCCCAATCAGCGAGCCGGATGTGTTGAGAAAAGTGCGGCGCGATTGTTTGTCGGGGCTCACGCTGAAACCTCGGCTATGGGCGGTGGTGGTCTGGCACAGCGAATAAGCCCATAATAAATAGGATGCAAAGCAGAAGTGCAATTCGACCGGGAAGGTGGGGTGCTGCGCCTCGTCGAGACGATTGGAAACGAGGAGCCGACGTATCGAGGAAATCCCTCTCCGATGCGTCGTTTCAACCCGAGAGGGTGACAACGTGAGTCAGGGTACTAAAACGAGCTTCCCTATCGTCATGCCGGATTGCAGGTCTCGATGCGCCTGTGCGACGTTTTCGAAGGGATACGTTGTGACGGCCGGCATACGAATGTCGCCGTTTGCGAACCACGGGTAGAGCGCGTCTATTGCCTCTCGCAACAGGTCGTGGCGGTCGAATAGAAAGGACAGATTGAACGTGACGAGGGTTCGGTTCTGCTTATGCAAATCGACGGGATTGAACCGGGGGGTTCGCACATAATCGAAAAGGAGCTTGAAGGGATTGGCAATGCCCCGGCTTTTGGGAAACATCGAATGGAACCCGTAGGAGATCAGCTTGCCCGTAGGTCGTAAGTGTTTATAGCCCTGTCGGAGCGTCATCGCCCCGTTTCCGTCGAGCACTACGTCCAGCCCGTCCGGGGCTACCTGTTCCACCTTTTGCCACAGGTTTTCGGTGCTTTTGTCGATGACCACGTCGGCACCATGGGCTCTGGCGGCTTCGACCTTGTGCGAGCTGCCCACGACGCCGATGATCCGCCAGCCCGCCAGCCTGGAGAGTTGCACCAGCGCCGTTCCCACGCCGCCGGCCGCCGAGTGGACCAGGATCGTGGAACCGGGGTAAATGCGGACGATCATGTGGAGGGCATGGTAGGCCGTCAGGTAGATGGTGGGAAAGCCACCGGCTTCTTCGAAGGACACGTGCTCGGGCAGGACATAGACCTGGTGCCTCGGGACGACTACATGCGTGGCATAGGCATTAAAACGCGTCACGCCGAAGACCCGGGTTCCCACCGCGAGATCCTGTACCTTTTCGCCGACCGCCGTGACGACACCGGAAAACTCGAAGCCGGGCGTAATGGGCCAGCCTACGTATTCTTTGGCCGAGGCATAGAAACCCATACGCACCACACAGTCGGCATAATTAACGCCGACGGCTTTGGTTTGCACCAGGACTTCCTCCTCGCCTGGAACAGGGTTGGGGCAAGATTCGATCTGGAGCCGATTGAATCCTCCGGGACGATGGATGACGATTTTTTCCACGAATACTCTCCGGGTCAATATGATTTACAGCAGGTAAGCGCGTGTGTCGCCGAAAGGTCCGGCTTTTCCAGGCTCATCGCAATACGGTGCGCAGAAAAAAGGCGTGTGCA
>JBHHWM010000010.1:0-42835 GCA_046756545.1 Rhodothermales bacterium | reverse complement strand
AAAGCCGCTACCGTAATGAGCACGATATAGCTGAGAATGATGGAGATGCGGTCAAGAACCACCCACGCTGTTGAATCAGGATTTGATATCAGCCAGTCGAACATGGCGATGCAGGGTCTTGTTGACTTACCAGGTCCCGAGGTAGGCGAGGCCGAGGCCGAGCTTTCGGTCCGTGGGGTTATTGACGACGGATCTGCCGAAGATTGCGTGTGGGCCTTCGAAGAGGTCACGCACGTTCCCGCTGGTGATTTCGAAGAAGTAGACGCTTCCGGCGGGCACGGCGCGCCGGGCGGGGCGCGGTCGGTTGCGGACCAGGTCCCAGCCGCCGAGCGTTTCGAACCGTCCGAGCGCGGTGCCGACGAGACGGACGGCGCAGGAACCCAGGGTACCGGCACCATCGGGCCCGATGCCGTCCGGAAGCCATCCCCGTTCAAAGAGAGCGGGTGTGGTGAGTACCAGCGTGAAGCGTCCGGATTCGGAGTCCAGGATCCTGTCCAGGATAGGTTGTGGGTCGACGGTCGGGATGGAGTCTTCTTTGCAATGGGCAGCGCGGGCCTCGCCGCCCAGGCGTAGCCAGCGTTCGCCGGTGCCGAAGGTGGATCCATAGGCGAGGCGCAGGGCAAAGCCCACACCCTGGTTGGCGCGGGCAAAGGCTACCGTGTAGAGCATGCCATCTTCGGCGGCCTGCGACTCATCCTTGATCTGGACGGACGTACGTGGTTCAGTGACGAAGGGCTTGCGCAGCAACTCGGCCTCTTCTTTCTCAAGTTGTTCCGTTGCCGATGGGTGCTTGAATCGATCGGGGGGCTGACCGGTAGCGAGGTACGTGGCGAAGTCGCTCAGTTTGATATAGTCGGACTTGTGCTCGTACCATGCCCGTTCGTCGCTTTGTTGCCAGAGGAAACGGAGGTGGACGGGGGGGAAGTTGGACCTGGGGTGGACGGGGCCGGGAAAGGCCGCCGGCGTAGAGCGGACCCATTCGTCGGCCAAGGGTGCTTTCGATCCCTCCTTCAGTTGCAGGACGTCGGCAGGCATGGGAAAGAGTGGCTCGAGACCATCGGGGCCGTGGTGCGCGAGGGTGAAGGAGGCGATGGTGGCTGTTCCGAGGTTGTTGGTGGGACGGCCGCTGTTGCGATCCACTCCCCATTGGGCGTCCAGTTCTAGCGAGGTGCCGGGGGGTACCTCCAGACGCCGAGAGCGGAAACGAACGTCATAATGGGCAAGAGCGGCGGTTCGGAGAGCACCGTAGAAAGCCACGGGTGCGGGTGGGAAAAGACCTTCAGCGCGGTGATCGTCGCCCGGCGTGAAGGGGCGCCCGTCGCGGAAGAGCAGCAGGTCGGCGGGGCGGATGAAGAGGTCGAGATGGCCGTTGGTGGTACTCATCGATCTCCTCCCTGTCCGATGAACTGTGCGGCGTCGAGCAAGGTAATCAACCGTTTAAGCGAGTTGTGGGTGAGTAGCTGATCGACGGTCGCTTCCCAGGCCAGTCGCGGCGTGCTCTTGCGTTCGGCTTCGGGCTTTTCGGCTTCCTTTTCCATGCAATCGCGTAGCCAGTGGCCTAGTGGTAGGTCTGGTGGTGGGTCTGTGGTGCGGAAGCGGCTGAGCGGTACGGTGCGGCGCAAGAACAGCCGGTACGCTTCGCGTCTTACGGCGTCGTGCGGTTCGGGATAGAGCCCGTTCTTGTCTGGATTCCGCTTCGACTCGAAGACCGAGAGGCCTCGGGCTTCGGTCTCGAGGTCATACATATAGCCGGAGGCCACGTATTCCTTGCGTACGAGATCGGCGAAGCGTTCGAGGGTTTCAGCCAGGTCGGTTTCGACGGTTCCCTCTTCGGAGATGGTATGCCATTTGGTGCCGGTCTGGAAGCGTTCGCCGCTGCGTTTGAGCACGGTGATGGCGAGCGCGTTTCGCTTCAGGTCGTCCTTGGCATACTCCTCGCAGGCCTGGTGGGCTTCGCGGAAGACGTGTTGCAGGCTGTGCTTGTAGTGTGCGATGACGATGCCGGTGGAGGCGGTGGCAGTGTGCCCCATGGTGGGGCGCAGGTGACCATCGACGGGGACATAGCCGCTACGCGGTTCCCATCCTGTTTCGAGGCGAGAGCCTTGTTCGCCTTCTTCTTCGCGCACCTGCCCGGAGAAGGCCGCGCGGAGGCGGCGGGCCAGGGGCAGGGCATCGCGGAAGCTGGCGAAGGCCAGCACGTCGTCGCCGCCACTGTAGACCCGTTGGCCGAGATGCTCTTCCTCGGTGAGGCGGGGCACCAGGTAGAGTGCAAACGTGCCGAGTGCGCGGCTGATGGCGAGATGAAGGGCCGGGGTAAGGGGGCGCAGCGGGTTGTTTTTGAGGAGATCCATCCAACGCTTGTAGTCTTCCTCGATAGCCGGGTTTTCGTGCCGTTGTCGGAGCTTCGCAATGAAGCCAGGGTGCAGGGCGTCGGCGAAACGGGGCGCTTTCTGGCCCGAGAGCCACTTGCCCATGTCGTCGCCGTCCATCTGGAGCACGGCGTAGTATTTTGAAGGGCGGTCGATACCTGCGTGGTCGGTCGCGTGGAGGAACGTCCCGAGGACTTCCCGGGCGGCTTTAACCTGGTTCTGCGTGTAGGTCTTGTTGCCTTCGGTCCGGTGGTAGATTCCGCTGCCTTTTTCCGTCTCTTCGAAGCCGTATTCTTTGGCGATCTGCCCGGCGTCGTAGCCGTCTGCGAAGAGCCAGCCGCCGTCGAGCGTAGCCAGCCAGCTAAGCAGGTCGTCTTCGCCTGCTCGCTTTTTCAGCAGGGGCAACGGTTCTTCGTCCAGGCGACCGGCCACCTTCTCAAGAGAAGTCAGGTTTTCTTCTTCGGGTGGCTCCTTCAGGGTTTTCCTGAGAGTTGCCAGTGCAGCCCGTACGTTCTCCCGGTTCTGTGCGCGTTCTTCTTCGGTTGCGCCCTTCGCTTCTCGTTTGTTGGTGAGCAGGTCGATCACGTCGGCCTTGAAGTCAGCCGTGGCGAAGGAGCCTGTGGAGGGGAAGGTGCCGGACGGCATGGAGGTTCCGTCTTCGGGCGTATACTCGGACAGGAAGCGTTTCGCGAGGGCAACGACGGATAGTTGTTCCCCTTTTCGGAGTTTGCCGGGACCGACGCGGCGGGCAAGGAAGTCCCAGAAGTCGTTCACGTCGCCCGTGCTCGGGGTGCCGACGCGGTCTGTTTGTCGGTCGCCGGCATCGGCACGGGGCGTGATGGCCGGCAGGGATGGGATGAGCGAGCACCGGTAGCCGGATTCTCGCACGGCCGTAAAGTCGCGCAGGGCTTTGCGGCTGCCGGTCAGCGCTTCGGTCAGCCGGTAGAGCCGACCGTAGACGGTGCCCACGTTAGGCTTCGGGCCATATTGGACAAAGGTCTGGAGGATTTCGTTAGCGTCATCGTCGTCCCAATGGAAGAAGCCGACGTATTCGTTTCCGAAGGCAGCCAGGAAGGTGCCCGGGTCGTGCTCGCCGAAACGGTGGAGGGGTAAGATCGTCCAGTAGCATTCGAAATAGTCGCGGGCTTGCTGCTCGAAGGAGGGCCAGTCCACCCGTCCTCGCCAACGCTCGGTTCGTTCGACCTCCTGCTCGAGTTGGTTAAGGGCGATTCCGGCGATACGGGCGAATTCGTCTCGGACGGCGTCGCTGGCCTCCAGGGCCAGGTCGTCTGCCTGACCGTCCGGGACGACGGCGAAGAAGCGGTTGGGGATGGTGGCGGCGTGGGAGTCATGAAGGTCGGTGGGAATGCCTTGCTGGTGGAGCCAGCGGTCGACGAGGGGCTGGTATCGCAGGTCGGGGAAGAGGACGGCCTCGGGGCCAAAGTGTTCGCAAACGCAGCGGATGGCGTGCCAGGTGAGGTAGGAGAGCAGAAAACTGCCAGCCTGCAGGTCGCGTGTTTTTCGTGCGGCCCCTACGAATCCCTGCACCGGCCCGATGGTGAAGAGCAGCAGGCTCGCTGTGCTGGGCTGGCCCGCTCCCTGCCAGTCTCCGGGGTCTGCGCCGCTCCGGGGGCCGAGTCCGGCGGTGGCCAGAGCGGCGGTGAGGCTGAGGTGCTCCCAGATGGAGTGATCCGGGATGCGCGGCTCGGCGGGGAGCAGATGCCAGGGGATATTCCCATCCTGCCGGTGGAGTTGGTCGGGGAGGGTTCGCCAGAGCCAGAGCGCCAGCTTCTCGTGGTCGCCTCCGGACGCTGTAACGGCGGCCCGTAGCGCATCTTCGAGGGTGCTCCGAAGGTGGGTGTCATGGGCCGGGGTTGGTGGATAAGTGAACGGGGGTTGGTGGTCGGAGAGGTCCAGTACTGCGCCGGAGAGCGGGTGGCGAAGAAGCACGGGATGGTTGCCCCATTCCACTTGGATAGTGCCCTCTTCGCGACCAGGACGCGTCTGGCGTGGAAAACCATACTCGTTCGCACCTGCTGCTACCTGGTCAGCGGCATCCACCTCCCTTTCGAATCGCGGAGACAGGCCCACGATGCCGAGGTGCTCTCGGGCAGCCTCGTGCTCGGCTTCATCCTCGAAACCTTCCGTGAGGGAGCGTTCGGGCGGGTGGTGTAGCAGCGCCTCGATCCGGCGCAGGAGGGCGTCGCGGTCGGTCATACGATGGTCACGGAATCGAGTGAAGAAGAAACTTTAGCGGGTAGGGCTTCGATCTGGGCGAATTCATTGTTTGCTGCACTACGCTGCACCGTCGGTGTCAGGCTTGGTCGTTTGTTAACGACTCGGACAACTGTATTGCTGTAGAACTGCGAATAGATGGGCACGAGGGAGCCATCTTTAGTCTTAATCACGGAGACGACCAGGGTGCTGGCCTGCCGGGGCGAACCGCTGCCGAGGACGCGCCGGGAGAAACCCTTTATGTTGCTGCACTTAGACATCAACGCCTTGATAAACGGGTCCCATTCTCTTGCCTCGCCTATGCGGATGGTGGCTACATCCGGGTGCAGCACCGGGAAATCGGAAACGGCATTGGCTCCGAACGTGGGTGGGGTTGATGGGGGATGGGCGTCGATGAAGGCCTTAACGGCCTGACGTGCGTTCTGTACCTTTTCCTTGATAAGACGCTTGACGGCTTTTTCGTCCTCGGGCTTCCAGTCCACGGGCTGGAACGCGCCGAAGCCCCGGCGGGAGCGGCGACCCAGGCCGCCGTGGGCAGCCAGCAGGTAGAAGAGGGCGGTTGCCGTCTCGACGGCAAGTGGATTGGAGCAGTAGGGGGAATGGTTCAGGGAGACGCCGAACAAGGTGCCTGTCGGCACACATTCTGTTAAGGCCTGCTGATTCCCGGTCTTATGTGGCAACATCGGGGCCTTCTGGGTCTTATCGAAAGCGTCTGCCCACACGCGCACGATGAGCGAGGAGGCTCCGGTGTTGCCCGAATCGCCGAAGAGGCGGCTCTCCATACGCTTCAGTTCCGTCAGGCTGGTGTAGCCGCCTGCCACCGCCCGGAACCACCAGCGCAGCGCACCCCGGATGGAGGGTGCACGGAATTCAAGGGTTTGTTTGTCCGTCCCCGCCAGAAACATCGGGGTGACGACTTTGCAATATATTGGATCCATGAGACCCCCAGTTCACGTGGTGGCGCTAACAGCTTCACCGTTCGGTCTTGTGACACGCTGTAAAAGACTCCTGGCACACGAACCAATAGCATAACTACGAAGCCGTTCTGCGATCTTCTAGTACATATCTCCTTTTCTCTTGCACGTATCTCCTGCTTAGCTCTTTTCCTTTTCGACTTCAATGGAGTTGATCTGCACGTCCGGTGCCACGGCTCGGGCACACCGTCTCGATAGGTGGAAAAGACACGTGGCGCCTTAAGGGGACAGCAATGCGATGGTGTGCGGGGCAGGGTCAGACTGACGAAGGGAGGATTCATCAGGACGGCGAATAGGCCGGTTCAGGCAAATAAGTGAAAGGCCAACGAGCGCGGAGTTTCTTATACGTAATCAATTTGAGGGTTGGCAGCGGTCGGGCCCAAAAATACGCTGCGGTTGCGCGCGTCGACTCTATAAAGAGATATTCCTTCGCAAACGGCACCTGCTCGATATGTTTATTAAGCAGTGACCTGGATTTGCTGACGCGGTCTTTATGATCCCATTCTGACAGAGAGGCCGGACCCTTTGTGCGGTAGTAGTGATAAACCCAAACGCGTTGGCGGTGCACCTCCTGCTGCATGAGTTGCTCTCGGTATACCTCTGCGCGCCCTCCCTGGGTATATTCAGCGAACACAAGAAAGGTCGCCAGGTCGGCAGCAGACAGGGTAGCCGCCTTGTCAATCGTTTTGTTGTCTCGATCTAGAAACTCAAGGCAGGCTGCCGGGGGATCGCGGTGAGATGCGGAGGCATCATCACGAACGCCCATGTGAATGACCAGGTGGGCAGGGGTCTTTTCCGTCGCCAGATAGGGATTGAGTGCCTTAAGAATGGCCTGAAAATTTTGCTCTTCTTCGGTCTGTTGTGCTACTTGGTCGAGCAAACTATCCTTCAAGACGAGATGCAAACGGGGAAAGGGAATATCGACCTTATCAATACCATAAGGTTTGGTTGGTGTGGGATAGAAGAAGTCGGGGTCTTTCTCAGCCAAGGCATCGACCAGCACATGGATCAGGCGGTCTTCGGTGCGTCCATAGACACAGAACGCGGTCATCATGTGAGCACTCATGGTTTTCCGTCCGCCAACGATAGAACCGACCAGCGGAGGTTGACCGGGCCGGGTTAGTTCATAGACACGGTGATAACAGAGGTTGGCATATCGTTTATCATCGTCGCGGTTGCGGATGTCGTCGATGGGTTCCCCCTGATCTCGTTCCGGAAGCCAAAATTCAGGCACCACTGTGTTGCCCGTCAGGATATCCCGGGTGAAACCGGTCCATCGATCATTAGCATCACGAATAGGATTCCCCCACCCATCGCGCATCGTTTTGTCACCGAGGAGCCGCGCCTTGATAATCGCTTCTCCTTCCGACGTGGTGATGATGTGAATGCTAGAGGGAAACCAGACTGGACTCTGTGTAGCCAGCGACCAGATGGTTTCTGTGATGACTTGCGGCGTCTTGCCGGCAGCCAACAAAAGGTTGTAATACCGGAGGGGTTCAGCGTTGTGCTCCATGGAACCTGTGATTGGGAAAGAACAAAGTTTTCAGGCCGGCGACAACCCGTCCAGCTACTTGGCTGGGCCGGTATTCACTCATCGCTATGGGAGCGGCTTTATCGCAAAAGTTCCTTTTCATGGAATTTCACAGTGATACCTTCCATTCAAAGTACCGGGGAAGATATCAGCGGGGTGCGTATGTCAAACTGCTCAGAACCATGAGCCCCAAGACCTTCGCGTCTGGGCCCTATTAGTTTAACAATGGAGGTTCAGCTATGAAAACGCTCGAACTGAAGCGCCCAGAAGCGGGTGTTCTGTCTGCCAGAAAACACTCCGATGTCGCTCGTACCGTGCATAGCGGTGGAGCCATGCGGCCCCCACTCTACGTGAGCTGGGGGGATCATCCGCAGGCGATGCAGCCAATCCGGCTGACCGAACCCTGCATTCCCTGCTGCACCACCCTGTAGTGCAGGCGAAGACCCGGCGGGGTAGCCAGAAGGTAGGGCTACCCCGCCCCCTTCGCAAACAAGAATTATAATGACACGACCCTAAACCACAATGCCACAAACTCATAACGAGACAGACGGCAAGTGTTTTGTCGTCAGTCCTCGCTACCAGGTTGCTTTCGTCGACGCAGACGCCGTGTTCCTGGTCGATGAACGCGGGTACATCGCGTTGCAGGGCACAGGCGTCGTCGCCGTTCTCCGGTGCTTGCAGCGAGCCCCCTGCACCGTCGAGACGGTTGCTCGGCAGGTCGCGGATATGCTTCCTGCAGATGAAGCCTGCGCGATCATGGCCCGGCTCCTCGGCGATGGACACGTGATCGAGCACCATGATGATATAGAGAGCCAGGAGATAGCATACTGGCACTACGGGGGCGTGGACCCCCGGCAGGCTGCCGACCGGCTCCGCCAGGCGCGTGTGGCCCTTCGGGCGTTCGGCCCCATCGATGGTACCTCCTTAGCCCATCATCTTTGCCGGATGAATATAGAGGTGATCAGCCCGGCCCTTCTGCACCAAATGCAGGTAGACCTGGCGCTGATCTGCACGGACGACTACTTGCGAGCAGAGGTACAGGCGTTCAACCGGGAGGCCTGGGCGGCACGGCAGCCGTGGATGCTGGTCAAGCCCGTCGGTGCAACGATCTGGTTGGGCCCACTCATTGCGCCGGATCGGACGGCCTGTGCCGCATGCCTGGCGGCACAGCTTCTGGAAAACCGGCGGGCCGAGGTTTTCTTACGCCAGACGCAGGGCCGGACCACGCCTCTCATTACGTCGATTGCCGGGCTGCCCGGCACGGGGGACCTGGCACTCAACTTGGCCGCCCTTGAAATCATCCAGGGGCTCGCACGAGAAGGTCACGACCGCCTCGAGAACACCTTCCTGACCTTCGACCTCACAGCACTCAACCTCGAAAAACACCATGTTAGACGCCTACCCAGATGCCCCGTGTGTGGGCCCCCAGCCGCCGGAACCTCTCGTCCTTCGGTCGCGCATGAAGACCGTCACCCGCGACGGCGGCCACCGCACCCAGACGCCGGAAGCCGCGTTCGATAGGTTCCGGCACCTCATCGACTCACATACCGGTGTGCTGCGCCACCTGCGACGCCTGCCGACGCCGCCGGGTGGGTTGCTGCATACTTATCAGGTCCAGCATTCGCTCGTGGCCGTCTTCGACACGCTTGACAAGCTGCGGGCCAACGAACAGGCTGGCAGCTCAGGCAAGGGCATGACGGACGCGCAGGCTCGGATGAGTGCGGTAGGAGAAGGCCTCGAACGCTACAGCGCGATCTGGCAGGGGTATGAGTACGCCGTCCGGGCTTCGTACAACGAACTTAAGCCGCAGGCCATCCACCCCGATGCACTGCTCGGCTTCAGCGCGCGCCAGTATGCGACGCGGACGGCCTGGAACGCAGCGTGCCCCAGCCCGATGCTGTTCGTCCCCGAGCCGTTCGATGAAGGAGAAGTCATCGCCTGGGTACCGGTCTGGTCGCTGGCCCGGAGGCAGTACCGGTACATCCCGGCCCGTTACGGCTTCTTCGGTTATCCGGATGACGGCACGATCTTCTGCCGGGCCGACTCGAACGGCAACGCGGCCGGTGCCACGCTTGAAGAAGCCGTCGTGCAAGGCTTCTACGAGTTGGTAGAACGAGACGCGGTTGCGATCTGGTTTTACAACCGTATGCGCCGTCCAGGAGTGGATCTGGCCAGCTTCGGAAACGCGTATTTCGTCGAACTGGAGCAGTACTATGCCGACGTGCTGCGCCGAGATCTGCACGTTTTGGACGTCACCACGGACCTGGGCTTTCCCTGCTTTGTTGCTCTCTCTCGTCGTACGGGTCGAAAACCGGAGGACCTCATTAAGGGATACGGCTGCCACGATGACCCTGTCATCGCCATCGGCAGGGCCTTGACGGAACTCAATCAGGTGCTCTACAACGTTCTGGAAGAGACCGCCGAGGGCGCCACGCGCTACTACACGCGGGATCCGCTCGGCCTCGAATGGTTACAGACGGTGACTGTGGCCGAGCACCCTT
The DNA here is from genome assembly GCA_046756545.1 of Rhodothermales bacterium. GTDB lineage: Bacteria > Bacteroidota > Rhodothermia > Rhodothermales > JBHHWM01 > JBHHWM01. The sequence goes on along the minus strand of JBHHWM010000010.1, from coordinate 33,225 downwards.
ACCTGGCCCCGGATCCCGAACGTCCGCTCAAAACGGCTGACGACTACCGGGTTGGGACCACGGACGACGTGCTAGACGACGTGTTGACGAGTGTCCGACGGGCCGAAGCGGAAGGTCTCGAGATCTACATGCTCAACCTGACGCGCGCGGACATCGGGCTGCCCGTGGTGAAAGTGATCGTCCCGAACCTCGTACACTTTTGGCGCCGCCTCGGTTTTCGTCGCCTCTACGATACGCCTGTCAAGATGGGATGGTGTGGGACGGCACGCCGGGAAGAAGAGGTCAACCCCTGGTCCATCGTCGACTGAACGGTCTTGTCGGGGCCGTTCCTTCAGTCACGTGGATTTTGTACCATGTATTCCCTCGGTGCCAACTTCGTTTCCATGTTCAGAATCTTTGGAATTTTCTCGTACGGGGTGATGGGGCTTCTGCTTGTGACGACTACGCTCAGGGCACAGCCGTCAGAGGAGCTTTCCTTTGAACGCCTCGCCGAGGAAAACGACCTTCCGTCAGCAGCTGTTACGAGCCTGTGGCAGGATCGCGACGGGTTCTTGTGGCTGGGTACACTCGACGGTCTGGGCCGCTATGACGGGCACGAGATCAAGGTGTTTCGGCATGAAGAGGAAGATATCACCACGCTTTCGGACAGCTACCTCAATGTCCGAGCCCTTTTTGAAGATCAGGCCGGGCAGATCTGGGTGGGCACCCGGCAGGGACTGAACCGCTACGACCCAGCGACGGGGCGAGTCCGGCGGTACAGACACGATCCGGACGATGCCCGCAGCCTGAGCCATGACAATGTGCTGGCCCTTTCCCAGACCCGGCACGGCGTGCTCTGGGTGGGCACCCAGGATGGACTAAACCGCTATGATCCGTCCACCGACGACTTCATACGGTATCACCACGATCCACAGGATTCTGCTTCACTGAGTCGAAGCGGCGTGACGGCCCTCGCCGAAGATCAGGCCGGACGACTTTGGATCGGCACGCGGCAGGGACTGAACCGCTACGATGCGGAGGCGGACCATTTCATTCGGTACTATCGTGACTCGGATGCCCTGCCGGGCTTCTCCCACGACGATGTATTCAGCCTGTACGCGGACCGGGCCGGGCAACTCTGGGTGGGCACCTGGGGAGGTGGTCTGTTTCGGATCGATCGGGATGCGGGACACGTTACAGCGTATCCGCACATCCCAGACGACCCCCGTGCCTTGCCGCATACCATTGTCACGGCCATCGAAGAGGACCGGCACGGCACACTCTGGATCGGTACCTGGGGAGGCGGCCTGGCTCGGCTCGACCCTGTAAGGGGTACATTCGTGCAGTATGCCCATGACCTCGACGACGACCAGAGCCTGGCCGACAACCGGGTAACCTCGATCTTGGAAGATCGGACGGGAGTGCTCTGGGTAGGAACGTATGACGGCCTCAGCCGAAGCCTGCTCCATCGTCCATTTTTCACCTATACCTACCGCCCCTATCTACAGACGGGCCTGAGTCATCCGAAAGCCAGCCAGGTTTACGTCAGTACCGACGGGGCGTTGTGGGTCGGTACGCTGGGCGGAGGATTGAATCGGCTGGACCGTACCACCGGTGTGCTGACCCGGTACCGCCACGACCCCGGGGACCCGAGTAGTCTGAGCCACGACGAGGTGACGGCCATCTGGGAAGACGCCGACGGTGCGCTCTGGGTGGGTACGCTGGGCGGAGGCCTCAATCGGCTGGACCGGGCAACGGGTGTCTTCACCCGCTACCGGCATGCCCCGGGTGATTCGGCGAGTCTGGGCCGGGATCGCATCTACGCGGCCTACCAGGATGCCGACGGGCTCGTGTGGATCACGACCGTGTTCCGGGGATTGGCCGCCTTCGATCTCACGAGCGAACGCTACCGATACTATACCCACGACCCTGCCAACCCCCAGAGCCTCAGCGCCGACATGGTCTGGCCTATCTTCGAGGATCATACCGGTGCGCTCTGGGTGGGTACGCTGGGCGGAGGCCTCAACCGGCTGGACCGCACGACGGGCACATTCACCCGGTACCGACATGACGCTGATGCCCCTCAGAGCCTCAGCGGTGATCGCATCTTGACAATCGCGGAGGACGCCGGCGGCACGCTGTGGATCGGTACCATGGGCGAGGGAATCAACCGGTTTGATCGGGCCACAGAACGTTTTTACGCCTACACGACGGCAGACGGGCTTCCCCACAACAACGTCGCGTGCATCCTGCCGGATGACCGGGGGCACCTCTGGATCGGCACCATGGGCGGCCTCGCCCGGTTTGATCCGGACCTGGAACAGTTCGTGCGTTTCGGAACAGCGGAGGGGCTGCCGGATGCCGGTTTTTATTTTAATTCCTGCCATCGGACGCCCCAGGGAGAGCTTGTCTTTGGGACCATGCAAGGCGTGGTCCTCTTTCATCCCGACAGCCTGCAGTTGGGATGGACTCCATCGCCATTGGCCATCACAGGCTTTGACGTGTTCAATCAGCCCGCACAACTGGACTCAGCCATCACCCACATTCACCGCATTGAACGCCCTCACGACGATAATTTCGTTGCCTTCCACTACGCAGCGCTTGACTTTCGGGCTCCGACGCAGCACCAGTATACCTTTAAGCTGGAGGGACTCGACAGGGAGTGGGTATCAGCAGGATCACGCCGCTACGCCAGCTACCCTAACCTTTCACCGGGCACCTACGTCTTCCGCGTCAGAACCCTGGACTTTCAGGGACACCGGGGAAAACGGGAGGCCTCGGTACACCTCGTCATCTTGCCGCCGTGGTGGCAAACTCGGTGGGCCTACCTGCTCTATGGCCTAGGCTTCACACTGCTGGTGCTGGGTTTCATCCGGTGGCGGGCAGCCCGGCAACGACAGCAGCATCTGGAAGAACATGCCCGCCGGATAGAGACGCTCGACAAAGCCAAGTCACGCTTCTTTTCCAACATCAGCCACGAATTCCGAACCCCGCTGACGCTCATCATCGGACCGATCAAGAGCGCCCTGGCCGGAGAATACGGCCTGCTTTCGGAATCCCTACGCTCGCAGCACCAAATGATGCTTCGTAACGGCGAACGTCTGCGACGGCTTATCAACCAGCTATTGGACTTGGCCCAGTTGGAGGAAGGCCAGACCCGCCTGGCCGCCCGCCGACAGGATCTGACGCGCTTTGTTGAAAAGACCACCCTGGCCTTTGCACCCCTGGCGGAGCGGTATCGCATCGACTTGACCTGCTCGACCCACGGGCCATGCTGGATCTACTTCGACGCAGATGCACTGGAGAAGGTGCTCGCAAACCTGCTTTCCAACGCAATGAAGTTCGTTCCGGCCGGCGGGCAGGTGCAGGTAGCCGTTCTGGAACATGCAGACAAAGCGGAGGTCGTTGTAGCAGACACAGGCTGCGGTATCGCAGCGGACAAGCTGCCTCATTTGTTCGACCGTTTCTATCACTCCGACCACACACCCGCACAACGCCAGGAAGGCACTGGGATCGGACTGGCGCTGGCTAAAGAATTGGTCGCGTTGCACGCCGGGGCGATACACGTGACCAGTGAGGTGGGACGCGGCAGCACATTCACGGTCAGCTTGAAGAAAGGACGGCATCATCTCGCTCCCGACCAGATTGTGGACGAGGAAAAATGGAGGCGGCACCGTTTGGCGCCTCTCCAACAGCGACCGCCTACCGAACCCGCACGCACGCTGGAGGTGCCCGCCCCTCCCTCGTCCAATGGGGCCACCGCAGAAGAGACGGCACCCGCTTCAGGCGAGGACATTGACAGGATCACCATCCTCGTGGTAGACGATAACGCAGACATTCGGCGATTCGTGCGTTCGTTTCTGGAACCGGTCTACCGGGTACTTGAGGCCGAAAATGGCAAGCAGGGGCTACAGCGTGCCCGTCAGGCGCTGCCCGACCTGATCGTAGCCGACGTAATGATGCCTGAGATGGGAGGCTTCGAGCTGTGCCGTCACCTGGGGCAGGATCCGCAGACCGATTGTATCCCGGTAGTACTCCTGACGGCCCGTGCGGCCCTCGAGGATGAACTCGAGGGGCTCGGTAGCGGGGCGGTCGATTATATTACGAAGCCTTTCGAGGCCGAGACGCTGCGGGCGCGCCTGGAGAGCTTGCTGGCCCTGCGCCGCCGCTTACGCGACCGGTTCGCGGCCTCTCGCGGCACGATGTCGCATGAGGACCCGCCACGTTCCGACTTTGTACGCCGCGTGTGCCGGATCATCGAAGAACATCTGCAGGACGACACGTTCTCCGTGCTGTGTTTGACCCAAGAAGTGGGGCTAAGCTACTCACGACTGCACGCCCGGCTCACAGAGGAGTACGGGATGTCGCCGTCTCAACTCATCCGCACGATCCGTCTGGAACGTGCCGCCGAGCTGCTCCGCAACCGTGAGGGCTACATTTCTGAGATTGCCTATGCCGTGGGCTTTAACAGCCTCTCGTACTTCAACCGCCGCTTCCGGGAACAGTATGGCATGACCCCGTCGAAATACCTGGAACAGGCCGCGAAAGGAGATCTGTAGTAATAAAAAGGAGATCTGTACTGGCGCAACAGACCATGTACTGGGATCTTGGGATGTATCGGTGACCACCATGGAGCGCAACGATGCCCCGGGACAAAGAGCCTTCCCCCAATGAGCAGCCTCTCCCCGACGACCCTCGGCGGGCCGCATCTCCACCGGAGCTTTCGGACCACCTCGCAGCCGAGCTAGGCGGGCTGGATGCAGTGCTGGCCGCCCGGGCGTCGTCCGAGACCTCCACCGAAGAGGAAAACGCCTCGCCCGAGACAGACCATGAGGAAGCATGATCTCTTTATGTTGCTCAACGAGAATCTGCCAGGGGATATCGTGTCTTCCAGGCCAAAAAATTCCCGGGCCATCGACATCGCCCCGATTTTAATCCGCTCAAATCGCGGCTGAAGTTAACCCGGTTTTGTGGTTAACTCCATCTCCCTGATCATGGATTCTTCGCAGGCCCGCTGCGCAAAATTGCGCAACGCAAAATTGCGCAACGCAAAATTGCGTAGTACTACCAACGCTTCAAGAGAGGAACTATCCTTTAGCCCTCCCCCTCGTCTTTTGCCTTGCTGGCCTTCCGGCTCGTATCTTTCGCCGTTTGCTGCCTTGGCAACCCCGATGTACCGCTCTCTTTTTAGCCTTAAGACGAGAAACATGAAGCAAAAACACATACGTAAGGCAGGCGACATTAAGGCGCTCACCACAACCTATGGCAGGCCATCACGACCGTTGAGGAAATTCTTATGGACCCGGATTCCACCCTCGAAGTCAAACTTCGAGCGATCCATGCCCTGACGCAAGCATCGACAAGCTATATCAAACTGATCGACGCAGGCGAGATGGTAAAACGCCTTGACGAACTGGAGAGCGCGAATGAAAAACACAAAACGTTTGTTAACTAGGTATCTCCGGAGCGTCTGTAACGGTTGCGGCAGCCTCGATGCGCTTTCCACTCGAAGCCGTCTTGCTCGCCGTATGCGCCTTTGTTTGACTGTCCTCGCCGTTCTCCTCGGCCCCGTCACGTCCGCATGGGCGCAGCAGGACGGACTTCTGCAAATCAACGATCCGCTGCACCGTTTCCTGCTCCGGCAACAGACGCTGGGCAGGCTCCCCGACGCTGTGCTGAGCCACCAGCCTCTCTCCGCCTACGAGGCCCGGCAGTACCTCGACTCGCTGGACGCCGGCACGCTGAGCCGCGTCGACCGGCAGTTATACGCGCGCTTCCGAGGCACAGCACCCGGTCCCGGCGTTTCGACCTTCCGCAAAGTTATTCCCTTCGCCTTCCGGAACGGACGCGACTTCATCTCGGCAGAAGGCGAGGATTTCGCCCTCCAGGTGAACCCACTTTTTTACCTGACCTACGGCCGCGCCCGCCAGTCGCAGCGCGACGACCGGGAGGCGTCCGTACCGGTATGGCAGAACACCCGGGGGCTCCGCGCCTCGGGCCACATCGGAAAGCACATCTTCTTCGAAACCCGGCTGGAGGAAAATCAGCGGCGCGACGCATGGCCCGCCTTTGCCCTCGATACGGCCCCGCGCCTCGGATCCACCAAGTTTGACCGGGACGGTCAGTTTTACGACTACTTCGTGGCGACCGGCATCGCAGGCTTTCGCTCCAAACACTTCGAGGTACGCCTCGGGCGCGACCGCAACCGGTGGGGGTTCGGCAAGGGCAGCCTGATGCTCTCCAACTTCGCCCCCGTTTTCGACCAACTCCAGATCCGCACGACGGTGTGGCGTCTGCAATACACCAACCTCTTTGTTAAGCTCTCCGACCAGTCTCCGGAAGACCTGTTTACGAGCGTCGTGCCGAGCAAGTATGGGGCGTTCCACCGGCTCGCTATCCGGGTGTCGAACCGTATTCAGGTGGCCCTCTTCGAGAGCGTCATCTTCTCCTCTCCCGACAGCCTCGGCCTGCGTGCCGGCGGCTTCGAGCTGTCGTACCTCAACCCTATCATCCTCTACCGCGCCGTCGAATCGGACCTGGTGAACCCCGATGTCAACCCGGACAATGTGCTGCTGGGAGGCAGTTTTTCCTGGGTTGCCTGGCCCGGCGTACGCCTCTACACCGAACTGCTCATCGACGAGCTAAAGGTCAACCAGATCGGAAAGAAATGGTGGGGCAACAAGTGGGGGTGGATGGCGGGTTTGCACCTCGCAGACGTGCCGCTAAAGAACCTGTCGCTCCGCTTTGAATATGCGCGGCTTCGGCCGTACCTCTATAGCCACCAGTCTTCGCTGTCGGCCTATATCCACTACAACGACCTTCTGGGGCACCCCGCCGGGCCTAACGCCAGTGACGTTGCGTTTTTCCTGGACTACCAGCCGACGACCCGCCTTCGCGCGGCCCTGAACCTGGCCTACACCCGCCGGGGCCGCAACACATCCACGCAGAACTTCGGTTCCGATCCGTCCCTTTCCTTCGGCACCCGCGTCTCGGACACCGACGTGCGCCTCCTGCAAGGGATTCGACAGACGCACCTTCTCGTCGAAGCCTACCTCGGCTACGAACTCCTGCCCGATGTGTATCTCGAGGCGGCGTTCAAGGCCGAGTCTATCGACGATGCCGAGACCGGGACCGATCGCTACGTGGCTCCGTTCGTGATGCTGCGGTGGGGGCTACCGTTTCAGAGCCTGCAGTATTAGACGCGGGAGAGGAAGGTAAATCAAAAAAGGTCTACGCCCGAGCATAGACCTTTGAGTCACACGTATGGCGCTGTCAGAGGGCGCCTTTACGAATCTTCGAGCGCCGCCTGCATCGTCTCTTTGTGAACCTCCGGCACGAGTTGCCACAAACGCTCTACGAGCTGCTTCGTGTCGCCACGCCGGGCGGCAGCCACCAGGTCATCTACGCCCTGGCGTAGGCGGGTATGATGCTCTTCGGTCCACCCGTTCGTCATTCCGGTCGTCCCGTTCTGGCTGTGCACGAGAATCTTCTCATGCTCGGTAGGCCCGAAGGATTCGCCGTGTCCCGCCAATTCTTCGTCCATTTTCTCCCCCGGACGCAGCCCGGTGAACACGATGTCGACGCCGCGCCCTTCCTCCAGGCCGCTGAGCCGAATGAGGTCGCGCGCCAGGTCTACGATAGGGGTCGGCTCGCCCATCTCCAGCAGGAATACCTCCCCCCCCTGTCCCATGGTGGCCGCCTGAAGTACCAGGTGAACGGCCTCGGGGATCGTCATAAAATAGCGCCGGACATCGGGGTGCGTCACCGTTAGCGGCCCCCCCTGGGCCAGTTGCTCGCGGAAGACCTGAAGCACGCTCCCCCGACTCCCCAGCACGTTCCCAAACCGGACCACCGAAAAGGCCCGCCCCGTCCGGACGGCGGCATCGTGCACAAGCAGTTCGGCCACACGTTTGGTTGCTCCCATGATGCTGGACGGATTGACCGCCTTGTCCGTCGAGATCAACACGAAGCGAGACACGTCGTAGGTTTCGGCAAACGCAAGCAGGCTCCGCGTTCCCTCGACGTTGTTGGTGACGGCATCCTCCAGGTTGCTTTCCATGAGCGGCACGTGCTTATGCGCCGCCGCATGGAAGACGACGTCCGGCCGGTAGGTAGCGAACACGTGCTCCATGCGGTGACGATCTCGGATGTCGGCGATCACCGGATGCAGCCGTACCGCAAGCGGCTCTTCCTGTCGCCGCCGCAATTCCGCCTCTATCCGAAAGATGGAGTTCTCCCCATGCCCCAGGAGGACGAGTTCATCCGGCTTCAGGTGCAAGATTTGCCGGCACAACTCCGCCCCGATAGATCCACCCGCCCCGGTAATCATGACGCGGCTGCCCTGCAGCATAGCCGCTACCTTGCTCGTATCAGTCCGCACAGGCGCGCGCCGCAACAGGTCTTCTACCTGCACATCGCGCAGCGAGGTGATGCTGACCCTGTCATCGAGGAGTTCATAGACGCTGGGAATCGTCTTCGTCTCCACGCCGGCCTCCCTGCATATGTCGGATACCGCTCGCACGGCCTTCCCCGAAGCGCTGGGAAGTGCAATAATGACGAGTTTAGCGTCTGCTTCTTCCACAAGCCCCGGAATCTCGTGACGCCCGCCGATGACGTCGAGGCCGCGTATGCGCATCCCCTGTTTCTCAGGATTGTCGTCGAGGAAGGCGAGGGGACGCAGCCCCAGGCGCGGCCTCTTGAGCATTTCCTCCACGATCCGGATCCCGGCCTCACCGGCACCAAAGACCAGAACGCCTTTTCCGTGCCCGTTACTTCGAACATGCTGCTGGAGGCGCTGGGCCAGCCGTACGCTATAGCGCGAGCCGCCGATCAGGAACAAGGCCAACAGGCCCTCCAGCAACGGCACAGATCGCGGAAAGGCCGGGTCCACCCATCCCAAGGGGCGCAATACCATGAGGAAAAGCACCGTCTGTATACCCAGGGCAAACAGAACCGCCAGGGTAATCTTCGCCAGCTCGTCGATGCTGGCATACTTCCAGTACCGGTTGTAGAGCCCTGCCACGTAAAAGATGGCCACCTTGACCAATAAAAAGACGACCGTGATGACGCCCAGCGACCGCTCGAATTCCTGAAACCCCGCCAGACTATCCAGGCGCAGCATGAGTGCCAGGGCCGGCGTCAGAAGCAACGTCAGTACATCTAGAACTAAGAAATGGCGATTACGCAGCTTGAGAAGCCAGGCGGCAAGATATTCAATGGGTCGTATCAGGTATCCCATACGAATTGAAGCCCATGATTAGGATGACGGCACATTCTTTAACGCCTCTTTCAGCATCAGGCATAAGGTACTACATAAACTTCATAAAATGACATCAATAACCATATCGACCTGCTGCTTCCAAATGTAAGAACGTAGTGTGACAGGCGTTCATACAGGGATAGAACCTACAAAAAGCGCTTTGAGGGTCTGCAGAATCAATCCGATATCACTCCAGAAGGTGCGGCGGCTCAAGTAGTCCAACTCAAGCGCCAGCTTCGCAGGTAGGATCTCTTCACAGTAAAGACGTTCCCAATCCGGCCCTACCAGCAACTCTTCTTCGCGCCGGTAAGCAAGCGAGGCGATCCCGGTAATTCCCGGCCGTGCGGCAAGCACGCGGCGCTGATCGGGTGTGTACCGGGCCACATACCGGGGATCTTCCGGGCGCGGACCGACGAACGACATCTCACCCTTGAGTACATGGATTAACTGCGGTAGTTCGTCGAGCTTGTAGCGGCGCAGAAAGCGTCCGACCGGGGTTACCCGGGGATCACGCGCCGTGGTGATACCCGGTCCCTGACGGTCTGCGTCTACCACCATCGTCCGAAACTTAAAAAGGTGGAAACGACGTCCACCTTTTCCGATGCGCAAGCTCTTGTACAAAACCGGCCCCCTGTCGTACAGCTTCACCGCTACGGCGACGGCGACGATCAGCGGGGAGAGCAGGATGAGGCCCGCGGCCGATGCCAGTACGTCGAATAGCCGCTTCGGGACGGAATCACGCGGATCGAGCGCACCATCCTTCATGCCGCGTGCGAGGCAACGACATCGAGCACCGCCTCGATGACGTCCTGCACATCGTCATCGCTCATTTTCGAATAGATAGGCAACGAAACCTCGCGCTGGTACTCGCGATAGGCAACGGGATAATCCTCCGGTCGGTAGCCGTAGGTTTCGCGGTAGTAGGGATGCAGATGCAGCGGAATGAAATGCACGCTGGTTCCAATATGGCGCTGCTTCAACGCCTGAATGAAGGTATTTCGGTCAATCGTCAACCGGTCCGTATTCAGGCGGAGCATGTAGAGGTGCCAGGCGTGCCGGCAGTCGCTCCGGTCGGAGGGGATCTCCAGCGCCGACTCCTCCCGAAAGGCGTCGTGATACCGGCGGGCGATGTCGCACCGGCGCTGCCACATCGTCTCGGCCTTACGCAGTTGGGCCAGCCCCATCGCCGCCGCGATGTCGGTCATATTATACTTGAAGCCTGGGGCGATGATTTCATAATACCAGGACCCTTCGGCGGTGTAGCGCTTCCAGGCATCCTTGCTGATCCCGTGCAGTGCCATGACGCGACAGCGCTCGGCCCAGGCATCCTCATTCGTGCAGATCATCCCCCCTTCACCGGTCGTAATGCTCTTGGTCGGATAAAAGCTAAAGCAGGTGAACGCGCTCACACTTCCTATCATCCGTCCCTTGTATGCCGAAGGAAACGCATGGGCCGCGTCCTCGATCACGAGCAGGTCGTTCCGCTGCGCTACGTCGTGGATGGCATCCAGGTCAGCCGCCAGCCCGGCGATATGCACGGGGATGATAGCTTTGGTCCGCTTTGTAACGGCCCCCTCGATAAGCTCGGGACGCATGTTGAACGTTTGCGGCTCTATGTCCACGAAGACGGGACGCGCATCGAAGTAGCGAATGACCTCGGCGGTAGCTGCAAAGGTATAAGGCGTCGTGATGACCTCATCGCCCGGGCCGAGGCCGCTGGCCTCCAGAGCCAGGTGCATGGCCGCCGTGCACGAGTTCACGGCGACCGCATGCTTCGCGCCCACGGCTTCGGCGAAGTCCGCCTCGAACTGCCGGGTCTTTGGCCCCGTCGTCAGCCATCCCGAAAGCAGCGAGTCGCGAACCTCTTCCAGTTCAGCACCATCGACATCGGGCAGGGCAAAGGGAAGATGGGTTGTTCGCATAGATCCTTTATGAAGAGAGTGAAGCCGACCAGTTCTCAACCACATCCACAATGCGTAAGGCGCTCTGTCCATCCCACAGGTGAGGTTTTTTACCCTTCTTCCAACTTCCAGCCACAATAGAATCTATTTGCTTGCGAATCTGCCGAGGATCTGTACCCACCAGACAATTCGTGCCCTCTTCTATGGTAACCGGACGTTCAGTATGGGAGCGCAAGGTTAAACAAGGAATACCAAGTGCTGTCGTTTCCTCCTGAATTCCCCCCGAGTCGGTGAGCACGAATTTTGCCCTGGCCTGCAAACCCAAGAATGTTTTATAAGGAAGTGGCTCACAAGGTCGAATCGGCGCTTGTAACTCAATGCCGGTACGGGCCAGGCGTTCCCATGTCCTCGGATGAACCGGAAAAATGATTGGCACTTTTCCAAGGCTCTGCACTATCCTGATAAGTTTAGCCAGCGTTGCTTCCTCATCTACATTGGATGGTCGATGCAAGGTGAGAAGGCCATAGGAGAAAGGTTCCAGATCAAACCGCTTTGCCCAGGGTGCAGTGTCGATGCATTCGTCTACGTGTTTGAGTAGCGTATCGATCATGCAGTTGCCCACAAAATGGATGCGTTCCGATGCAACGCCTTCCACTCGCAAGTTCTCATTACCGCTAGGCTCTGTGGTAAACAATAGCTCGGAGAGATGATCCGTCACTACGCGATTGACTTCCTCGGGCATTCGACGATCAAAAGAGCGTAGGCCGGCTTCCACATGAGCGATTGGAATATGCAGCTTGGATGCTACCAACGACGCAGCCAGCGTTGAATTGACATCTCCTCCCACCATCACCAGATCCGGGCATTGCCGCAGGCATACCTGCTCAAAGGCCGTCATGATGCGAGCCGTCTGTCGGGCGTGTGTATCCGACCCGACATCGAGATAGACATCTGGTTCAGGAAGCCCTAAATCGATGAAGAACGACTGAGACATCCGAGCATCATAATGCTGCCCGGTATGCACTAATAGCTGGGGAAGATCGCGCCGTCGAAGCTCATGTACGATGGGAGCCATTTTCATAAAGTTTGGCCGCGCCCCTACAACATTACATATCAGCATCGACGGCCTGTTCTATCAAGCGGATGAAGGCATCGGCAATTACTTCACGATTGTAGTGCTCGAGCGCCGCTCGGCGCCCATGGGTTCCCATCCGAACACACGCGTCTTTGTCTCTTGAGAGCCAACGAAGCGTTTGAGCTAAAGCGACGGGATTATTGGGCGGCACAACGCACCCGGCACCTGCTCTGGTGACAACATCAGCTGGTTCACCATCGGCCATCAACACAACCGGCAGCCCCGTCCCCATGGCTTCATATAGCTTTGAAGGAACAGCACCGGGTAGGCGTCTTTTCAACGGCACCAGAGCGATATCAACGGCACTCATCACTTCGGGCATATCTTCTCGTGGGTAAGGAGGCAAAAAGCGCACATTGTTCAGCTGGAGGTGCCGGCTACGTTGCATCAGTTTCTCCTTCTCCGGTCCGTCGCCAATGAAAACTATCCCGAAGTCGTCGACATCCTGCAGTTGCTGAGCCGCCTCCAAGATCTGTTCGAGTCCTTGCGCCACCCCGTGCAGGCCTGCGTAGACGGCCACCGTCTCTCGACCATCGGCCAATATGGAGCGAACCATAGACGACTGATAACGTGGGCGAAAGCGATCCGTATCAACGCCATTAGAGAGCCGATACGTCTGCACTGTGGGAAATCGTCGTTGTACGCTCTCAACAATCTCGCGGCTCTGGCCCGTCACAAGCCATGCCTTTTTGTAACAAAAGGCCTCCAGGGCCTCTGCCATCCGAATAAGCGTGCTCTCTCTCGATGCCACGCCCAGCTGCACAGCGCTCTCCGGCCACAGGTCCGATACGTTGAAGATCCAGCGTGCCCTCTTCACCCTACTGAGCCAGTAACCAGAAAGGCCTAGAAATAAGGGTGGACTCTCAGTTAAGAGAAAATCCAGCCTGGGCAAACCAAACATTCCGATTACAGCTGAAGAACAAACAAAGGACAGATAGTTAACCATCCGCGGTAACATGCGGAGGCTTTTAGTAGGATAGATACAGGTTCGGATAATCCTGATGCCTTCCTGTTCTTCTTTCTTAAAGATCCCCCCATATCCTGGATATATCCTTCCGCGTGGATAATTGGGCATAGCCGTAAGCACGAAAACCTCGTGGCCTCTTCTCACGAATCGCATCGCTAAATCGGCCAATCGTGTTTGAGGTGCCCCTATCTCAGGCGGAAAGTACTGTGTAAGAATTCCAATCCTCATCTAATCCAGATAATTTATCATGACTACTGACCATCAAGAAAAAATACATCTCACATCCCTACTTGTAATGATTTTTCCATGCTTCCGGTCCACCCATCCTGTTCGATAACTTTTTTCCACCCTGATCGTTCATAAAAACGGATAGCCGTTGCATTTTTCGGATTTACAGTCAGGTGCAGGGTTGTACAACCACCCTCTCTGGCTTGGGTCTCGGCTGCTTGCATGAGGATGTGCCCAATTCCGTTTTTCTGCCACCTTGGATCGACAGCAATCGACAAGATACCAAACCGAGAGGTTTCCATACTCTTCTTGGAAGCAGAGGGAGCAGAGATCATCGCATGTCGTCGGAGCAATGATTTTATTAGGATCCTAATTCCATTAGAAAGACGATCACGAAAAATTGGATTGAATAACAACCATGGCCTGAACACAACACGCTGTATAAGATAGAAGCGGTTCGACCGCACAAAGCCGGAAAGAGATCCTCGGAACACACCACCAAAGCAATAACCTACCATTTCCCCCTGAGCAAACGCACCTAATGCCGTACAATCGTGCGGTCCCACCAGCTGCCACAGGTAGTAACGACGTACAGCTTCTTTCCCTAGTTTCGAGAGCGCACTATCAATAAAAGCGCTTCTATGAATGTTTGCTACTGAACCCAGGTCTTCTTGCTGTATTACCTGTATTTGGATGATCTGTTTAGTATGGGTTTTCACGCGTGAGAATTGAATTTTGCCCATTTCATCGCCATCAATAGTGCAGGAATAACAACCTCAACCTTTCTTCTCATCAGATCAATTCCCGTAATCTTCGCCTATAACCTCGGAGAATATCAACCAAGTAGTCACGCCCTCCCAACCGCCATCGCCTACTCAAGCGGACTCCAAATTCACCCAAGCTTTTTACAAGGAAGAAAGGAATCTTCAAACGATCACGCACCCGTACAGGCACGTAATCATATCCAAGGTGTAAGATTTCCTTTTTCAAAAACCATTGACACGTAGCCCGCTCACCCAAGCTCAACACATGCTGCCATCTTCCTACTGAATCCGCACTGATACCTCGTTTCCTCACATTCTCTGCCAGAGCGGAGTTGCGATATGCTAAATCAAGCATTCCACTCATAAACGGCATACCTAGATAGTCACATAGTTTTTTCGCCTCTACTTCCGGGTTAGAGACCAACTCTTCATAGCGAACAGAAATGATTCGTTCTTTCGCCCGGCACTTGGCTGCCTGTCCGGCACGGATGGCCGATTTCCAGGACAGTGCATCCCAAACCGGATCAAAGGCCTTTTCTAAATGCTTGAGACGACGTTGTTCGGGCTTAAATCGTTCCGAACGCCATACTGAACGACGCCGATGTTTCTTCGAAGCTAGCACGTCTCGTGGATCCCGAACGATCTCGATGAATCGAGCTTCAGGCATATCCTTTTGAATAGTATCAATGTAGTATATGTTGGAGGGCGTCTTGTCAATCCAATACTTCTTATTGTGTCGTTGTGCAAGAAAATCGAAGATCTCCTTGAAGATCGTTGAGTAACACCGTACCTGTCGTGCCCGATCTAAAACAGCCTCAAACATAACTTCGGACATGCCAAGTTCTTCGTGAGAAGGGGCTCGTTGGAGATCAAACGTATTCTGGATGTTATGTACGACAAAAGCTACATAGCGTTTTAATGTGTCATCATCTTGCAAATCTGGAAATACTCTCCGAATCAAGTGCTGCCGTTCGTAGAACAGCGTCTCCCCTCCATATTCGTATACCTCGGGATTCCTTGACAAGATATTACTGAGGAGAGTCGTCCCGGAATGCATGTATCCCATGATAAAGATGGGTATGGTCCGGGTTGTCGTTGTTCCTGTGGCTGTCCGTCCCCTCTTCCCCATTTGTTTCAGAGAGCACCTCCATCTCTAGTAGAATATATCAACAGGGTTGAAGTTATTTCCCTTCAACCATTCAGCGTACTGATGATAAAGCGTCGCTTACCACCAGGCGTAAAAGGGATTTCTTGTACACACTCTACATTGATAACCAAGTCACCGGTGCCCTGTTGCTTAAGTGCAGCTACGATAGCCCCGGCTGTTTCTTCGGAAAACGTTCGAGTAGGCACAATACGCAACACGATGGATTCAAGGTCTTCCTGTATCACCTGAAACGTATCGACTTCGGTAAAATGCTCTAATACGCCGGTAAAGAAGTGTACAATGAGCCGGTTGCCGGTGGGGGTTATCACGATGTCGGTATCACGTCCCTGGATGCTCTGTAGTAGTTCGAAACCTCGCCCACATACACAAGGCACCCCATTGTTCGACACACCAATATCCCCTACCTGATATCGAATAAGCGGCATAGGTCCCGGATGCAAGCGTGTCAGTATTAATGAACCGGGCTCTCCCGGAGCTACGGGTTTTCCCTCATCATCCAGGTATTCAACGATGACATCCAGGCTGTGTATATGATAGTGGTCACCATGCCCACACTGCGCTGCAATTTGCATACCTTCCTGGCATCCATATGTATCGTGCACCCGTGTGCGAAATGCTTTCTCGATTATTATTCTATAGTACGGGAGCAAGTTGTCCCCCCAGGTAACAATGGATCGCAAAGGTCGATTCCAACCGTTTTCTATGGCACGTAGGCTTAGGAAATATAGGCTGCCGGGGAATCCCCACAAATGCTTAATGGAATACTTTTCAATGAGATCTAGCGTAGTATCAAGACTTCGATCATCGAGGTGGGTTGCCGAGATATAATGGCATCGCAAAAGCCAATCTTTGAGTTTGCGTTCCGCATTCCTATTCAGGGTTATTCCCGTCTGTACATGGGGTTCACCTAAGTGCCAGCCAGCCCAACCGAGGGCCAACAGAAAGGACGCCCGATACCGTCCTACAGTCTGTTCATCGAGACGCACACAAAAATTCTTACCCGTCGAGCCCGAAGTGTAGGATTCATGTGTCTTCTGTCCGGTATCTCGAGTCGTCAGATGGGGATACCCCAAGCGCAACATGTCCTTCGTTACTACGGGTATTTTGCAAAGGTCATCGAGGGTCCTGATATCACTCGATTTAACAGACGCTGCATCCATCAATCTGTGATAAAACGGGACCTCCTCATAAGCCACGGTTATCAATTCGCGAAGGGCAGAATCACGATAATTGAATATCGATTCTTTACTCCACCACTGCGCTTTTTCCAAAAAGCGGAGCCTTTCGATCATCCTCTGACCGAAAAGCGAATCGCCCACAGGAAGCAAAACATTTCTAAGAATCCAGGACCAGGATCGTTGCCGAAGTGTCTGCAAACCTTCAGGTAACTGCCGTCATTAGAACTCTTTCCCAGATAGGAAAGACGTTCGACCAATCAAACTGTGAAGCTGTTTTTCGTGCATTACGTGATAACCGTTCAGCCAGCCCAGGATCTTCTAAAATACGACGTACGGCATGTGCCATAGCAACCGTGTCATCGGGCGGTACTAACAAAGCATCATGCTCATGTTTCAGCAAATAGGGAATTCCGCCAACATTTGTACTGACGATACATAAACCGCACGCCATAGCCTCCAACACACTGACGGGCGTATTATCAATGTTTGTCGTGTTAAGAAAGATATCTCCCTTGTTCAACCAATTGGGCACTTCAGTCTTCGAAATACCCCCCGGCCATTCAATGCGGTCTACAACCCCCAGCTTCTGTGCAACATCATGCGCGTTCTGTAAACTGCCATCTCCTTTGTCCTGTCCAACCATTATAAGACGTATATCAGGCACATGTGGCACTAACAATGCTAGCATCTTCGGGGCTAACGAGGGGTTGTATATCGCATGAAAAGAGCGCAACCAGACCAATCGAGGATGGACAAGCCGTCGCTGCCGGAATGCATAAGCATTAAGGTTAATTGGATTGGGAATCGTAAGGATATCAGCCCGATATGGTCTCATCTCCTCTTGTAAGAAGCGAGAAGGTGCCGTAACAAGGGTTGCAGACTGTAGAAGGCGCTTTACACGCCATGGCCAACGATGAGAGAACACTGGCAAATTGCCTCCACGCAGCGATAACACGAAGGGCTTCCCTGCTCGTTGCAGCAAGAAACAAACAGCTTCGGCCCATCCAAAGGCTAGACCGCTAAAAACATCCACCTGAGCTACTGTATAGTGGCTACGCTGACGCCAAGTGGTTGTAACCATATCTAACAAGCGCCACAACCGGGATGTATGCCTGGATGTAGTATGAACTCCCCAGCCGGCCTCGGAAAGCTTTTCTGATAGTGCTTCTCCTACATTATGGACAGCTATGGAGGATGAGACAAAGACCCCTACAAGTAAAATACGCCTTTGTTGATCCTCTATCTTCGAGTGGATCACCTCATGGCTTCCCTCATGAATCCAGGTATTTAGGTTCATTTAATATTGATCGTATCAACCATGTTTAGCCCAAAGCCCTTGATATCGTTCCAGGTTCTAGTCGCCATGCATCACCCATAATTGTCGTAAAAGTGATTCCAAAGGCAAAAGCTGGTGCAACTAACCGAAAAGCATTAACGAGCATAAACAAGAATACCCAAGTAAGAAGAGAAACAAATATTGCTTTTGATTTTACATCTATCCTGCGTTTGTGGTTACGCCAACCCATATAGAACAATAAGAACAGCGCTATAACTCCGAATGTACCATGTTCAGCCACCAAACGGGTAAATTCCGTGTGTGCCGCAACCCTCACCCCATAAATGAACTCACGGTAAACAGAGGATCGACCAGGTCCTACTCCAAAAAACGGATGGTCTTGCCAGATCTTAATATCTACCAAAGCAATTCCAACACGGCCCGTGGTTGATGTTTCTGAATATCGCTGCAAAAAGGCCCCGCCCGTAAAATCATCCATAAAAGGTAGCATCACGAACTCCGTGAAAATAAATAAGAGGATGGCAAGTACCACTACGAGGGTTCGCGAGCGTCCATCACGAAATAGAAACAAAATAGCAACCGTACCGGCACCAAGCGCCAGAACAAGCCCACCGCGCGAGAACGTAAGAGCACACTGAAAAATGAAAAGAAGCATGAGACCGATAAAAAAACCTCTATGCATATTTCCTACTTTCTTCTGCAAGAGCAGGTAGAAGAATGCAGCTACTCCCCCAAACCCTAACATAGAGGATACCTGGTTGGGCCCAAACCCACCACTTGTCGTCACATTGGAAACCGTTCCGAAGGTGATATCAGAAGAGGAAAAAGTGTTGAATGAAGCGATGGCAGCGATGCTCAAAACAGGTGCGATGATGCCAAGAAGCATTGTCACCATTTGAGTCCTAGTTATTCTGGTGTGAAAGAAAAACCAGGAACAAATGAAGAGAGCAAGAGGACCGGACATATTAAAGCTGATAAGCCCCCGTGCTAAACCAGGCTCTATATTTTCCGTGGTGAACCAGACAGAGGGCAGTAACAAGACAAAAAAGAAAAGGGGGAGAAGAGGGACCCTCAACCGCCTTGCCCTTATCAAAGCTATCACAAACAGAAGCGATATGGCATATTTTCCGTACTCCCAGAAAACTTGTGCGTTCGTCATCCGCCACAACACTTCGGCTCCAACAAGATAAGCTCCTGTATAGAGCACCCGTTCCCAACGACCTCGGATCGCCCACCATAAACCTATCGCAAGAGTTGCCAGTGCATGCCCTGTGGCAACAAATTCATATTGAAACATTAACAATCCCAGAAACGGATGTACTACGACAAAGAGCACGATCCAATAGCCTCGTAGTGCTCGCTCTGCCGGTGCTGCAAGAGAACCGAATTGATCCGATATTAGTGAATCAACGTACATGAGGTTGGACAGTTTGTGTGCTATTTCTGAGCGGTCCACCGAACTCAGACTTCAGAGCATTGTCCGACAAACGTAACAACTGGTGTACATTTCGTAAGTAGGCCGGGAAAGTAAACATCTCGGCAGCCCTAGCGGCATTTCTTGAAGCTTTCTGCCACTCCTGCGGATATTTAACATAATTCGCAATCGTCCTGGCATAAGCGTCTATGTCGCATGCTTCGAAGGTCTGTCCCGCTCCAAACTGATGAATGTACTGAGGAATGCTACTAACCGTACTGGTCAGGGGAACGGTACCATATGCCATAGCTTCACTCAGAACCTTGGGCCATCCTTCACTTGCCTCGCTGGGAAAAAGAAAAATGTGCGCCCCCATATAGTAGGGTGTCAACTCGGTTCGTGCCACCCATCCCTGAAATCTTACGTTCCGTTCGACACCCAATGCCGATGCAAGTTGTTCCATGTCCTTTCTTTCAGGACCATCACCGACAAGATCCAGCGTGGCTGTGACCTCCAAAGCGTCCAGCCGGGCCAGCACCTGTAGCGCGCGCCCTACGCCTTTGGATTGCTCCAGGCGACCAACATACAAGAGACGTACGGGCGAAGTGATGTTTTTTTTAAGTGCCTCCGGGGTTCCGATCTCATCTTCGGAAAGACAAGGATTCAAAAAGGAATGCACATGGTCCGGTTGATCGGACCACACACCATTGACCGTCACAAGCCCTCTAGCAATATCTTTCCTTAGCCACCAGCGCTGAAGGGTGTAGGACCATGGTTCTCCTTTAGTCGGCCGCCAGTTGCCGGCGTATTTAAACCAACGCTTCACAGGTTGATGCACCATGCTCAATAAAAAGAGGGCGAGTAAGCTAATATTTGCTGGGCATCTCACATGGACGATGTCGGCCTTCTTCATCTCTTCCCGGATGACACGCGCATAGGACGGGTAAGCACGAAGGATGGTCACCTTGTCTAAAAAGCTCGAACCGCCCGTCGGAGAAACGGGTCGAACACGAATGTTAGAGGATTCATACGGAAGCGCACTGGCGGGCGCGATCTCCTTAAATAAAGGTGCAACATGCACGACTTCATCGAATAACCGGGCCAGATAGCTGATCTCTCGAATAGTCGGTCCCCACCCTTTGAAGCCGTCGTTTTCCTCGTAATGGGGCGTATGGGAGACGATCAGTAACCTCATATCCGTCTTACGTATCTCCATTACGTTACCCGGTGGTATAAATCATCCATTGGCATTATTGCTTCTCGCCTCCACCCGTGAACACCTCACTGCATGTACTGGTGATACCATATTTGAAAAATTAACAACATCCACACTCTATGCCTCAACTGATAGGCACTGAGCGGGATACGCCGAGCTTCCGGGTCATTAATCAACGTATCCCGGAGATACAAAACCTGTTGGACATCGAATATACCCTGATCCTTCAAGCGCTGTCCTGATAACATATCTACCATTAAAGATCGCCAGGGATCAGCTTGGAACCACCGAGCAAACGGTACTTCGAATCCTTGCTTATTCGCTTTCAGTACATGGGGGGGTATGAGGTCGGCAAACGCCTGTTTCAAAATCGCTTTGTGTGTTTTCCCGCGGATCTTATACTCCGGTGGGATGGTCGATGCGAATTCTACGACTCTATGGTCGAGAAAGGGGGAACGCACCTCCAGAGAACAGGTCATCGAAGCACGATCCACCTTTACCAACGAATCATCCGTCATATTAGAAACAAGATCGTGCGCCATGAATCGAAGAAGGGGTTCACACTCTTCCGGAATGGTAGCAAGCCGCCGGTCTATTCGCTCACGGCTTGAGTACCCGTTACATCGCTCTTCCCAGACCGGGCTATAGAGATCGGATTTGCTGGATTCATCATAATAGGAGAGTAAGGCAAGTATTCGATCATTGAAACCGAGTTGACTCACGTCGAACCCTTTACGTACCTGGCGCATCCGCTCGGCAAACGCACTGGAGAGAGGCATCGAAAATCGCATCGCCATGTCCGCCAGTTGGCGTCCTGTCTTCTTGAAAACGCTGGGCGTTTTCGAGAGAGTTGTAAGTTGCTGAAAGCGCCGGTAACGCGGATAACCGGCAAACAGTTCATCACCTCCATCTCCAGACAGCGCTACAGTCACGTGTTGGCGCGCCATCTTTGCCACCCAGTAGGTAGGTATGAAGGACGAGTCACCGAAGGGCTCATCCATGTGCCAGACTAAACGAATCAGTTGCTCCGGATCCAGGCTGTTTTCATCGATCACTGCCTCCGTATGATCCGTCTCAAACCCGGAAGCGGTTTTTCGAGCGAGGACAGACTCGTCGAAGCGATTGTCGAGAAAGCCGACGCTGAAGGTTCGTACGGCCGATTCCATCCTGCTCATCAACCCCGTAATGATCGTAGAATCGATGCCGCCACTTAAGAAAGCCCCTAGAGGCACATCGCTACGCAGCCGCAGACGAACGGCCTCACGGAGAACGTCCCTGAGTCCATCTACAAAGTACGTTTCAGGCTTACTCCGATCCGGTATCGGCATAACATCCCAGTAACGTTGGATAGATGGCGCAATGCCGGAGCAAGTCGCCACTAATACATGCGCAGGCGGCAACTTGCACACCCCTTCAAAGATGCAATCGGGGGATGGAACATAGAGAAAGGTCAGGTAGTCGTGCAGCGCCTTCGCATCGAGAGAGCGATCAAGATGAGGCCAATGAAGCAATGCTTTGAGTTCTGAAGCAAAGGCGAGTTCTCCGTTCTCTATGCTGTAGAAAAGCGGTTTTTGCCCTAATCGGTCCCGGGCCAGAATCAGGCGGCGTGCCTTCGTATCCCACAAAGCAATGGCAAACATGCCACGTAAATGTTCCACAAAATCGAGTCCGTACGATTCATAGGCATGTACGATCACCTCCGTGTCGGTTTGCGTCCTGAACCGATGTCCCTGCTTGATCAACTGTGAACGTAATTCGAGATAGTTATAGATCTCCCCGTTGAGAATGACCCATACGGTCTCATCTTCGTTAGCGATAGGTTGGTGGCCTGTCTGCAGGTCTATAATGCTGAGCCGGCGAAAACCGAGC
Organism: Rhodothermales bacterium; assembly: GCA_046756545.1. Classification (GTDB taxonomy): domain Bacteria; phylum Bacteroidota; class Rhodothermia; order Rhodothermales; family JBHHWM01; genus JBHHWM01. The sequence continues at coordinate 10,850 of JBHHWM010000010.1, read as the reverse complement.
GCCACTGGACCCTCTACTAACGACCCTTCATCATCGGGTCCTCGATGGGCAAGCTCAGAGGCCATTCTTGCTATGACCTTGCCATCAGGCAGGGGCTCGCCACTTAGCTTCAATATTCCAGCTATCCCACACATCCTCTTTCACTCAATGGTCGCACCGCCTGGCTATACCGCTTCGGCATGAACCTGGTCTCGTCGAACGAGATCACGAAGTAGCTCGTCATAGTCGCGCACCCGGCGCGACCAGACCTGTTCATGGAGCGCTCTTCTTCGGGCCTGCGCACCGATTTTCTTTTGCAGTTCCTTGTCCTTTAACAGAAGGAGAATCTTCTCAGCCGTGGCTTCTACATCTTCTTCCGGCACCCCGAAACCAGTCCCGCCCTCAACGATAGCTTCAGCCAACCCCGACTCGTTCGAAACGACAGCCGGCTTCCCGCAGAGGGCCGCTTCCACAACAGCAATGCCATACCCTTCAAAATCGCCATCATCCGTATGCCGACTCGTCATAACAAAAACATTACAGCCATTCAAAGCTCGAACGAGGGTATCAACATCGACACGGCCCAGGAAATGCACGTGATCCGCAACACCGAGTTGTATAGCCAGTTTCTCCAGATCATCTCTGAGAGTAGCCAAACCTGCTATGACATAATGGGTGTTCGGCTCTTCTGCCAAAACACGCGGTAGAGCCCGAATTACTATGTCCTGTCCCTTCCGTCGCGACACACGACCGACCGTAAGCAAAACGTTCGTATCGTTTCCAAATCCCAGGCCGGCTCGGAAGGCTTTCACCTCCTCAACCGGCACGATGCCGAACTGCTCTTCGTCAGCTCCGTTGGGAATTACCCTCGCTGCCCGCTGTTTGACACCCAGAGCACGCATCTGCCCCTTGGTATATTCACTTACACATACCACGGCAGTTGCTTTTTGATAGGCCCATCGGGTCACCGTTCGCCTCCAGATACCCGTATCACCGAATTCGATCCCGTGACCTACAGCAATCCAGGGCATTTTCAAAAAAGAAGTCAAGAAGGCTGTCAGCCAGACCAGCCTTTCGCCGCTGGCAATGAGAACATCAGGTTTAACACGACGAATCGTCTTTATAATCGTGATAGCACCTCTAACGGCACGTACAACGTTCAGCGATTGGGTATGCAAACGTACAACTCGGAAGCGCAGCGGTTGATTGAACGTGCTTATTTCTTCTTCTGAAGCATAATGCTGTGGGGAACACACCCATACGTCCCACCCCATCTTTTCCAGATGCAACGCGAGCTGGTAAGCATGCGTACCGATTCCGCCTGGTCCGGGCGGGAACTCCGATCCTATCAAAACAAGACGCATCCTATCAAGTCATCTCTTGATGACCTTTACCTCAAACATTACTTCCTATGACGGCTTCTTCGGAGTTCAGATTAGGTATTTGCGGATAATCTTCGAGCATCATCGAACCGTACTTATAATGTTGTCGGATTTTCCAGAGGGTATGAGGAAGCGTTATCAATCCAACAAAGCATTTCAACATCTTTTTGGAAAATCCACCTCGTACACTGAAGGTACCAAACACCCGTAGCCATAACATCTCTCGCACCTGCCGTCTGCTGAAATAACGTCTGGATAGGTAAATTTCCGTCACGCTGGGCAAATGCCTGGACTGGAGCCGGGACCGGCTGGAGGCATAGGTTATCACACGAGCTTTGTGCGCGCGCAACCCTCCACGCGGCGCGTGGTGATGCACCACCGAGATTTCTGGGTTGAGTACCATCAAAACCCCACCGAGGTAGATGCGCATGCCCAGATCCCCATCAGCCCGTTGGCCGTGTTCATAGGCCAGATCGAACAGCCCGGAGCGTTCAAGGACATGCTTGCAAATGAGGGTGTTATTCGTTGGGAACACATCACTTGCCCGCACCAACCGGAAAGCGTCCGGCAACGGCCCGGCCCCTACTTCGTCTGCAACGCCACACGAAACCCCGGCCCGGAAGCGATGCAACGCATTTAAATGCCGTTCAATTAGAGACGGAGAAACCTCATCATCGTCATCAATGAACAAAATATAATCACCTTCTGCCTGCTGCAACCCGGCATTGCGCGATGAGCATTGACCGGGCTGATCTTGGTAATATACCCGTAGTGGAAGGTCGGGGAATTCCTTTGCTAACGTGGTGTCTCGCTGGGCAAAAGGTGTCTGATCCACCACAATGATTTCATAAGGGGGTATGGTTTGTGCCCGCAATTGATGAAGCAGCGTACGGAGATAGGAATAGCGTTCCAGGGTAGGAATTAATACGCTTACCCATGCATGTCTCCCTTCGAGACCATCGGCTTCTTTGGAATCTTGGAAAGGAGGAGGGTGGCCCGGCAGCGATGATCCTGATACCTGACGCCATGCCTTTATCAACGCACGACGGGGTGCATAACCGGAAAAGAGGGCGCGACCGAGTGCCCATCGGCTCCAGAAACGCCCGAAGCGATAGAGCGCAAACCGTAACTCATCGACCAGCGGCGCCAGAGGCTCAATATCTGGAAGCGCATCTGGCACGAGCCAGGGCACATGACGCATAAATACTCCTCGCGAGATGTACCGGTGTCCCATCTCGAGTGCAGCTCCATCAAGCGAACGGAAAGCGGGTCGAGGCCCTCCCATTTGTCGTAAAACCTCGGTGCGAATCAAGCAGGCACGCAGCGACAGACGCCAGGATGTCGCCTCGATATCCGGGTCCGGATCCCGATTCAGCATCCAGGTGGGATGTACAAAATCAATGATTCCCGGCTTTCCTTGCATGCGCAGCCGCAAACCCGCATGCCACAGGTGTCCCGGCAGGACCAATGCCTTCTGTATACGTTTAATATCCGGGATACCGAACCTACTATCCCAGAACAACCATGCGGCGACCTCCGAATCGGGCATGTGTTGCTCGATTAGATCATGTACAGCCTTGGGTATCGACTGCGGTACGCAATACACTTTCCCGGGCCACTCCTTCGGTACGTCGGCCCTACCCAGCCATACGAGATCGATCTGCTTATTCACTGTAATCGCGACATACCATACTATTCAAGATTGACAACTCACTCGGCATTGTTGCTACTACGAGTCATAATGTGTCGAAGTATCTCTGTGTGTTGTAAGATAGATGCCACTTTTTCGTTGGCGAAAGGAGTATAGTGAACACCAAAGGAGTTAATGACCGTGTCAGGGTTGTTCGCAAAATATGGATATAGTTTATCAGCTGTATTCACATAGGGGATACTTCTTTCTGTAAGTTTTGTCTCCATTAACTCCCAGGGGTTTTCAATGTCGCGTTGCCAACGGTCTGCAAAGGTATTGTTGTTTCCTAAAAGCACAACCACGAGCCGAGCCCCCCGCTCCTCTGCGGAGTCCCGCAGATGCCCTATTATCTTCAGACAATACGCGAGGCGTTCATCGTCGGTCCTATAGATGGGAGTTTTCCTTTCCTGCCGCCATACAACAAACGACTTGAGTACACGATACAGATATGATCCATCGAATATCTCTCTTTTGAGATAAAGAGGAGATGTGTAGGTTAGGTCCTGTCCGAAGAAAGAACTTTCCTCCCCTTTCATAAACTCTCTTCTCAAGTCACCCCCGAAAATAGCAGGCTGGTTTATTATCCTAGTTTGTTTGCCATTGAAAGAGAATAGGGGTTTGGTCTTCAGTCCCCCTCTCGTAAAATTGTAGATAAGTCTTCTTGATCGTTCCATATCGCCCGCGACCAGCCCAAGCAACACGACTTTGCTTTTGACGACCGTTTGTTCGTAATGAAGTGTAGCTTGATCAATACCATATCCTCCTACTCCCAGATTAAGTACCGTCCAGCCGGTTGTTAGTTGTAGCTGATAAGGCCAGGCCTCTTCAAACAGTACCTCGTCACCATGTGTAAAAGAATCCCCAATGGCAATCACATCAACGCTATCAATCTCCGATGTCTCGCGCGATTGCTGAGCTGCCAGGAATTGTGTTTTCGAACACCGATACCCTTGCCGATTTGAATAATAAAGGGGAGGGTCTTGTCCCAGTTTTCCCAGAGTCCAGCCCAAAGCGGGATCGTATATCCTATACACTCCTGTGCTGTCTGTTACCTCTGGATACCAAGAAGGGATATCAAACGGCACTAAATAATACCACCGTTTCCCTAACAGATATTCGATATGCCCTTCTTTCGGAGTAACGACTCTCAGCATGACCTCGACAAACAGGAACGAACAGAAAACGAGCAACCCGTTGATCAGTACAGGTCGGATCTTTATCGCTCTCATTTCCCAGAACTGTTCAGCATTAATCTACGCGTTTGGGCATGTGACTTCTCAGGCAGCATTCGATACAGCAGAGGAGCCCAGAACAGTAGAATATAACCGGCTGAAACGCTCAATCTGATCTTCTATCTGAAAATGCTCCTTGATCCGTTTCCGGCCGGCCCGGCCCATCTTCTCTCGAAGCAAGGGATCGGATGCCAACAATGCGAGCTTATCGGCCAGTGCTTCCGGATCCCGCCGGGGTGCGACAAACCCGGTCTCGCCATCCACGACATTTTCCGGAAGGCCGCCTGCATCCGAACACACCACGGGAACCTGCATCGCCTGTGCTTCCAGCGCTGCATTACTGAAACCCTCAGCTACTGATGGGTGAAGAAGGACATCGCTTCGCTTCATGTATGCCTTCGTTGAGACGCGGTCTCGTGCCCCAGCAATGTGCACCAGATCTTCTATACCAAGTTGGTACCGTGCAAAAGCGACCGCTTCGAAGAGCCGTCCGTCACCTACTATCGTATACTCGCAGACCATCCCCCTCTGAAGAAGCAAGGAAACAGCTTCCAAGGCATATTCATAGCCCTTTGCCCACTCCAACCTGCCAACGCTCAGGATACGTAGCGGTCGATTTTCGCTACCAACTTCCTCATCGTATACCCGTTCGCCTGGATCGAAATAACGAACGTCGATAGCTGGAGGAATCAAGGCGTGCGGCTTGGTAGCCGGACATCCGCGTCGAAGTGCTCGCTGCCATAAATCTTCTCCAAGCAAGTGGAGCGCATCAGCCGTTTCCCATACTTCCCGGTAGTACTCCGGCTGATCGAGTCCGACGTAGTTGATGTCATAGCCTCGAAAGCTAACGATCACCTTGCATCCCAGGCGTTGTTTAATGTGCATACGTCCTACCGCTAACGCGCCAAACTCAAAGTGAACGAGGTCCGGCTGTAAGGCGATGAGTTGGGCGTCGAGATAGATATCCCTGCTTGCTCTATACAGTGAACGCTTAGCCCCGTCCGTCAGATAACGCCGCACCGTGCGTGGCTGGCGCACGAAGGTACCGGCCAGTCGGATCGGAGCATTTAGCGCAGGTTTCCACTTCGGATACACCGGCCAGGTAACATGCACTCGCCGCCGCACATCGTGCCGTTCTTGCAACGCAGCAACGTGCTTCCATTCCGTCGGATCACTGCTGTTACAGACGACGTGAACATCCCAGCCTAGTTCCAGGAGCCCCAGAAACTTGCTGACGATGAATGTCTCTGAGAGTTTGGGAAACGAAGGAATAACAAGTACAATCCTCACGATACTGCCTTTTTCCAGGCTACTGCAAACAGATGGGCCGTCCTTTCAACGCTCTCATCTAACCCTCTGGACTCCAGGTGACTGATCACATTGGAAATCACACTCTGTGCTCCTCGCAACGGGCTACGAAGGCTGATACCTCTCAAACCGCGATACCGATATTTTCCTGTCTTCACTCCGTACGTGACAGCCACATGCTCAAAGTACTTCCCCAGCAACACCGCCAGTTCTGCTCGTGTAAAATGACGCACGTGGTCAGGATTATAATGCGGAGGTTCATTCTTTATATAATCCCCATTCGGCGTGGTAAAGTAGGCCCAACTCCCCGGTTTCAGAACACGCACGATATGAGCAACGAACGCTTCGACTTCGAGAATGTGCTCAATAACCTCTACACAAACCACACCGTCGAAGCTGGCCGAGGAGAGCGTGCTCTGTGTCATGTCTTGCAGATGTACCGCTTCAATGTTTGAGCGCCGGTGCCGCGACTGTTCAAGACTGAGAGAGGTAAACCCTAGGTTTAGTTTCTTCATTACTTCTCCTTCCTGAGGGATGTCTAGCAGCGTTATTTGGGCCGGAAGGCCGATGGTATAGGGGGATTTGCGCGCTCCAACATCAAGGATACGTACAGGCCTACTTGCTGTCCGGTGCACGAGTTTTTTTAGTGCGCGCCTCACCTTTCCATGAAGCACAGGCAAGAAAGGTGCGGCCAACAAGCGAGTAATCTCATACCAGGTCATCCTACCAGGCTCCCAGAGATCCCTTCCAGCAAAGCCGTAAACTGATCGACGTGTCTCCGAAGCGTGAAGGTTGAAAGGACACGCTTTCGGCCTGCTTTTCCCATCTGCACACATTTTTCCGAATTGGAAGCCAACCGGGCTAACGCACCTGTCATAGCTGCTACGTCGCGTACGGACACTACAAACCCCTCAATGCCATCCCTGACTGCCTCCTGCATACCACCGCAGTCTGTCGTAACCACAGGTAGGCCGCAAGCCATGGCCTCCAGGGCCGCATTAGATATCCCTTCGCTCACGCTCGCAAGCAGAAAAGCATCAGCCTGATGGAGTTCATTGCGCACCGCATCGGGCGTCAGACGGCCTAACAATTGCACATGGTCCTCAAGCCCCAGATCGTAAATCGTGTAGAGAACACGCTGCCTCTCCGGTCCTTCTCCTATGATCCTCAGACGTGCATTAATCCCCTGATCAAGCAGGCCGCGAAACGCGGAAAGAGCGTATTCATACCCTTTTACCCAGCTTAACGTCCCCGTCATGACCACACGAAAGAGATCTTTCGATCTTTCCACCGAGGCACCGGGACAAAAGAACTCAGGATCCGCCCCGGCATAAATCACCTGTGCCTTTTTAGGATCAAGTCCCCACCCTTGAACCTCTACCTTCATCGCTTCCGACACGCAATGAACGGCTGTAGATCTTTCAAAAGTAAGCCGCAATCCCTCTCGTATGGCCACTCGTCTGGGGTTATGCGGCGCAATATTCACCTGAGATCCCCGGCAACTGACAACACCCGCTTTTGCCAGATCGAACAACGGCAAAAACGTGATGGCTGCAGAATTCCAGGGAAAATAGACCACGTCCCAGCGTCGTCCGGCAAACGGCAAGAAGCGATAAACCACTTGGATCCGCCGTTTGAGTCCTTTAGCTGCACGGACTTGAGCAGCCATCCACCCTGCCCCCTTCAGGGCGAAGATAATCGCTCGTCCGGCCAGCCTCAAAAGCCTGAACATGCGCCCGACCGTCGATCCGCTCCAGGCCGGCGTATGCAACCACGAAAAGTTGGAAATGCGAAGCCACTCCTTCCCCGGCTTCCCGGCACTGGCTACCGTGATGTCTATTCCAGCCTCCAATAACCCTCGGATGAGGCGCTCCAAGAACGTCTCGGGAGGCCATCGCAAGCCGACGATCAACAAGGACAAACGCGCCGTGGCCCTGCGCTGCACCTTTTGACCCAGCTTCCTTTCATCAATCGTGTGGGCAGCGTCCCTCAATCCAGGCCGTAGGCTTCCGCGATCTGTTCTGCGGTGAAGATGGACTCTTCGGCATCCGGAAACATGGATTTGGTCATCAGGTACGGCCCCAACACCAGGACGTCCATGTGCGTTCGGCGGAAACACTGATAGGCATCGGACGGCGTACACACAATCGGCTCGCCGCGCACGTTGAAGCTTGTATTGACCAGCACCCCGCACCCGGTCCGGGCTTCAAACGCCTTCAACAAGCGGTAGTACAGCGGATTCGTCTCTTCATGGACCGTCTGGATCCGGGCCGATCCATCGACGTGCGTCACAGCGGGGATCGCCGACTCGACGTGTTGGAGCCGATCTAAACCGTCCCCCTCGATGTAAGCATTATGTACGGCAGCTACAAGCAACATATACGGGCTATCATCCCCTAGTTCGAAGTAATCGTCGGCACGCTCGGCCAACACGCTCGGCGCGAAGGGACGGAAGCTCTCTCGAAACTTGATCTTGAGATTGACCAATCGCTGCACTTCGCGTCCCCGAGGATCGGCAAGGATGGAGCGCGCCCCGAGCGCGCGCGGCCCGAACTCCATGCGGCCCTGGAACCACCCCACTACCTTTCCCTCCTCCAGAAACCCGGCCAGACGATCCGGCAAGGTTTCGTACCCGACGTACTCGTGCGGCAGGTCTTCGCGAGCCAGGAAGGCAACGATCTGCTCATCGGTAAAAGCAGGGCCGAGATAGGCTCCCTGCATGGCATCACCGGGCTCCGGCGTTCGCTCCCGTCCGGCGTGCATGTGCCAGGCGGTCAGCGCCGCGCCCAACGCTCCTCCGGCGTCTCCGGCAGCGGGCTGCAACCAGAGGTTCTCGAACGGACTTTCCCGTAACAGCCGTCCATTGGCCACACAGTTGAGTGCCACTCCACCGGCCAGGCACACATTCGACTCACCCGTCACCTCATGCACGTGCCGCGCCATGTTCAAGATCGCCTCTTCGGTGACCACCTGTACAGAGCGAGCCAGATCCATCTCGCGCTGCGTCAGAGGACTCTCCGGAGAGCGGGCCTCCCCGCCAAAAAGAGACGCAAACCGTCGCCCCGTCATGGTCAGGCCAGCGGCATACGTGAAATAGTCCATGTTCAGCCGAAACGAGCCGTCGTCTTTGAGATCGATCAATTCGTCGCGGATGCGCTGGACGTAGCGAGGCTCGCCATACGGAGCCAGGCCCATCAGCTTGTACTCCCCCGAGTTGACCTTAAAACCGCAGAAATAGGTAAACGCGCTGTAGAGCAGCCCCAGCGAGTGGGGAAAATGAATCTCGGCCTGAATGCGTACCTGGTTCCCCTCTCCGACGCCGTACGACGTCGTGGTCCACTCGCCTACGCCGTCGGTAGTGATGAATGCCGCACGCTCGAAGGGCGAGGGAAAGAACGCGCTGGCCGCATGGCTCTCATGGTGTTCGGGAAAGAGGATGGTCCCCTGATAGTCAAGCTCTTTAGCGATAAGGTCGGGAATCCAGAGCTTCTGTTTGAGCCATAGCGGCATGGCCTTCATGAAAGATCGAAGGCCCAGCGGCGCATACGAGAGATAGGTCTCGAGCAGGCGCTCGAATTTGAGAAACGGTTTGTCGTAGAACGCCACCATGTCGAGATTCTGCGCCGTGAGTTCTCCTTCACGCAGGCAGTAATCAATCGCGTGCGTCGGAAAATTGGGATCATGCTTTTGCCGCGTGAAGCGTTCTTCCTGTGCCGCCGCTACGATTCGCCCGTCACGAACGAGGCACGCCGCCGCATCATGATACCAGCAGGAGATACCGAGAATGTTCATATGAATCGATCCTGACTACGCAGATCCGTACTGTTCTAACCACGCTGAAAATGTCAACAGCATGGACACGGTATAGCCGTTGGCTGCGCCCGGTTCGTTGTAAAAATCATCGAGTAGCCTCTGAGTGGCGGGCGGTTGTACGAGGTCATGCAAGCGAAGTCCGGGTCGCACCAGCCAGTGTTCCAGTCCCTGCCGCCCCTGCTCGTTCAGGAACTGGACCTCCCAGTTACGCTGAACGACTCGCCGGCGCACGAGCAAGCGCCAGGCTTTCTTCAGCGCACGTTTGGGTAGCATCCAGGTGTTGAAATGCTGATATCGGTACAGGTTTGCATCCCAGGCCTGCCACGTGATCCCGGCCAGGTCCGGCGCGAATCGTTTCAAATAATCGATCTGGAGGCGACGTCCTCGCACGTACTCTGAAGGCACGGAGCAGAAAAAGTCGGTGAGCCGCGTGTCGTAGAACGGCAGGCGCGGGAAGGCCCCCGGCTGAAACATGCGCAGGCTGGCCAGCGTCCAGCGAAACGACCACTGGTCCGTTTTGAAGGCCTTCATGCGGAAGCCGGCGTCTTCGAGGTGTTCTACCCGCGCCAGTTCGTCACGGACCATCTCCCTGAGAACGGTATCCGGCTCCTCGTCCAGATGGGGTCGGCACACGTGTTCGAGCAACCAGTGACGACCGCGCTTAAGCATCTTGTTCAATGCATGGCGTAGCAGGTCGTCCTGACCCGACGGCTGATGCTGTGCTGCCACCCCCATATCATCGAGCCACACATCCCCCCAGTGCGCCGCTACCACGTAATCCGCTTCCTGCGCCAGCTCGTCCGAGACAAATGCCTGCCGGCACTGCGTGACATCCTGGAACCCTTCAACAGCCGCCAGCACCCGATCCAACTGATCAAATAAATACGGTTTGATGGTGAAACGGCGCAGCGGCAAATGACGTGCCCCGGCAATACGCCGGGCAATACGCGTTTCCACCGAGTCGTCCATGTAGCCATAGGAATACGCCCATATGGGTGCCTGGCTCTCCGTGTCCTTCCGGGTCAGGGCGGCTACGGTCGAGCGCGAGTCCAACCCGCCCGAGATGGGAAGCGCGAGGCGCCCCTCCCGAGCCTGATCGCGCATCACCTCTCCGAAAAGGGATCCGAATTCGGCAACCGTATCATCGTACGACCGATGGGAGTCGGGGCGATGCCACCAGTTCCAGTAGCGTCTTTCGCGTTGTAGAATCCCTTGGTCATCGAAAACGTAATGAGAAGCCGGACGCAGGATACGCACATCTTGATAGAACGTACGATCTTGCGGGAAAAAACCGGAACCGAAAAACCCGGTGATTCCCACCCAATCCAGCCGGCGGTCCGACGCGGCGGCTGCAACGGCTGGAAAAAACGTGCCCAGCGCCGCCCTCTGACCGTCCGAAGCATAGTAGACGTGGACCGTTCCGAAGCGATTGGTCCAGAGGTGCCA
>JBHHWM010000009.1:0-42869 GCA_046756545.1 Rhodothermales bacterium | reverse complement strand
CGCCGAGAGGCCCCACGAATACCCGATTGGATTGAGTTCGAGAGGAGCGCCCTGCACCACGGCCATGCTCGCGATGATCGCGCCGAGAACGAGCCAGATCTTCCCTCGAAAGCGATAGGCCACCGTACCGACACCCAGAACAACGATCGTCGTGACGATGAAGGCCATAACGCCAATGCCGGCCGTACGCCAAACCATCGGCTGGTGCGCTATAGCATCGAGGAACTGAGAATTCTGGAAATCAATCCGTGCTCCCGGAAATAGATAAAGCCAGCCTGCAAGAAGCCCCAGCAGCAAGAACGCCAGGCTCGTGCCTCGCAACAACGCAGAACCGACAAACACATTGCGAAAAGCACTCAGCCGCACCATGCTGGCCGACCGAAGTTTTTTCGACCAGGCACCCCGAGCTAGCGAGTCGGTCACGCCGGAGATGACCAGCGCAAACAGTCCCACCGCCGCCCCTCCCAATGACGCAGCCAAGAGCACACCCAGCAGTTCCAGCCATGCCGAATCAACCCCGCTGACGATATTAACATCTTTGGATAGGCCGATAAACACTGCCATGAGCAACGCAACGGCTGCCGCATCAAAAAAGGCTGCCTTCCCATCGATGAGACGAGCCGTGATGCGCCGGGCAAACATGACTACGAGCACGAGGCCGAATACCACAAAGAAAACGACGCCCATCAAGTCTCCAACGATACCCAGGGTAGGCGTTTCCTGTTCGACCGTCGGCTCAAAGTCCACGCTGAGTCCCTGCAGTGCACCGGCTGCGGATACTTCCACCTCGGTACGTATTTGCTGGCCCTGCACGGGCTCCTCGTTGACAAAGCGTACGCCCGCCACGCGGTTGTCGCGTTCGGCGACCAGCCACACGGAATCGGCGTGCAGCGCGTCGTTGGCCCAGGCCAGCCGATCAAGGTGGTAGCGAGCCAGAACCACGGCCAACGAAGGCATCAATCTGAAGTCGAGGTCTACGTCGCGGTTTTCAGTGTACCGGGCCAGCACCGAGGACACAATACTCCCATCGAAGGGCTCCCGTGTAGCCGGATCGTGCTGCCAGAGGGAATCCTCCGGGTTGAAAGACAAGGAGGCGGTGATCAATGAATCCGAGAGCGTACTGAAATCAACCCGCGTTACCTCTTCTGCCTCCTCGAAGGACGGGACCGGTGTAAACGCCGCTTCAAGCGCGCTTCGATCCACGCGACGCTCAAAGGAACCTCGGCCTGTACGTGGCGTCGGCATGCGCTGTTCGAACTCCCAGACTGCCCCGTCCCGGGTGAGACGAACCACATAGCGTTCCACGTCTTCATCCTCCTCGCGGACGTCCCGGTAGCTCACGCGCCAGTAGTACGCAGGCATCTGAACAGTAGCTTCCGGATCCCGGAGCACCCGTTGCGTTTCCCGGCGTCCACGGGCTTCTTGAAGGGCGTTCAACAGGCTGGTTTGGCGGCGTAGTTCGACGTCCGGATCGGTATCTTCAACGGCATAGCCGCTCCGTGCTAGAAAGGCATCGGCGCTCTCTCGGGCACCGTCTTTTCCGAGGTTGAAATGGGCCGCCGCATCGGGATGTTGCCCCGGCATCAAGAGCACGTAGAAGAGCCCCCCAACCACGGCAAGGCCAACGAGAACCCCATCAGCCGGGGTCAATTTGCGGAGAGCACGTTGAACAGACGTCATCGCGTGGTCTGCAAGATTCGATAGTTACGAAGGCTCCACAAAATCTGCTGCACGGTCACCCGCACAATGGTGATCAGTGGAATCGCTACGAGCATGCCGATGATCCCCCCGAGCTGCGCGCCGATCAAAACCACGAACAAAATCACCAGGGGGTGCGCCTGGGCCGCACGGGAAAAGATCAGCGGCTGAAACAGCACGTTGTCGGCAATCTGGGTCAGTCCCATGGCAATGAGGATACCCACCACCAGGGAGAAGTCGCCGGTTTGAGCGATCCCCACGAGGGTACCCGCCAGAAATCCCATGAGGGGTCCAAAATAGGGAATCGTATTGGCAAGTCCTGCAAAAATACCCACGGCCAGCGCCGATTTCAGCCCCACGACCGACAGCAGCACGGTGGCAACCGTACCTATCGAAAGACACTGAATGAGCAACCCTTTGAAGTAGCGCCCGATGTTCGTCTCTATCTTTTCATTGATGGCCAGGGTGATCTCGAAATACCGATTGGGGACGAGTCGCAACAGACTTTGCCGAATCGAAGAACCGTCCTTGAGGATAAAGAACGCCACGAAAGGAATCACGATTACGGCATAAAACACGTCGGTAAAAAAGCCGACGATAGAGCCCATCACTTGCGTAATACGTTCTGCGCCGAAGAGCGTCTCGAACACGCTGGTGATTGCATCGACCACGGCACCTTTACGCATCGGCACCACGTCACTCAACTGGTTTTCAAACGACGTGACGATATCGGAGAAGATGACGGTGCGTACCGAGAAGCCGAACGCCGGCAACGGTTGTCCTTCCAACGCATCGACCGGCGGCTCCCCCGGAAGTTCTGCAGTCCCATTCCCTTCTGCGAGCGTTAAGCTGACCGTGAGGGAATGGCCTCCGGTGTCCTCGACTTCGAGCCGAACGGACTCGCCGGGTCGCTTACGACGGGCGACGGCTTGTAGCTGGTCCACTTCACGGATTTCCTCTCCGTCAACTTTGACGATGAAGTATCCCGGCTCCAGTGCGGCACGCCCCTGTACCATTCCCGGCAAAAAGCCGGTTATTTGCACGGCCGATTTTCGCGAGACTTGCTGGGTGAGGTCGCCTACCTGTCGTCCTACGAACGGCACCAGAAAGGTCAGCAAGAGCGCAATGATGCCGAGAACGATGAGGAACGCACCCAGGATCGCCGGGATACGTGCCATCCCCACCCCCTGGAGACGGTTCACCAGCGGACGCAACATATACGCGACGACCAGGCCGAGAACCAGGTAGATGATCAGCGCAGCGAAGTAAGAGAGCAACCAGACGGCGAGGGCGATCACGCCGACTCCCAGCAAGAAGCGAATGATGCGATCTAGCGTAATGCGGGGCAGCTTGGGTCGGGATGCCAGCGGTCGGTATCCTTGCAACCACCCTTTCGAGCGCTGGGCTCCGGGGATCTCTGTTCCGGGAACGTCAGGTTTTTCCTGCATGGATGTCTTGCCTCATCGATCGCTAATACGGCCTCACGTAAGATACTGTCCGAGTTCAGGAAGTACGTAACGGAGGGTAAAAAGCTACGGTGTCGGCCCGAAGGCCCGTGGTTTTGTGCATCACTCCTTGTCCTCTCGACGTTCCAACTCTTCGACTACGCGACGGATGGTGTCATAGGAAAAACCACGGCGCAGCAGATACTCCGAGAGCTTCTTTCGGCGTTTGAAAGGATCCCCCTCGGTAGCCAGCCGCAGCCAACGCTTTTCGGCGTGAACGCGGGCCGCCTCAAGCATGTCTTCCTGGTTGAACAGGGCGTCGAGGGTGGTGTCGATTACGGAGCGTGCCACGCCGCGTCGTAGCAGGTCGTTGCGCAGGCGTTGAGGACCGTACCGTCGATTTCGGAAGCGCGCTTCGGCATACGTCCGCGCATAGGAAGCATCATCCAGGTACCCCAGGTCACGAAGCCGTGCCACGGTCTGCTCCGCCATGGACTCGCCGAACCCACTCCGGACGAGCTTCCGGCGCACCTCCTGTTCCGTACGAGCGCGGTATCCGAGATAGTCGAGCGCGACCCTGTTGGCTTTCCGCACCTGGTCCGCCTCGATGATCTGCTGCTGCTGCTCCACGCTCAACACCTGTCCCTTGTGCAGGCCGAACTCGACGACCAGATCCACATGTACGCCGAGCGCAAACTCTCCCTCCACAAAAACGGATACGCGTTGCGGGTCGCGCTTTTGTCCTACCAGCCGGGTGATCCGCCCGGCCTGCAATGGTTGTTGCCGTGTTTCCTGCTGCCTCATACGCTTTGACGAGCCCGGAGAAGTTCCTTTTGCGCCCATACGTCCTTCACGTTATTCCACCTGTACCCGAACGGAATCTACAGAGAGACCCACGAAAATGCCGATAGCCCCCTGTACATTCGAGACCGGCTCTCGACGTTCGGGGTTGTCGCGGCTGGAGACAAAACGCGCATAATCCTGATTACACCGGACAATGGACACACGGAGCGCATGGGCCGGAAGCGGCGTCTCGCGGGTTTCCACCGGCACGGCATACACGCCGGTCCAGGTGCGGCGTCCCCGGTCGTCCCGGTCGGTCGAGCGCTCCCGCCTGATCTGCTCGGGCCGGAAGAAAAAATCATCGAACGTCGGTCGGGAGGGCAACAACGGCTTGAGTTGCGTTCGAATCCAGTACGCGCTGTCGGCTCCCACTTCCGGAAAATCGACGGTCCATCGGAGGGTCACCTCGACGAGATAGACGAGGCCCTGCTCGGCACCAGTCTTTAGCGAGTCGAGTTGCAACGAATCGAGCTTGACCGGATCGAAGAAGAGCGAATCGAGAATGATTCCATCCACAGGTTCATCGGGCACATGGACCGCGACGTCGTCGAGCACTAGGGCAGGCGGGACAACACTGGTTGCCGTCGCTCGCTGATCGCTCCATTCAGCCTCGAAGGCCAGCAACGCTCTGGAAGGCACAGGCTGCGCGCCCTGTTGAGCCGGTTCATAGAAGCCGGGCCGTCCGTCAACGGGCTGATAGGTCATTCTCTGGGCATCAACCATGACGGCCATCTCTGCCCCGGCGATAGCCGTGCCCTCGTCGAAGGGATAGGGCTGGTCGAGCGGACGCGTTTGCCAGAGCCGAATGGCCGGAAGCGGTTTTTCGGCATCAACGAACGCCTCGACGACGAGCAGCGCGTCTTCTTGGGGAGCCACGGTGTCGCACCGTGCCCAGAACACCATGCCTGCCGCCAGCAGGCCCCATCCAATCCAGAAGCGTAGCGTCTGATTCATCGTCTTTCTTACAGTTCCATCCGCAACTCTAGCAGGGGCAACAGCGGGAGGCTGCGCCGGTCCCTCACCCCGACCGCCCCTTCAGGACTCGGGTCGTAGATCCGATCGATGATATTGCGTCGATTCGTTACGTTAAACACGTGCAATTGGGTGCGAAAACGCCCCCCTAACAGCTTAAATCGAAATCCGATCACGGCATCGAAGCGCAGATAGGGAGGCAACCGGCCGTTGTTTATCCGGGGACGGTGGAGATACAACGACGGTTCTTCGTCCAGCGGGTCGCCTACGGCGTAGCGCGCCACCGGCACGGTAAGAGGCAAGCCGCTTCGCCACTCGGTAGAGAAGCCCACCGCCCACTGCCGCCCGGTCCGGTTGATGGAGGCGCGAAGGGATCGGGGGACATCGAATCGAGCTGCCCGATAGACGGTCTCGCCCAGTTCCGGCACTCGGTTGAGTGAACGCCCGCCGGTATAGGTAAGCCAGACCTGCCACGGCCCCTTCTCGTAGCGAGCCGATGCTTCCACTCCCAATGCGCGCGCCCGACCCCGCGTATACTGGCCGAGCAACGTACCGACTTCGATGCCCGGTCCCTCCAGCCCGTCCTTCGCCTGAAACTCATCCCTGGGCAAGAGGACCTGTCTTGCATGCCGCCAGTATCCGTCCAGAGCAAGAGTCAACCCGGGGAAGGGATAGCTTTCGGCCCCGATAGACACCTGCATGCTCGACGACGGCTCCACGGCCTGGCTCGACGGGATCCACCGGCTGGAAACGAGATCGTAGAGCAGCGAGAAGCGATCTCGAACGCGATGCAGGTACTGCACGTGCATGCCGGCGGCTCCACGCAGGATCAGGCGTTCCGGATCGACGGCATACCGCACCCCCAGACGCGGGCTGAACCGCATATACGACCCCCCGCTGAAGAAGCTCACACGCAGTCCCGGCTGGATCTTCCAGCGCGCGGAAGGCTGCCAGGAATCCTGAACGTAGCCGACCACCTCGAAGGCCTCCAGACGGCTCGTCTGGTCCAATGAATCGACCGCGCCGGGCGAGCGCTGCACCCGGGCATCGAGCGTACTGCGGAAGCCGCGCTGCACGAGCCGCATCCCGGCGCGTAGCTGGTGCGACACCGAGGGATAAAAATCGACATCGAGACTCAACCCCAGATCCCGCAGGCGCACCCCGTAGTCCGAGGCTACGGAAGAGGCCTCCGTCGGGCGAATCAGCGTCGCCTCCCGGGCCCGGTAACTGGACCGATACGCTGTCGCCGTCACAAAAAGATGGCGGGAGAACAGATATTGATAGCGGGCACTGACGAGCTGGTTACCCCATTTTTGGTCAATCTCGAAGAACAGGTCGGCGGGTTTAAGCCATTCAGAGAAATCGAGGGAAAGGTCGAAGGGCAGGCGCACGTCCAGCACATCGCGGCCTTCGTAATAGCTGATCGACAGGCGATGGCGATACCCTGGCCGGGCCGTCACCTTGGCGCTTGTATCGAAAAAGAAATACCCGGTTCGCAACGTATCCCGCACACCGTTCTCCGACACGGGATGACTCCGTCCGATGATTTTGTCGAGATACGAACGGCGGCCCGACACCATAAACGAGGCATACTTGGTCACCGGGCTCTCGACCACGAAACGCCCACTCAGCACGCCGATGGCCGCGACGGCTTTGGGCGTCGCCCGAGTGCCGTCTTTCAGTTCGGCATCGAGCACGGCAGAGAGTCGTCCGCCGTGTTCCGCCGGGAACGAACCACGGTAGAGCTTGATGTCTTTGAAGGTCTCTGTCTGAAACGTAGAGATGAGGCTGAAGGCGTGCCAGGGGTGATAGACCGGTGCTCCGTCGAGCAGGTACAGGTTCTGGTCCGGCTCCCCCCCGCGCACGATGAGCCCCCCGTTGATCTCGCCGGCTTTCTGCACCCCCGGCAACCACTGCAGTGCCTGGAACAGATCCGGCTCGCCGGGAAAAGATGGCAGCTTTTCCAGTTGTTGCAACGGCACGTTGACCACGCCGGGTTCTACCGGAAACTCCTCGCGCACCGCCTCGACCACCACCTCTTCGGCTTGCAACGCAGCCGGGGACAGGCGGATATCCACCGTCGTCGTTCCGGCAAGAAGGAGCGTATCCCGTGCCTGATAGCCGAGGTATGAAATCCGCACATCGTACGCCTGGCGGGGCAACGAAGACAGCGCGAAATAGCCCGCTTCATTCGTCGTCGTGCCCAGTTGGAAGGCCGGCAAATAGACATGAGCCCCCGGTAACACTTCGCCTGTTTCGGCATCGGTGATGAACCCTCGAATCATCCCCCGGGGCGGGGGAGACGCCGAAAAGACTCCGTCATCCGATCCAATGGGAACCTCGGCAAGCACATACTGATGACGACGTACGCGTTCGGCGCGCAGACCGGTATGATACAACAGACAGGCCAGGGCTTCTTCAAGGCTATCGCCTTCATAATGACACGTAATGGTCTGATCCTTCACCTGGCGCTCGGCAAACACGATATCGACCCGCTCCCGCTCGGAAAACTGCAACAGTGCCTCCTTGAGCGGCGCTTTCTCCACGTCGAGACGAACAGCCTGCGCGCACGCCTGGCGAGGCTGGACGACCTGCAATACGATTCCTGCCAGAAGGATGAGCCCGATCCGCACAACAGCATCTCTCCTCCTCCTGAAGCTCCTCCACCGTACAGGGCTATCCTGAACATGCGCTTCCAAGAATGATCACCGGCTATTGATCACGGTAAGAGAATCCATGACGAGCCGGACTCTAACGCACAACCCATCTACCAGGTTGTCGCCTCCCTCCGATAGGCAGTATAAAATGACCTGCCGTTGAAAAAAAGAGAGGCGGATCGTTATAGACCCGCCTCTCATCAACCGTCGAAGTGCCGCCGAGGGCTTCTAATTTTGCCCGGTGGGCACGAGCGCATACCCTTCCAATGCGTCACCCTCTACATCAGCGTTCAGGGTAGTAGCGAGGGTCGAAAGAATCTGTTCCAGCGGTTGTTCGTGCGCGAACGTCCCGTTAACTCCCTCCGTTGCCAGGTTGGGAGCTACCCTGATCTCGACTCCATAGCGTTGACTCAGATGTGCTACAGCCTCTTCGAGCAACGTAGCGCGGAAAATGAACAGGCCCGTCCATTCCAACGCTTCGGACAAAGCGACAGGGGTCGGCGTGGAGGGCAAGGCATTCCGGGCGACACGGCTCATCTGACCCGGTTCGAGCACCACCATCCGGTCTTGCGCGGCCTTCGAAACCACCGAGATTTTGCCGGTTGCGAGCACAACCTCCATGGCCCTCTCGTCGGCCTGGATGCCGAAACTGGTGCCGAGTACCGTGGTCAGCGCGGTTGGTGTCTCGACGGTAAAGCCCTGCTGATCCGGCACAATGTCGAAAAAGGCACGCCCGACCAGTTCGACGCGGCGGTTGAAGGCCGTCGCTTTTTCAGGATCCGCATAGGTAAGGGTGGAGCCCTCCAGCAGCCGAACCGTAGACCCGTCAGCCAGTTCGATCACTTGCGTATCTCCTTCAGCGACCTGGATGGTCTTCAAGCTACCGTCGCGCTGAACGATCCATACCAGCATCGTAACGAAGGCGACCATAGCCACCGTCGCTACCGCACGCCAGCCCCAACGCAACCCTTTCCGCCGCCGAACAGACCGCACCGCCTTCCGATCCGGCGCAGCCTGCCCTGCGGGTCGATCCTCTCGTGAGAAATGGGTCGCCCAGGCCGAGGAAAAGTCCGTGCACGCCTCGTCGATCTGCCCCACCACATCTACCAACGCGGGATGTGCTTGCAAAGCCTGGTCGAGTGCCGGACGCGCAGCCTCCAGGTCCCGCTGTTCTTCCTCGGATAACATGCCTTCACGCCCGGAAGCGTCGAGGGCATACAACACCAGTAAACGCCGGTCGGGAAGACTGGTATGGAGACTTTCTCGAAGGGCCGCACGCACTCGCTGCCAATGCGCATAGGCATCAGCTAATGCAGGATCTTTTTCGAAAGCGGCCCGCAATGCCTCCTGTTGCGACGGCGGAAGGTCGTCGAAGAAAAGAATGGAATCGTTCGGGTCGTGCATGAATAACGATCAACGGATGAAGCTTACAATGAGGGAGGGTGTTCGCAATAGTGCAACACCGGGCCGGCAGAGCCTGGCCTCCACCTCCTTGCAGCCTGGGTGCATGGGTACCAACCTTTGTCTTGTCGCCACCATGTCATAAAAAGTAACATGGGCGGAAAATGCGCACCGTCGCTTGGAAGCCGGATCGTCTAGCCGAACCCTCCCCCGAAGAGTGCGAGGATCGCCAGCACAGCGACGAGCATCTTGCGCATCTTCTCGAACGCACGCTTCACTTGCATCTTGACGGCGGCTTCGCTGGTGTCCAACATGTCGGCGATCTCCTGGTAGCGATACCCATACTCTCGCAATTCGAGGATGCGGCGGGCGTGGGGCGTCAGCACCGCAAGGGCTCTCTCCAGATCCACGCTGGTGCCCGCCGATGTGTCGCGGCGGTTATGTTCGGGCGGATAGTCGGGGTCGTACAGGACCTCTTTGGGACCATAGCGCCCCCGGTACAGGTCGTGCAGTTCGAACAGGGCCGCCTTCATGGCAAAGGCCTTGAGCCGACCGGTGTCCTTCAGCGCTGTAAGCCCGCCATGGACCCGCAACAGCGTATTCTGAATCAGGTCGTCGACCGTCGGTTTATATCCAATGCGTTTTATAAAAAAGGCTCGTAGCACCGGCTCCAGGCTGGAGAGCAGGTACTCCCTGGCCTGCGCATCGCCCGCCTGTGCTCGTTCGACGAGCCTGGTATCAAATCCCCGTTGGGTGGCCATGAACAATAATACTGGCTGATCAATGAGACTGGTGATGTCGTGACAGAACAATCTTACGCCCGGCAAAAAACACACCGACCTACCAACACTCCATGCTACGGCTTCGTAGCATCCTCCTCATACGAGTGAATTGTAAGGGGTTGCGCTGAAAAAGTTTGATGCCCGGCCCAAGAATATGTTCACATCATCATACGATGTACCCCGGCGGTTTGCCTTAAAAAATGGACACAAACCCACGTTGATGGTCAATAATATGTAGGGTCCACGGGTAGATCTAAGTCCTCGCTCCTCTCCTTTTATGCTCTCACTCACCGATCTGAACGACAGCCCCAAAAGCCAACGCGATCATTCCGGCCAGCATGACGGCTTTGAGCATCTGGCTGATTCGACGGGCGTGGCGTTCCGGTTGAGGACTCCAGAATAACCAGAGCGTCCACAGAAGCAGGGCATCGACACCGAGCATCAGGATTAGAAACAGGCCTCGGTAACCGAGAAGGAAAAAGGGGAGCGGCGTCAGCAACAGGGTGACCAGAAGCACCGCAACCGTGCATTGCATCGCCATCGAGACGCCGTATGCTACGGGCAACGTCCGCGCGCCTGCCGCCGCGTCACCTTCCACGTCTTCGACATCCTTGATGATCTCCCGAGCCAGGGTCGTCAAGAAAGCGAAACCGGCTCCGACAAGAGCGGGTCCGGGCGCTCCGACCGCCCACCCGCCATAGACCAGCGCCAGCCCGATCACAAACGCCACCGTGACGTTGCCGACCAGCACGGTGCTTTTGAGGCGCACGTTGTACATATACAAAAGCCCTACGGTCCCCAGCGCCAGTCCACCGTGCAGTATCGATACGGCTCCCCCAAGGGCCACGCCGGTCACAGAGGCGACGACGGCGATCAGCCTAGCCGCCGCTGCCGACACCAGCCCTGCCGGAAGCGGGCGTCCGGGTCGGTTGACACGGTCGATGTCCAGATCGAAGACATCGTTGAAGCTGTTGGCCGCCGCCCCGATGCACGCCGCCGAGAGGACTGCCAGGAGCAGCCGTTCTCCCTCCTCTCCCTGCCAGGCCCCGAGCCCTCCCGAGAGCAATCCGCCCAGCGCTACACCCGCCACAATCATGACGATGTTCAGAGGCCGCACCAGACGCGCCAGCGCCCAGATGCGTTGCATCTTCGCAGAAGAGACGGTCAGCGTGGCACCGAAAGCATTCATTTTCGAACTATTCGCTATGTCCCTGTCTATTCTTCCCCAACGCCCGTACTCTCACCTGTGCCCCAGAATACGATGAGCGGGGCATCGAGCAGCGCCCGCCAGTTGCCCCAGGAATGCCCTTCGTTCACCTCGATGTAATGCAGGGGGTAGCCCTTTTCCTCGAAGACCGCCTTCATCCGATGCGCGCCCTCCGCTAAATCGTGGTACGTACCGTTGCTCATGAATATATCCAGCGGCAATCGATCCGACTCCGTGTACATCCGGTAGATCCGATCCTGGTTTTGCCGCGTGTCGTAGAAGAACGCCGGCGAGTGGATGCCGATGCGGCGAAACACGTCGGGCCGCGCCGCCCCCAGATAGGCGGAAAACAGGCCGCCCAGCGACGTGCCCAGAATGCCTCGTTCCTCCGCCGAGGGTTCCGTCTTAAAAGCACCATCCACAACGGGGACGAGTTCGTCGGCCAGGAACGCGGCAAACGGCGCGTAGTCGTCGGCATACTGGCTCTGGCGACGGTTGTTGGACGGATTGCCCGGCTCTCGGGGATCGACGAAAACGACCAGGACAGGCTGTATCCGACCGTCGGCGATCAGGTTGTCCAGCACGATCTTCATGCTCCCCTTGTGATCCGCTGCATACTCGTGACCGTCGGTTACATAGAGCACCGGCAGGTTCGACAGCGCGTCGTAGCCGGCAGGGGTGTAGACCCGGTAACGAACGTCGTAGCGCAGGTTCGTGCTGCTGATCAGTTTGTCGTCGGAGAGGGTACCGTGCGGTCCGTCGGAGCGGGGTATCGTTTCTAGCGGATACTCCCAGGCGGGCATGCGGAGTTCGGAATTCGGCCCGAAGCCGCTCCACTGCTGCAATGGATTCGCCGGATCCAACATCCAGCGGTCCCCGTTGACAACGATCTTGTAATCGAGCCGTGCATCGGCGGGAAACGTTTGCTCGAGCATCCACAGGTCTGTTCCTTCGACTCGCACCCCTTCGTTCCGAAAGGACGCATCCTGGCTCCAGCCGTTGAAGTCTCCGTTCCAGGCTACGCTGGTAGCCGGGCCTCGATAGAGGAACGCCACGGAATCTCCGACAACAAACGGAATCTGATTCGCCTCTTTCAAAATCCGCCAGAACGCATCCAGCCTCCCGGGATCTTCCGTTGCTGCGACGGCCTCCAGCGAATCCTTGAAAACCCGGTACGTAGCAAACGGAGAGGCCCGCTCGAAAAAGGGATCGGACGGAGTCTGCGCTCTCAGGGGGAACGCCCCTCCCAACCAGCAGCCCAGGCTCAGGGTCCATACCGCCATGCGCATTGCTTTTCCTTTCATTGGCTTGCTCTCCGTCACATTCCAGGAACCAGCATCACGGCGTTTTGCATCAGGCGCGCCGGGCCGATCCAGAACATACGATACTGGGTGTTATCGACGAGGAAAACGACGTTGCCGCGCCCCATGGGTTGCACGGCGGCAAAGGCCTTCCCCGCCAGTTTCCGGAGGTTCTTTTGCGATGCATACCCTGCCGTGAGCAGCGTAGAGGCATCCTTGTCGTAATACCCGACGGTCTGGAGTTGGTCGCTCGGTTCGAGCGCGTCGGTGCTGAACCGCAGGCTGTAGAGCCGATCCGGCAATCCGGCAGCCAGCGGGTGCGTCTGATCGAGCCAACTGCGAAAAGCCGAGCCGGGAATGCGCGTCAGGCCCGAAGAATCTTCTCGGGCGGCGTACGTGGTGTAGGCCGACGGTTCCGGGGCCTCGTCCTCCTCTTCCTTTTTCTTGTCCTTCTGCTCTGAAGCCAGCTCTACATTCGTCAGGCCGGAGCGATCTTTGGTGAGGAAGAGGGCGCTTCTCTCGGTGGCTACGAGCGTGCCGCCCTGCCGCACCCACGCCTGGAGACGCTCCACCTGGGTGCTGTCGAACAGGGTGGCGAGCCCTCCCCCACCGGGCACGATCAACACGTCATAGTCGTTCAGGGCGGTGCCGGAGAGCCTGTCGGCGCGGAGGCGCGTCAGGCCGAACCCGGTTTCCCGGTCGAACAGGTACCAGAGTTGCCCCGCCGTGTACGAACTGAACGGGGCATCGACGAGAAGCGCAGCTTTGGGCGGCCTCACCGGACGGCTGTCGCGCGAGGCGAGGTCGATCCCCGATGCCATGCGCCCGCTAGCCATCCCGATGATTTCGACACCGGCCTCCTCGGCGATGCGCTGCATGTCCCCGGCGGCCCGGGCGCGTTTGTCCTGGTTGCGTCCCATCAACACGACCAGCGTGCCGACGGGGAAGTCGCGGCTGCCGTCGCCGAACGCCTTCCGGGCGGCCCGTACGCGATAGCCGGCCTCCCAGAGTTTCGCCAGGGCTTTCGGCGCGTGCCGCTGGCTCCAATCGATCACGTAGGCATACCCGGCTTCCGGATTGGTTACCCCGGCTGCATAGCTTGGCGCTTCGCTGAGCGCAGTGGTTTCCACACGTGGTTTGCCGGGAGTCCAGTACGCATCGAGGTTATAGGCCAGCGGAGCCGACCAGGTAGCCATGTCATACATCACGGAATCCTCGATGGCCATCCGGCGCTGGAGCACCGTGTTGACGAACAGATGACGCGGCTGGTCGGCATAGACAAGGAAGGTCCCTGCCTCAAAGGAGCGCGAATGCGCCGCATCGTCCCAGTAGCTGCGCGCATCATTGACGCTGAAGGCTGCCGTCGCTTGTTCGACGCGCACACCGTGCTTCACTAACAGGCCCATCACGTCGTAGAGATAAGGCGAACGCACGGGATCGTCGGGGAAGATATAGGCGGCAGCATCTCCCTTGTTGGTGCGTTGCGAGAAGGCTCCCCGGAAGTAGCGCAGCAAGGCTTCCCGGTTTGTGATGGAGGTGTTGATGGAAGCCAGGGATGTGGTGTAATGGTCGAAGATACGCTGGCGGAACGTCAGCACGTAGCCGTCTTCGGTTTCGACGGCGCGCCCGCCCCGGCTGTGTCCTCCCTGCTCACGGAGCATCCCGATAGCGCCCATCGTGCTGGGGTAGGACGAGCCGTATCCCGGATAGAAAAAATCGAACGCCTCGCGGGTGAAGTAGGAAATCTGGTGTCGGTCGAAGGCGGCGGCGTCACCCCGCCCGAAGGCGTCGGATAAGCCGTCGTAGCCCTCGGGCAGCAGCAGGTTGCGCGGCGTGGTACCGGGCATGGTGAAGTAGTTCGAGTTGAACCCCTGCTCGTGATAATCGACGTGGACCTGCGGCAACCAGTGCTGGTAGGCCGCAATGCGTCCCTGCGACTCGGCATGCACCAGCCAGACCCAGTCTCGGTTCAAGTCGAACCAGTAGTGGTTCGTGCGCCCGCCGGGCCAGGATTCGTCGTGCTCCAGATCGGCGGCGTTGGTGCTGAGTTGGTGGCTCTGCATGGAGCGATACCAGTAGACGTAGCGATCCCGCCCGTCGGCGTTGAGGCAGGGATCGATGATCACGACCGATTGCGCCAGAAACGACGTTACCTCGTCGTCCTGCCCGGCGGCCAACCGATAGGCCACCTGCATCGCCGCCTCGGTTGAGGAGGGCTCATTGCCGTGGACGTTGTAACTCAACCACGTGATGACCGGGTGATCCCGGATGAGCGTTTCGGCCTCGCTGTCGTTGAGCGCCTGAGGATCGGCCAGGCGCAGGTTATCTTGCCGGATCTCCTCGATACGCCCCTGGTTGGCCGTCGAGGCGATCACCAGGTAGTGCAACGGGCGTCCTTCGTGCGTGCGCCCGTATTCGTGCATCGTTACCCGGTCGGATGCCGCGTCGAGGGCTTTGAGGTAGGCAACGACGTCGGCATAAAACGTGAACTGGGTGCCCAGTTCGTACCCTAGAAAATCGGCGGGAGACGGGATCGACGCGTCGTACGTGCCCTCGGGCGAGAAGGCAAAGCGCGGCTCGACGAGTTGGACGGGACCGACCTGGGCCCGCGCCGGCACCAACGTGAACAGCGACATGAACGCGGCAAAGAGAATCGAGGACCTGTGTCGTGGCTGCATGATGCGCAAGGGCTATTGTTTTGACAGCAGAACGGCCCTCAAGATAATCTGCGCGCACCTCGAAAGAAACGGCCCCGGTGTGGTACTCTCCGTAACACAGATAGATTAATCCTAGAACTTCCCCGAATGCATTGCGTTGTTGGGGGATTGCTCGTACTTTTGGGACGACTTGGGCCTCTGTGCAAGAACAAATGATATTCAAAGCCAAGCGCAATCCAGTAATCGGTACACACCTTTTTTTAAGACGTTGTTCGTGGTGCCTGCTCCTCTTGATCCTTAGCGGCCCGGCAACGGCCCAGGAACGCGATTCCACGGCGGTTGCCGACTCGCTCCTCCAGACATTGGAACGCGAGATGGCCGCGCTGACGCCTTCTACAACACCGTCCCAACAGGCCGTCTCCCGTTCCCGCCCCACAACGAACCCGGACATCAGCGTCATCGGGGATGCGCGGGCGTGGTACCTCTCGGAAGGCGAACGCAACGTCGATGTGGAGGTGCACGAAGTCGAAGCTGCCTTTCGTGCCGCCATCGACCCCTTTGCTCGGGGCGACATTTACCTGGCTATCGGGCATGACGACGGAGAATTCGAGTTCGAACTGGAAGAGGCGTTCCTGACCACCCTGGCGCTGCCCTACCAGCTTCAACTCAAGGTGGGCAAGTTCCGTAGCAACATCGGCAAAATAAACCGTATACACCCCCACGCGCTGCCCTTCATCGACACCCCTGCCGTCTACGCCAATTTTTTCGGCGATGAGGGGCTGAACGACCAGGGCGTATCGCTAAGCTGGCTGGTTCCCAATCCGTCGTTCTTTCAAGAACTGACCTTTGAAGTCACTCGCGGTCCCGGCGAGAGCGAGAGCTTCGCCGCCAGCGAATCGAACCGCCTCCTGTACACCGGGCACCTGAAAAACTTCTGGGACCTCTCGGACGACGCCACGCTGGAACTCGGCTTCAGCGGCCTGGCCGGGCCTAACGACGTGGGGTTTACGTCGTACATCGGAGGAGCCGACCTGACGCTGAAATGGAAACCGGTGCGGTTCAACACCTACCGATCGTTCACCTTGCAGGCCGAAGCCTTCGTGAGCCGTAAAGAGGTAGAAGAGGAACGAATTACGGCGTGGGGCATGTATGCGCTGGCGAACTATCAGCTTTCCCGCCGGTGGTTTCTGCTCGGCCGCTTCGACCATGCCGACCTGCCGGACAACGATGCCTGGAACGAATCCACGCTGTCCTTCACCCTCGGCTGGTACCTGACGGAATTTCAAAAACTGGAACTGGGTCTAAAAACCACCTCGGGCAACGAGTTCGACCGGTTTTACGAAGCCCTGGTGCGCCTGGTGTTCGTCATCGGAACGCACGGCGCGCATGAATATTAACTGAGGTCGCACATCATGAGACCGTCGTTCTATCGCATCGTGTGGTTCGCGCTCGTGTTGCTCCTGGCAGCACCCGCGCAGGCCCAGAAAAAACTCAACGTGGTCACTACACTGCCGGACCTCCAGAGCCTGACCGAATGGGTCGGCGGGGACCGGGTCGATGTGTTTTCCATCGCCAAGGGTTTCCAGAATCCCCACTTCGTCGATCCCAAGCCCAGCTATATCCTGAAGCTCTCGCGGGCCGATATGTTCGTGACCATCGGGCTGGACCTGGAACTCGGCTGGGTACCGCCGCTGCTCAACAGCGCCCGCAACAGCAAGATCATCCAGGGTGCTCCCGGCTACGTCGATGCGTCGGCGAACGTACCATTGCTGCAAGTGCCCACGAGTGTAAGCCGGGAACAGGGCGACATCCACATCTACGGCAACCCGCATTACTGGCTCGACCCGGCCCGAGGACGCATCATGGCGCAAACGATCTACGACGCGCTGGCCCGCCTCCAACCCGAGAGCCAGCCCTATTTTGCCGAAAATCTCAAACGGTTCAATGAAACGCTCGACGAAAAACGGGCGGAATGGCAGGCCAAGATGCAGCCGTTCCAGGGCACCGAAATCATCGCCTACCACAATCAATGGCCCTATTTCGAAGAGGCGTTCGGGTTAACCATCGTCGACTTCCTCGAACCAAAACCGGGTATCCCCCCTACGCCGTCTCAACTGGCAAAGGTCATCGGCATCATGCAGCGGGAGAACATCAAGATTATCATCATTTCGCCGTACTTTAAGGCCGACGCCGCGGAACTGGTGACCCGCAAGGTAGACGGCACCGTGGTCACGCTGGCGTCGTCCGTAGGGGCTTTCTCTGGTATCGACACCTACTTCGACCTGTTCGACTATAACGTGGATCAGATCGTGAAAGCCCTTCAAATGGCCTCGCACTAATGTTTCGTCCTGTTTTATGACCGATCTGTTCGCTCTAGAATTTGTTCGTAGCGCCCTGATCGTGAGTGTGGTCATGGGGCTGTTGTTATCGTACCTGGGCGTTCACGTGGTGGGGCGCGGCATTGTCTTCGTCGATCTAGCGCTCGGACAAATCTCGATGCTGGGCGTGGCCTTCGCCGCTTACGTCGAACGGGATCCGACCGTCATCTCGGTGCTGTTTACCCTGGTCGGAGCGTTCCTACTCTCCTTCATCAAGGTGACCGACAAGCGCCTGAAGCAGGAAGCGATCATCGGCATCATTTATGCCGTCTCCTCCGCTGTCACCGTGCTCTTGATCTCCAAGGCCGCGCACGGCGACGCGGATATTTCCGAGGTGCTGTTCGGCAGCCTCTTCACCGTCACCGATAACCAGATCCTCTGGATGGCCGTCGTCTTCGGCGTCATCGGGCTGGTGCATGTCCTCTTTCGCAAGCAATTCTTCGCGATCACGGAGAAGTTCAAACAACACGAAGTGGACGACCTCGGCGTGTTTAATCTCTGGAACTTTCTGTTCTACCTGTCCATCGGCCTCGCCATCGTGCTGGCGGTGCGGGCCGGCGGCGTCATCCCCGTCTTCTCGTTTCTCGTCGTCCCCCCGGTGGCGGCCATGTTGATGAAACGCGGCACGGGCGGCATCATCCTGATTGCGATGGGGCTGAGCGTCGTGGGCAGTTTTCTCGGGATCTATTTCTCCGTGCAATTCGACTTTCCGGCCGGTTCTTCCATCGTGGCCATGCTGGGCCTGCTTTTCGCCATCGGTTCTCTGGTACGCTGGGCACGCGGCTCCGGGCAAGAGCCTCCCGTGGAAGAACCCTCGCAGGGATGATCTTTTCTATGGCTCCAAATCGCCCGAGATGTTGAGGCTTGATTTTCTTTTTCCTTAATTACGCGAGAACGTGCAACGAGCCTGTCCTTTTTTGCCTTTGCGTTCGATTTCTTAGCCGGTGCGCCGAGACTATATCTGGCGCTTTAGTAGATGTTTTATGAGTTCCCGGCTCTGCCTGTGCGTCCGGTTGCAGGATGGAAATAAGACTTTATCGTGAATGATGAGCGCGACCCGGGCTATGCCTTATGTATCTGCCTGCCCTAACGAAACATACTCATTATAGCCGGCTATCCGTCCCTGCCAGACGATGGTACAAGCAGGGCTCGCAGATGTATCCGAATGTGTTTCTATGACTCTTATTCCGGATCCGTCCATATCAAACGGCGATGCTGAAGATGAGGCCCGGCGTAACACTCGCCTCATCAGCACTATTTTCTATATCACGCTTGTCGCCTCCTTCATCGTTGTCCTCATTCAGCTTTGGGACGAACTCTGGCTGCCTGCCCTCGCCATATCCTCCCTGATTCCCACGTCACTGATTTGTTTGTGGTTGATACGCAAAGGGCATCTCACCATTCCTCAGATCGTACTTCCGACGCTGTTTCTTGCGCTGCTCACCTTCCTCCTCATCCAGGGAAACGGCATCCACGACATCGCCATCATCGGCTATCCGCTCATCATCATTTTTGCCGGGATGCTCATGGGGCCAAACCGGGCCTGGCTGTTTGCGTCCCTGTGTTCGCTCTCGGTCGCCCTGGTGGCGTATGTCGAAATGCAACGCGCCGGCGAGGTGACGGTCGCTCCGGAAGCATCCCTCGAAGACGTCGCTATTATTATTCTGGTGCTCTTTGTGTGCGCCGCCATGATCTGGATCATCACCAGGTATTTGAACAGAAGCATGGCCCTCGCCGTCATGCACGAAAAATCGCTGGCGCAATCGAACACCCGCCTCCGCGAACTCATCGACGAGTTAGAATCCAAAAATGCGGAGCTTGAACGGTTCACCTACACCGTCTCGCACGACCTGAAGAGCCCGCTCATCACCATCAATGGGTTTATCGGGCTCGTGGAGCAAGATGCCCTGTCCGGCAACACTGAGGGGATGATACGTGGGATCACAGAGGTTCGCCGGGCCTCAGAACGGATGTACGAGCTTCTGAACGACCTGCTGGAGCTTTCGCGGATTGGCCGGGTAGTGAACCCGCCGGAAACAGTCCCCTTCGAAGCCATCGTCCAGGCCGCGCTGACGGCGGTGGAAGGACCGCTTCGCCAACACAACGTACAGGTCGAAGTAAAGCCCGATCTTCCGATGGTATTCGGCGACCGTCAACGCCTCACTGAGGTGCTCCAGAATCTCATCGAGAATGCCGTCAAGTTTTCGAGCCGGGGTTCGGATCCCCGGATCGAAATAGGGGCCTGCCGGAAAGGAACGAAGACGGAATTCTATGTGCGGGACAATGGGATGGGCATCGCCCCCCGATACCACGAGCAGATCTTCGACCTCTTCACACGACTGGACCAGGACGTTGAAGGCACTGGAATCGGGCTGGCCGTGGCCAAGCGGATCATCGAACTGCACCACGGGCGTATCTGGGTAGAGTCGGAAGGACCGGGGCACGGAGCTACTTTTTGCTTCACCCTGAATGAATCCGCTCAGGCGGAGGCCGGCTAGCCCGGCGATTGGATCCACGCCCGCAGCCTGAGAAAGCGCGACACCCCGACCGTTCAGACGTCCTCAAACACGTTCATCGCCCTGTTTTTTCGTACCCTTTCGGGGTCGAAGATCCGGCCGTTCATGGCGATGTAGACGCCCTCGGGCAACGCCTGTACGGCGGCAAAGGCAAATCCGATGTTGAATTCGGCATCGGTCATCTTGAACCGCGCCGGTGTGAGCGACCCGACGAGCACGATGGTTTTACCGGGTATGTCTTTCAACGCCGTGGCGGTTTGCACCATCGTGTCGGTGCCGTGCGTGATGAGCACCCGGCGGCAGGGCGTCGAACGCACGCGGTCGGCAATGAGGGTCCGGTCGTCGTCGGTCAGGTCGAGGCTGTCCTTTTGCAACAGCATCTCTACCTCGTACGCGGCGGTGACCCCCGCTGCTTTCAAAATATCGAGGATTTGCGGCTCGCCCACCTCGAAGTCACTCCTGGCATCGAAGTACACTTTGTCGATGGTCCCGCCCGTGGTGAAGATTCGTACGGTCATGCGGTTGGATCTCAAGGTATATCCTTCGAATCATCGCTTCGTCGTGGCCGAAATAAACACACCCACGGACAAGGTGCAACCCCTCCTTTCTGCTCATTGGAATCCCCCGCACCAATGATGTCCGAGGAAGCCCCTCCCCGTTTCGTTGTCCCCTCGATTCGTCGTTTCTACCAGGAGGAAACACACCATCACGCACTCCCCTCTTTCCCCAAACTCCCGCTCACCCTTTCTCCCCGGACAAAGACCTCCCTGACGGCATTGGGTCGGAAGTGGTAGAGCCAGTGGTTGACACTCGGCGCATCGACAAGCACAAAATCGGCCTGTTTGCCGGGCTCCAGCGAACCGATCCGGTCGTCGCAGGCGATGGCTTTGGCTGCGTAGAGGGTCGCGCCTTTAAGGGCTTCGGCGGGCGTCATGCGCTGCATCGTGCAGGCCAGCGTCATCGCCAGCGGCAGGTGATAGCTGGGCGCGCTGCCGGGATTGAAGTCCGTCGCCACGGCAACGGGCACCCCGGCCTCGATGAAGGCACACGCAGGCATCGGTCGCTGATTGAGATAGAGGGTAGCGAGGGGCAGGCTCACGGCCACCACCCCGGCTTCGGCCATCGCCCGGATACCCGCCTCCGATGCACACTCCAGATGATCGGCCGAGATCGCCCCGACGTCCGCGGCCAGCCGCGCCCCGCCCCCGTCGGATAGCTGGTCGGCGTGGAGCTTGGGTCGGAGGCCGTGGCGGATACCCGCCTCAAAGATGGTGCGGGATTCTTCGAGGGAAAAGGCCGTATCCTCGACGAATACATCGCAAAACGCGGCCAGGTTTTCATCGGCAATACGGGGCATCAGGTCGTCGCACAGCAACCGGATGTACGCGGCGCGGTCGTCCTTGAACTCGGGCGGCACCACGTGCGCCCCCAGAAACGTCGAGACGATGCCGAGCGGCTGTTCTTCGCGCAACCGCCGGTACACGCGCAACGTCTTCAACTCGTCCTCGACGCTCAACCCGTAGCCGCTTTTGCACTCTACGGTCGTCACGCCGAGCCGGGCCATCTCACCTAAGAACCCCTTTGCGCGCACCAGCAGGTCGTCTTCGGACGCAGCGCGTGTGTGCCGCATCGTGCCTGCGATGCCTCCTCCCTTCCGGGCGATGTCGAGGTAACTCGTCCCCCTGATGCGCTGCTCGAATTCATCGGCCCGCCAACCGCCGAAGGCGAGATGCGTGTGACAATCTACCAGGCCGGGGACAACCAGCGCCCCACCGGCATCGAAGCGTTCTGTGGAACGCAATGCGTCAGGCAGATCGACCTCGGCTCCGACCCAGCGAATCGTCTCGCCTTCCCAGACGAGCGCGGCCCTGGGGATCTCATGCAGGGCTGCCTGCCCCCCTTCGTCGCGGCACACGGCAAGCGTTCCTATGTTTTCCAGAACAGGCATGGGCAGGTGATGAATCAGGACATGGCCCCCAGTTCTCCGGCAATGTGATCTTCGAAAGCCGGGCTACGCAAAATATGTAAACACCGCGCAATTTCTTCGTTGAACAGCGAATCGGTTTCATGATGAGGGATGATGGAGCGGACGTACCGATGCGCGATCTCGACGCCGCGCCCCGGCTTCAGCGGCAGGCGATAATCGAGCGCCTGGGCTGCCGTGAACAACTCGATGGCCAGTACATGCTCCACGTTGTGCAGCACGTTCAGCAACTTGACCGCGCCGATGCTGCCCATGCTCACGTGATCTTCCTGCCCCAGGCTTGTCGGGATCGAATCGACGGAGGCGGGATGGCAGAGCACCTTGTTTTCCGAAACGAGTGACGCCGAAGTGTACTGCGGGATCATGAATCCGGAGTTGATGCCCGTCTCCTTCATGAGCAGCTTCGGGAGTCCGTCGTGCCCTTCCAGCAGCAGATAGGTACGACGCTCAGAAATACTGGCCAGTTCGGCCAGGGCGATAGCGGCGTAATCGAGGACCAGGGCCAGCGGCTGTCCGTGAAAATTGCCCCCGCTGAGAATGTCGCCGTTCTCGAACACGAGCGGATTATCGGTGACGCTGTTGATCTCCGTCTCGACGACAGCGCTCGCGTGGGCGAGTGCATCGCGGCTGGCACCATGCACCTGCGGCACACAGCGCAGGCAGTACGGATCCTGCACCTTGCCGCAGTTCCGATGCGACTCCAGGATCTCGCTATCCATGAGGAGCGCACGAACGTTCCGGGCCACCTGCGCCTGCCCTCGATGCGGGCGAATCGCCTGGATGCGTGGATCGTAGGGCTTGATGCTGCCTTGCAGCGCTTCGAGGCTCATGGCCGCCAGCACGTCGGCGGCGAAGACCAGATGCAGTGCGCGTTCCAGCACGAAGGCTCCGTAGGCGCACATGAGTTGCGTCCCGTTGATGAGCGAAAGGCCGTCCTTCGCCTGGAGGATGACGGGATCCAGGCCGTGCTCGGCCAGCACGTCGGCTGCCGGACGGGAAGCGGTGCCCTCGGCGTTCCAGAAAGAGCCGTGCCCCAGCAGCGGCAGCGCCATGTGCGCCAGTGGGGCCAGGTCACCCGACGCCCCCACGCTCCCCCGGCTCGGGATGACCGGTACGAGGTCAAGCGCTTCGAAGCGCAGCAACCGCTCGAAGGTCTCGACGGATACCCCCGAATAGCCCTGTCCGAGTGCGTGAATCTTGAGTTGCAGGATCAGCCGGCTGATTTCTTTGGGCACCGGTTCGCCCACCCCGACGGCGTGGCTCAGCACCAGGTTGCGCTGGAGCGTTTCGAGGTGGTCGTCCGGGATGCGTTGCCGGGCCAGCACGCCGAAGCCGGTGTTGATGCCGTAATATGCCGCGCCGTCGTGCAATGCCTTCTCGACGACCGAGCGCGAGCGCCGCACGTTCGACGGATCCCGGCGCAGCGTCTCCATGCTTCGCGCTACATCATCGTACAGGGTGTCGAGGTGCACCGGGGAAGGCGATGTAGCGGAATGCGTGATCCTCTCCATAGGCCGTTCCTGCATCACTACCCGTTGATCATCGGCAGGTCTACGCCGCGCTTCTGGGCCGTTTCGACAGCCAGGTCGTACCCGGCGTCGGCGTGGCGCATGACGCCGGTGCCGGGGTCCGCAGTAAGGACGCGTTCGAGGCGCTGATCGGCCAGGTCGGTGCCGTCGGCTACACACACCATCCCTGCGTGGATCGAATACCCGATGCCGACCCCGCCGCCGTGGTGCAGGCTCACCCACGACGCGCCGCAGGCCGTATTGAGCAGGGCGTTCAGGAGCGGCCAGTCGGCAATGGCATCCGAGCCGTCCTTCATCCCTTCCGTCTCACGGTTGGGCGACGCGACGGAACCGCTATCCAGGTGATCGCGCCCGATGACGAGCGGCGCTTCCACCTTCCCCGTCTTGACGAGCCAGTTAAACTTGAGCCCCATCTCGGCGCGCTCTCCGTATTCGAGCCAGCAGATACGCGCCGGGAGGCCCTGGAAATGCACCTTCTCTCGCGCCTTTCGGATCCAGCGGGTCAGCGCCTCATTCTCGGGAAACGTCTCCAGGATCGCGTCGTCGGTGACGGCAATATCCCTGGGATTTCCCGAGAGGGCCGCCCACCGAAACGGCCCGGATCCCCGACAGAACAGCGGACGGATGAACGCCGGCACGAAGCCGGGAAAATCGAACGCCTCGGCCATGCCGCGCAGGTCGGCGACCTGGCCGCGCAGGTTGTTGCCGTAATCGAACGTGACGGCCCCCTTCTGTTGCAAATCGAGCATGGCGCGGACGTGCATCTGCATCGAATCGAGGACGGCCTCGTCGTAGGCAGCCGGGTCGCGTTCACGAAGGACGTCGGCCTGTTCGAGTGAATACCCGGCGGGAATGTAGCCGAAGCGCAAGTCGTGGGCCGAGGTCTGGTCCGTCAGCACGTCGGGCACCAGGTCGCGGCGGACCAGTTCGGGCAGCACCTCGGCAATGTTGCCGACGAGGCCGACCGAGAGGGCCTCCTTCCGTGCCTTTGCTCCCAGCACAAGGTCGAGCGCTTCGTCGAGGTCGGTGCACATGCGGTCGCAGTAGCCGGTCTCGACGCGCCGCTGTGCTCGCCAGGGATCCACTTCGACGCCGAGGCAGGCAGCTCCGTTCATGGTGGCGGCCAACGGTTGTGCCCCCCCCATCCCGCCGAGCCCCGCCGTGACGACGAGGCGGCCTTCGAGCGTGTTGCCGAAATGCTGCCGTGCGCACTCGGCGAACGTTTCGTAGGTCCCCTGCAAGATGCCCTGTGTGCCGATGTAGATCCACGACCCCGCGGTCATCTGGCCGTACATGGTCAGCCCCAGCGCGTCGAGGCGGCGAAACTCATCCCAGGTGCCCCACTTCGGCACCAGGTGGGCGTTGGCGATCAGCACGCGGGGAGCCCACTCCGTGGTGCGAAAAACGCCGACAGGTTTCCCGCTTTGCACCAGCAGGGTCTCGTCGTTTTTCAATCGTCGGAGCGTCTCGACAATTTTGTGATAGCAGGCCCAGTTGCGCGCCGCCTTGCCGCCTCCTCCATACACGATCAGTTCGGCGGGCTTCTCGGCCACGTTGGGATCAAGGTTGTTCATCAGCATGCGCATGGCGGCTTCCTGATGCCAGCCCCGGCAATGCAGCGTGGTCCCGGTGGGTGCCTGAATAGTCGGTGCGATGGTCTCCATGGTCTCAGTAGCTTGGCGATCAAACCTACACACAGTATCTGAAAAGGACTGGCATACCGGACGTTTCATCCTGCGGAACAGTCCCCGGTTCCCCTTCCTTCATCAAGGAATGTCCCTACAAAAAAAGCGAATTCCCCCTCTTTGTAAATGGCCAATTCAAGGAATATCTTCGTATGGACTTTGAAATTGAAAGCAGGCAACGCCTCATGCCTTCAGATCCTAAACGATTGCTCGACGACCTGGGCTGGAAGATCCTGGAGGCGCTTCAGGATAATGCCCGGCTGAGCTACTCGGAGATTGGCCGGCATGTCGGTCTCTCTTCGCCGGCGGTGGCCGAACGCGTTCAGAAGATGGAAGAACAGGGCATCATTGCCGGGTACCGGGCCGTGGTCGCGCCCGAGCACATTGGGCTTCCCATCCTCACTATCGTCCACCTCCAGGTAAACCGCGATCAGTTCACTGAAGTGATTGCGCGGCTGCGCACCCTCCCGGAAGTGCTCGAATGCCATCGCACCACCGGCACCAGTTCCCTCGTCATGAAGGTGGCCCTCACGTCCATCGCCCACATGGAGTCCTTCTTGAACGAACTCTTACGCTTCGGCGAGCCGGTCTCTTCCATCGTGCTGTCCACCCCCATCCGAGAGCGCATCTTTCGCAAGCCGACGGGGTGACGGACTACGGCACAGCGACCCTCAAAACCCGATGTGCCGGGTATACTCGTTCAGGCGATTGCGGAAGTTGACGATGAACGCTTCCACCGCACCGAGCGTGATCCCTCCCTTGATGATGAGGTCGTTATCCAGGCAGGCATTCCCGCTATCGTTGATATAGGCCGTGCCGTACCGTTTGCTCTTGTTCCATTCGTTCATCAGGTCGGTCGTCGGAGGATCGTTCAGGGTGAAGCTGGCAAAGAGTTGAAGACTGGTACACCCTTCCTCTTCGCATCCGTAGAAATACATCGTGACGCGATAGGTTGCCAGGCGAAACGTGAACTTCGGATCCCCCTGATTGTCCACGCCCCGCTCATAGTCCATGCCCATGCGTTCCAGCACGCGCGCGATCACGTCGGCGGATAGGCGGAAGTACGCCGGTTCCGACACCCGCGCAATGGCCGAGTCGAGGGCCGCAAGACGTGCCTGGACGGCCTGTTCTCGCGCGGCCAGCGTATCGGCCAGAGCCCGTTCCTGCTCCGCGACGGCTTCTTCCAGGCGGGCTTCGACCGCCGCACTGATTTCATCCTCATCGGCCTTATTGACGACATAGATCAATCCGGCAGCCACAACGAAAAACACAAATACCAGCACTTTTGAACTTGTACGCATCTTCTCTGGACAAATGACGGTGAACCGGCACGTACCCCTCCGATGCAACAAGAGTACATGGAAGCAACCCGAAAATGCAAGCTGATCGTCAACGAGTTTGCCAGGATTTTTTTCCTCGGATCCCCCTTCGCCCGGTGCGACAAAAGTCCTGCGTGTTGCGAATGAGAGGTACCCCGTCTACTTTGCAGGGCGTATGCTTTTGCTCGGCTGATCATCCGACGTACCCTGTACAATCAGCAGGAGTCTGCCTCCAGCCCCCAAACGAATCGCTCTCATCAACATGATAAAGATCTCTTTGGTGCAATGTGTTCTGATCCTGAGTGTGTGCCTCCTGGGATGCGCCTCCGGGACGCAAAGCAGCGAC
Source organism: Rhodothermales bacterium (assembly GCA_046756545.1). Lineage (GTDB taxonomy): Bacteria > Bacteroidota > Rhodothermia > Rhodothermales > JBHHWM01 > JBHHWM01. Next base: position 16,149 of record JBHHWM010000009.1, on the reverse strand, counting down.
GCCCCTCAAGCAGCACCCATCGATGAAGGGGACACGCTAACGGATTCGATCCGGTCGCTCCCGGCTCCCGCCGTGGCCCCCGGCAGCGTGAGGGTGTCCGCCCTGGTCCGAAGGTATGAAGAGCAAAAGGATGCTTTCGTAGGCCGACTAGAGATCCGTACCATCCATCAGTACGGCGCGGCGACGCCGTCTCTGGCGCTCGGTACCACCATTGAAGTGCTCGTTCCTAAAACGCTTTTTGGCGAAGACCCGGACGGCGCCAACGCCTCCGCACAGCTTCAGCCCGGACAAACGGTGGAGGTGACCCTCGCCTATGAGCAAGGGCCTGCCGGTGGTTCCCGTCCCCCCTGGCGAGCCATCCAGTTTCATTAAACGGTTGATTTCACGCTTCAATAGTTTCCCTGCCCCCACTCTACCTCAAGACCCCATGCAAAAGCCCTCCTTCTTCGCTCGCCTGTGCCTCGGAGTGGGCCTCCTCGCCCTCTTGGTCTACCTGTGGAACCCTGCCGGAACTCCTTCCTCCACCAGCCACAACAGCATTTTCTCGTCCTCTTCACCGGAAGCATCTGTCGCGAAGAAAAAGGCGCGGGCGGATTACTTCTTTCGGATGCTGCGCGACCCCGCAACCAACGCCCTCCCGGTCAACATCCGGCAGCGCGAACTGGCCTTCGCCGCTTCGTTACCGACGAAGAACAGCCTTGGAAAACAGTCGGCCCGGGCCGTCACCTGGAAGGAAGCCGGGCCAACCGACGTGGGCGGGCGCACGCGGGCACTCGCCGTCGATGTCGCCAACTCCAGCATCCTCATCGCCGGGGGCGCTTCGGGAGGGATCTGGAAATCGACGAACCGAGGGGCTACGTGGAGCCTGACGAGTGCGCAGCACCTGGGCATCACGGCGCTTGCGCAGGATCCGCGTCCCGGTCAAACCCGGACGTGGTACGCCGTCACCGGGGAAATCAGGGGAAACTCGGCGGGGGATCGAAGTGCGCGGGCTCCTTTTTACGGATCGGGGCTTTATAAATCGACGGATAACGGCGACTCGTGGCAAGCGGTCATTACCGACACCGGGAACCCTACCGTCTGGGATGCACCGTTGGATTACGTGGTAAACCTGGCCGTAAGCCCCACCACCGGCACGTTGATCATTGCTACGAACGGGCTGGGCGTCTATCGTTCCACCAACGGCGGCACGTCGATAACGTCCGTCCTCGGCCTCTCGGCTCAGCCCCGGTGGAGCGACGTGGACGTAGCTTCCGACGGCACCTTCCTCGTCGCCCTCTCCGACGGGTTCATATCGGACCAGCCGGGCCTCTATCGCTCGACCACCGACGGCGCAACGTGGCAAAAGATCACCAACATCCCGTCGCCTGCCGACCGGAGCGTGCTCGCCATTGCCCCTTCGAATCCCAACGCGGCCTACGTCATGACGTGGACCGGACAGCAACGCATCGAACAGCAGGGGGCGCACGAGGTGGAGCGGGAAGAGATCACGTTGCACAAAGTGTCCGTATCGACCGGGGCGGCGGAAGATCGCAGCGCCAACCTGCCTTCTTTTGCCGCCAACCTCGAAGACGACGGCACCCTCATCTCCGACAACGGCGTCATCGATACCCAGTTCAGCTACAACATGGTGATCGCGGTAAAGCCGGACGACGAAAACTTCGTGCTCCTCGGCGGCACCAGCCTCTTTCGATCCCGGAACGGGTTTGCGACCCCGGCCACCCAACTGACGGAACACTGGATCGGCGGATATGCCACCTCGAACGACAATGAATCCTACCGGAACCAGCACCCGGATCAGCATGTGCTCGCGTTCGATCCGGCGAACCCGAACCGGCTCTACAGCGGCCACGACGGCGGCATCAGCGTCGTACCCGACGTCCGTTCCAACGCGGCAGAACTGCCCTGGCTCAGCTTGAACAACGGGTATAACGTGACGCAGTACTACATGGTATCCCTGGCCGCCGCAAGCGGCGACAATCGCATCTATGGAGGTACCCAGGACAACGGCAGCCCCTTCTTCCGTTTCAACGGCACCACGGCTACTCCCTCCCGCGACATCACCACGGGCGACGGCGCGTACGCCTACCTGGGTTCATCGTTTGCGATTGGATCCGTCCAGAACGGATTCTTGCTCATCACGCCCTACAACCAGAACAACGATCCCGCCGGATTTGACGAGTCCGGTGAAATCACGCCACCCGACTCCAACCAGCTTTTCATCAACCCGCTCGCCGTCGATCCGAATAACGAAAACGTGATCTACTACCCGGCAGGCCCCAGGCTCTGGCGCTCCGATCTCGACTTCGACCTCGGCGATCCGGGATGGGAGCAGCTCGACAACCTCACGGTGCCTGCCGATTTTGGGATCACAACGCTCGCCGTTTCGACCACACCGGCGCATGTGCTCTATTACGGAGCCAGCAGCGACAACCAGCCACCCAAAATCTTCCGGTTCGACCGCTCCGACACAGCTACCGACGGCGAAGTCGAGGTTTCCATCCCAGGAACACCCTCCGGGTCGTACGTCCACGCTATCGCCGTGAACCCGGCGAATGCCGACGAAATCCTGGTCGTCCTCTCCAACTATAACATCGTCGGCCTGTATCATTCCACCAACGGGGGCCGTACCTACACCGCCGTCGAAGGTACTCTCGAAGGCACGTTCGGGACTCCAGGCCCCTCTCTGCGCTCCGCGACGATCCTGCCCTTCGGCGGCGAGACGACGTACCTCGTCGGAACCAGCATCGGGGCCTTCTCCACGACCATCCTGAACGGTTCGAATACACAGTGGGTGCAAGAAGCCGCCGCTGAATTAGGAAACACCGTAGTCGAGTTCGTTACCTCACGGCCTTCCGACGGCCGCATCGCGCTGGCAACCCATGGCCGGGGGATCTTCATCGGGGTGCCCGCCCCTCCCACTGCTATCGAGGAAAACCCCACAGAGCAACCCAACCACTTTGCCCTGGCCCAGAACTACCCGAATCCGTTCAATCCGACGACGACCATCCCCTTCAGGGTCACCCAGCCGAGCCGCGTGACCCTGTCGGTCTATGACCTCATGGGGCGTAAAGTGGCCGTGTTGCTTTCAAATGAGCATAAAACGGCGGGACGTCACGTGACCCTGTTTACCGCCCAGAACCTCGCGAGCGGCACCTACGTCTACAGGCTGGACACAACCCCGTTAGCCGCGCAAGGAACGGTCACCTCGGAATCGAGACGCATGGTTCTGGCGAAATGAGCCCGCCTTTCGATGACAGGAAAACGATCAATCGCCGAGCCTGGCCCGCAGACGCTGGTAGAGGCGTTCGGGGGTTTTGCCGTTGATCCTTAAGCGACGAAGCCGATCCAGGTCACCCTCCGGTGTAATAATCCGAATCGGTACATACTTGACGGCCGCCGAATCGGCGTGAACGACTTCGGGAGGAAACACCGAGATGCAGTGCTTGAAGGGAGCCAGGAGGCGGTCCAGAATGTCGTCGTCTTCCAGGCCGTTCAGGCGTAAGCCTCGCAAGAGGGCGGGCGCACAGACTTCGTGCGCATCGACCGTGTCGGTGCTTGTACGTCTGGCCAGGACCTGTTCCGGAACATAGGCATGGGCAGGACCCGGATAGCGCTGCTGCCGGAGGGTCAGATCGATAATGCGGAAGGGCGGTGCGACCACCCAGGCGTGCGCCGCGTCCACCGGACGCACATCGAAGGGGAAAAAGGAGCGCGTGAGTTGCCGGGGGCCGATGTGGAAGGAGACGGAACAGCCACCGACGACGATGTAGTTCCAGACGCCTTCTCGCTCCAGCATCTTCGCCAGCACCTTGCAGGCGGCCACGCACAGGTTCGACCGTCCGTCTTCCCTGATTTCGTCGCTGACCACCGACGCGGCGGCCCGTACGACGGCTTCGCTCCTGTCCAGGTACGGGGTATTGTAAAACTTATCACGGACGTATCGGGCATAGGTGGTGATATAACCCGGTTTCGCCTGCTCAGCCCGGACGTAGCGTGGGTGGTCGTAGAAGCCGGGGCTGTGGATGGGTAAGCCTTCGCACTTCCACGCGCCGATGATCTCGCGTAGCGTAGGTTCGTGGGGGGTCATCATCGTTACCTTTTGTAATGGCTACCGGGATGTTTTTTTTACCGGTTGGAGGAGATTACAGGGTGCAACCGACCCGATTTCATCTTTTCTGGTGGATCAACCATGATCTTCAAAGATGATGCCCGGATCACCGGATGGGCCATCTAACATTATCGCACCAGCAACATTTTCTTTGTGATCGTGGAGGCCCCGGCAGTGAATCGGTAGAAGTAGACGCCGTTGGGTATCCCCTGTGCCTCCCACACCCGCGAATGCATACCCGCCGGAAGGTCTTCCGCCACGGCGGTAGCTACTTCTTGCCCGAGAAGATTATAGATTTTTAGCGTCGCATAGCCGGGCCGGGGCAGCGAAAAGGTGAACGTAGTTGCCGAAGAAAAAGGATTGGGATAATTCTGCTGCACAGAGACCGGGGCAGGAATCGGCGTCTCCGCTTCGGTGCTGACGACGGTTGCCGGATCCACTTTTAGCAAATACGCATCGCACACTTCGTTCAGCGGGCTGATCTCGATGCAGTTGAATTTTCCGGTCAGGTAGATGAAGCCGTCGCGTACCAGGATGTCCAGGGCGTGATCGCCGTCGGTCCCACCCCACGTTTGCGCATTGATGAAATCGCCGTCGTTGGTGAACGCCAGGAGGGCCACATCGAGGCCGCCCTCACCTGCGCCATCGGTGTTGCCGCCGACGTAGATGGTTCCGTCGTCTCCGAGGGCAATGGCCCGGGCCGACTCGGTAGCCTCGGTGCTCCAGGTCGTAGCCCAGATCCGGTTGAGGGCCTTGTCGTACTTGTGCAGAAAGATGTCGTTGTTTCCCTCGGCCACCGTCGTGATGCCGACCACGTAGAGAAATTCACCATCGGAGGCCATACCCAGGGCATTTTCGAGGTCGACCCACGGATCATCCACGCCAAAGCTGATGTGATCCACGTAGCTGCCGTCGGCTTTCGAGAATTTAGCCACCAACGCCTCCCCGTCGAACCCCTGGGCAAAGAAGAAAAGATTGAGGCCGCCCCGGTAGACCCCGGCGATATAGATAAACGACGAATCGACGACACTATGCCCGTCTTGATGTTCGGTCAGGTCGGTGCCCCAGGGATTGCTCCAGAGAAGCTCTCCTTGCAGGTCCAGCTTGAGCAGGGCGACGTCCAGGTTGGTTGCACCGCTGTCGGTCCACCCCGTTATGTAGATCCCATCGGGTTCTACGACGAGCCCGTCGGCCTCCTCATAGCCGATGCCCTGACCCCAGAGGGTGCTCCAGAGGGTATCGCCGGATTCCGCGTCTACGGCCAGGATCAGCATGTCGCATTGGAGGTCGAACGGGTTGGCATTAGTACAGGTTCGCCCCCCGAGGTACACCACCGGTTCGGCCAGGGTGACTTTGTAGATCTGCTCTGCAAACAGGTCGCTATAGATCGTTGGAGCAGACCAAATTTCGTTTCCGTCGGCATCGAGTTTATAAAACATCACGTCGAGAAACCGAAACGGCCGGGTCTGATTGGTCGCCCAGTAGATCGTGCCGTCGGCCTTGACGTCGATGCCCCATGCTTCGGCAGAGCCGTTGTTGACGGTACTGGTACGTACAATCTCCCACGTCGGGTTTATCGTGCCCTGTGCCAGGACGAGGGGCGCGACCCATAACGAAAAGGCGAGAACCGTCAGTACGTATTTCATTAAAACCCTCTGGATTGATGAGGTAGGCTCTGGAGCAAACCGATTAGGACGAGTTACAAATAAATCAAGATCACCATCATTGTCCATATCGACTCTACACGACTTTCTATTCCGCTTCGGGAGCGTGATCTCGTAGACCAGATACGTGGTCAAGCGCATCCCTGATGCTCAGATCATTTGTCACTAGGAACAAGCGCCTCCAACTCCGTTAACCAATTCACCACGACGTGTAACTGCGTCGGCGTCGACACCTCGATCGGCTGTATCATCAGGAAGCGCCCGTCCGGGGATACGTCGTAGTTGGAAGCACCGAAGTTCAGGTTGCTCAGGTAGTTTCCTTCAAAAAGCTGCTCCGGTCTGCCGGCGGTGAGACGGGTCTCTGTCTCGATCGCAACAGCCATCATGGCATCCCCTTGCCGGTAGAACAGCGTCCGGCCATCCGCTGCCCAGACCGGCTCGCGGCCCCCTGAGGTCGAGATCTGCAGCATCGTGTCAGACTCAGGATACGAACGCACATAGACCTCGTCATCCCCTGTGGCATCGGAGGAGTAGGCTATATAGCGTCCGTTGGGAGAAAACCTCGGGGACGCCTCGTTGCCCGAGGTGACCAGCAGCGGTACAGACGCACCATCATCCAGGGAAAACAGCCAGATGTCACTGTTCGCGGCAAGGTTGTGCTCGGTGAACGCCAGCTTTTTGCCATCCAGCGACCAGGTGCCGGGAATCCGAATGTGCTGTTTTCTGGGCAGGAGTTGCTCGGCCTCGCCGTTACCGTCCGCTGACTTCCAATACAGGCCGGCAGGAAAACGCGCTGACGTAAACGTGATCCGCTCTCCATCCGGCGTCCAGGCAGAATAATTATTAACTGTCCCTTGCTTGGTAAACCGGGTACGAGTGCCGCGTTCGACATCATATATCCAGATGTCCACGGATCCGGCTTGTGAAATATCAGTCACGCTTAACCGGGTCCCATCCGGTGAAAAACGCGGCACTTGGTAGCTTCCGCGCTGGTCAAAAAACGGGGCGACGTGCCCGGTGCGATCGACCCATACGAGGGTGTTTTCTTCGAGCCCCACCCACACCGATCCACTTGCCACATAAACGAGGGTCCCCGTCGTGGAAACCGCGAAATTGGGACCGCTGAGGCCGGGGTGTTCGAGTACCGATACGGCGGTTCCCGTTACCTCGTGCCGGGATATGTCGAACGGCACGGCAAGCAAGGCCGGTGCCGCTACCGCGCTGGACATTTGCGCATAGACGAGGTGACCCGTCGGGAGATATTGCGCAGCGGCTCCCTCTTCGAGCAGGACGTTCCAGGTGTGCCTCTCGGAGGGCAGGATCGCCGTGCGCCACCCCGATCCGCTCCAGATCGAAAAGAGCACCCCCCGCCCTTCCGGCAAGTATTGCGGCCAGTAGTGTCCCACCTCTCCCTCACCTGTGTTCGGGATGGTTAGTGCCTCCGGCGTACCGCCTGCCGCCGGCACCTGCAGAAGCCCCGAGGTGAACCCGAGACTCACAATGATCGTGTCGTCGGGACCCCAGCTAGCTCCCCAACTGCCCTTCGGGGCTTCACAGATAGGCTGCGGGATCCCCCCCGTCACCTGCACTTTTTGTAGCTTCCCCTCCGCAAAAAAACCGATCCACCGACCGTCTGGAGAGAAGAAGGGATCCCGTGCATCCTCCGTACCCGGAATGACGTCGGTTTCGAGGCGGTCGATGGCACGCCTGTACAACCGTGTCGTGTCGCCATCCCACGCCGAATAGACCAACTGCGTGCCGTCGGGCGAGAGGGCTATCGGTTGATACCAGGTGGACAGTTTCTGCCCAACGGGCAGCGTAACGGTGAAGCGTACGGTAGTCGAGGAATCCCTGGATTCGGAGTGCATGGAAATCCATATGAGCACACTTATCGCAACCACGAGTATGCCGACGAATGCTCCGATCAAGGCTGTCTTCCAAAGCATGGGACGCGCCTCACCCGTTGTTCTTCCGGCACTTGTCGATCCCTTCGAGGCTTTTGTCGATGGCGTCGATAGGGCTCGTAGGTCTACGGGGATCTCATCCACATGCTGATAGCGGTCGGCCGGGTCTTTTGCTAACGCCTTTGATACGATGTCCTCCAGTGCTATCGGAACCCCACTGCGAAGGGCCGTCATCGGCTCGGGCTCGCTATGCTCGATGGCATAAGCGAGCCCTTCGTTACGCGTGCCTTTGAAGGGGCGTTGTCCTGTGACCATCTCGTAGATCAACACACCTAGCGCCCAGATGTCGGTCCGCAGGTCGACCGCCCCACCCTGGATCTGCTCCGGGCTCATGTAAGCCATGGTTCCCAGCGTCATGCCAGTCTGTGTCAGGCTCACCTCGGCCACTTTGGCCAGGCCAAAATCGACGATCTTAACTCTGCCCCGGTCGACCACCATAACATTAGCTGGTTTGATATCTCGGTGCACGATGCCCCGTTCGTGCGCATGCGCCAGCCCGCGTGCTACTTGACGGGCAATGTCGATGGCTTCTGGAATAGGCAAGGGGCGTCGGGCCAACTTCTTCTTGAGTGTCTCGCCTTCGATCATGGCCATGACAATGAAGAGGTGTCCCTCCTCACTTTCATTGATCTCATGAATTGTGCAAATGTTTGGATGGTCGAGCGCTGAGGCCGCCTGGGCTTCATGGATGAATCGCTTTTTGGCTTCCGGGTCGCTCATCAGCGCCGGGGGCAAGAACTTGAGAGCGACCATGCGCTTGAGGCGCGTGTCCTGAGCTTTGTAGACGACGCCCATGCCGCCGCTGCCGAGCCGTTCGAGAACCCGATAGTGGGCTATTTCTCGGCCGACCGGGTCAGTCGTAAACGCTACCTCTGAGTAAAGAGCAGGCACCATGTCTGGGAGGTTCTGGATCAGCTCAAGTGCTTGACCCAGGTTGCTGCCGTGGGCATCGAAGGCCTCCAAGAGGCTCTCGATCTCGCGGCGTAAGGCAGAATCATCGGCGCAAACCTGATCCAGCCACGCTGGTCGCTCCTCCGGGGCGAGTTCCATCGCCTCACCGAAAAGGCGGCGAATCTGTTCATAGCGCTCCTGCGACATGGTGCTTTCCGCTGTGCAACACTATCCGTCCTTCCTGCCGAATCGTGTCAGATCCCCATGCCATTCGCGCGCCAGCCAGGCCTGGGAAAATTGCAGATCCCGCATCACGGTCGGCTGCGAGACGCCGACAACCTCAGCGACTTCCTGCTGCGTCAACCCGCCGATGTAGTACAACTCGACGGCCTGTGCAGGGCGCGGATGCACAGCTTCTAGCCGTGCGAGCACATCGTCCAGTTCCAGCAACGTTTCTGCCTGCGCCTCCGTCATGAACTCCTCTTCATCGAAGAGCGTCCTGGGTACCCCGCCGCCACGCTTCTGTGCCTTACGGCGATGCGCGTAGTCGATCAAGATGCGCCGCATCACGCGTGAGGCCATCGCCAGGAAGTGCGCCCGGTCCCGCCAGTGAATCCGGTCGATGTCCACCAGTTTGAGGTAAGCTTCGTGCACCAACGCAGTCGTGTTGAGCGTGTGGTTCGTGCGTTCCCCAGCCAGATGAGCATGCGCCAGGTCCCTGAGTTGTTGGTAGAGCGCATGTAATAGTTGGTTGAGCGCCTCTTGATCTCCTTCGCGCCACTGGAGAAGCAAGCGCGTCACATCGGGCGCAGAATGCATGGTTTGTAGCAGAAACAAGTGACGAGTAACTGTATGGTACGTGCACCTTTCGATAATCGCAACTGCCGATTATCTGCTCCGAGAGGCACCAACACTGAAAAAATGGAGCCATGAATAATCCGACTTGTGTTTCCAGCCTACAAGAATAAACGACTGCACAAAGGAAGTAACACTCGAACAGCCGTTTTTACCCATGGTCTCATTGGGAGGAATACTATGAAATGCATCCGTACGGTTCGCCATTCCTATCTGCTACTTGTGCTGGGTCTTTCCCTCGGCTGCGAAAGCACCGTCCTGGACCACGACACCCGCATAGCAGCCGAACAAGCTACCCTCCTGGACTTGGATAGGACATGGTCCGAGGAGGCTGCGGTCGGCGATATTGAGTTCATCCTCACCCATTGGACCGATCATGCCGTCAACTTTTTTCCGGGAGCTCCACCAGCCGTGGGCAAGGAAGCCATTCGCAAGCTGATACGGAAGAATCGTTCACAGCCGGGATTCGACCTCACATGGGAAGGAACGAAGGCCTTTGTGGCGCACGGTAGGGATCTCGGCTACACGTCAGGCACCTTCAAGCTGACTGTTAACGACACGGAAGGTCATCCGCTTACGAGGACCGGTAACTACGTGTGTGTCTGGAAAAAGCAGCCTGACGGCTCCTGGAAACGAGCGCTCGGAATCTCTACCTTCGGCCCACCCTCAGAGGAATGATCGGGCGATGTGCATGGCAGAGCAATCAGTAAAACTGCTCTTATCATATCGGTAAGCCCTTGATATAAGAAGGTCAAGATCTCTCGATTAGTTTCGCAATCGATTTGATAGAAACACTGTTCTCACGCTGCATAACCGGGGCTTATAAAAGGAAATTCCTCCAACAGCAAAGCCGCTTACTCCGATGCGCACCAACTTGAAAGCCATATCGACGCTGTGCCTGCTCCTGCTCATGGTGCCAGTATACCGCTCCCAGGTGCCACAGACCACCTCCCCTATCTTTGTGGATGACGACAACACGACCGGCACCGAGCAGGGCACCGAGCAGTTTCCGTTCAACACCATTCAGGAGGCTATCGACGCAGCGGTCGCCACAGGCGATACGATCAGGATTGCCGCTGGTACCTACGTTGAGAACATTCGTGTTCAGGATAAGACGGTTCACCTGCTGGGCGGTTATGCCGGCGGCTCCCGTTCAGATTATGGTAACGGGAGCGGAGGTGACTTTAGCAGCCGGCTCCCCACCACCAACCCCTCCCACATCCAGGGCGATGGATCGGACGCTGCGGTCACGCTGATCAATCCCGGAGCCGGCACCCTCGACGGGTTTCGAATCACCGGCGGCACCGGGAGTAGTGAGGGATTACCCTGGGCTTCGCTGGGAGGAGGTATTTACATTGAAGGAGGCACTCCGACCATCTCAAACAACCTTATCGAGGACAATGACAGCCGTCGTGCTGACGTATCGAGTATTGACGATACGATGGGGGGAGGAATCTACGCCATGGAAGCAGATGTAACCCTCCTCATCAACATCATCAGAAACAACACGTCGGGGCGCGGGGCGGGCGTTGCTCTGTTCGGGGGAAGCGTAATCGCTCGTCGTAACACCATCGAGCGAAACGTAGGCATGAGCGATCATGGAGGAGGCCTGGAAATCGGAACATCGACTGCCGAGATCTCCCACAACCTGATCCGAGAGAATGAAATTGGTCGGAACCTCGGCTACGGCTGGGGAGGCGGGATTTCTTTTTTCAATCCGGGGAATAAGGCCACTCTTTCCTACAATATCGTCACCGGTAACTATGCCCCCACCGCCGGAGCCGGCGTCTTTATCGACGATGGTGCCGAGGCGGTGCTGGAACACGAGTTGATCTACAACAACCAGTGCCCGGAAAACGGAGGTGCCGGCGTGTACGTGGACGGCGGAGACGGCCATCGGTCGAAGGCCACCCTGATACACACGACCATCGCCAACCACGCCTGCTCGGACACCCAGGGCGGATTGCTTCTGGATGTCCTGTCGGACGCAACCGTCACCAATTCGATCTTCTGGCGCAATGGGGGCGACGACTTTGAAGTGGCTCAAGGCTCCACACTTACGGTAACCTATACGGATTCCGAGGAGGCGATGGCCGGGACAGGAAATCTGTCCTCGGAACCCTTTTTCGCCGATCCCGGCACCGGCGATTTTCACCTACGTTCCTCGGGGGGACGCTGGGATACTTCAGCCGGCGGCGGCAATGGAGGATGGATATTCGACGTGGAGGACAGCCCCGCTATCGACGCCGGTGATCCTTCCTCAAGCTATGCAAATGAGCCGGCTCCAAATGGAGCCCAGGCCAACATGGGTGCCTACGGCAATACGGCACAGGCCAGCAGGTCACAACTGGCGACAGCCGTCGTTGCCGACGCGGACGTGCTGCAAGACATCATGCTCTATCCAAACTATCCAAACCCGTTCAGTCAAGTCACCGTGATTCGATTCACTTTGTCGGTGCCCCAGCCTGTTCGGCTCACCGTCTACGATGTACAGGGCCGCGAGGTCGCCGTGTTGGTGGATGGGCCGAGGGCCGCCGGCACACACGAAATCCCCTTCGAGGCATTGGGCCTAAGGGGTGGCGTCTACTTCTACCAGATCGAGACCGGCACCGTGACCCAAACACAAACCATGTTGTTGTTACGATAGCCGGCCTCGGTGCACGCGGAGAGCGAGTTCTCCGTATCGAATGTATATCTGAACGAGACTCTTCTTCAGCCATGACAATAGCCAGGCAACCCGAACCCTGTCTCACCTCCCGATGGGCCGTTTTGGTGTGTTGGTTGAGCCTGCTCGTTTGGTTTCCTGTGCGAGCCCAGCATGCGCATAGCCCGGCGGCCCGCAACGTCGGCGTCGTGTGGGCCAACGACGGCGGCGACAAAGTCACGCGCGATGAACTGCGCGCCAACGCCAATCCCGGCAGTGTACTCAACAGCCTCTGGGACGGCACGACGATCTCCCTTTTTGGAGCCGGAAACGAAATCGTCGCCTTTAACCTGGTCCTCGAAGCTCCTACGACTACTGCAAGCAACGTCACCGTTACGTTCGACGCCTTGACCGGACCGGGGGGAACCACCATCGGAGCAGTGCCCGCCAGCGGCGACGGGGTCTTCAACTGGGTGAATCGCCACATCGAGCTATTCTACATACGCTATCTGGAAATCAAGGGGCTCAGCACCGACCTGTTCTTTGCCGGGTTTAACTACGACGAACGGCACATCCCCCAACGGTTCCGACGTCCCTGGACGGGTCCAGGCGATGGCACCGGGACCTGGCAAGACCGGCCCGATCACAACACGTTTTATCCCGAGATCGCCGTCCCGATGGAACTGGTGCCGAGCTTCGACATCGCTGCCGGGCAGAATCAGAGCATCTGGGTCGATATCTACATACCCAAATCCGCACCGCCCGGCACATATCGTGGTACAGTCACCATTCGGGAGAACGGCAGCCCCACGCATCAGATTCCCGTCGAACTCACCGTCCACGCCTTCACCCTGCCCGACGTGCCCCACGCGAAGACGATGCTCTACGTGGGGTATGAAGACATCAACGACCGCTATCTGGGCATCGAAGAACCTGAAGAAGGCAGCGCCGACGACAACGCCTCCCACCTGATCCGCGACCGTCATTTTCAACTGGCCCACCGCCATCGCATCTCGCTCATCGACGGGGGCGAACGCAGCATCGCCTCGAACAACGAGGGGGATCTGCTGGACCGACCGCATCCCGAATGGCTTCCCCGGCTCGACGGTAGCCTCTTTACCGCCGCCAACGGCTATGACGGTCCCGGCGTCGGTGTCGGCAACAATATCTACTCCATCGGGACGTACGGAAGCTGGAGCTGGCAGGGCGAAGGCGAAGCGGCGATGCGCAGCCATTCCGACGGCTGGGTCGTCTGGTTCGAAGCCAACGCGCCCGATACCGAATACTTCCTCTACCTCATCGACGAGTCGGACGACTTTCCCCAGATTCAGCAATGGGCGCAGTGGATCGACAACAACCCCGGTCCCGGCCGGCACCTGCCGTCGATGGCGACGATGCCCATCCCCACGGCGGCGGCCAACACCCCGGCGCTTGACGTGCCGACCTCCTGGTTCAACGTGGGCCCGACTAACGCCTGGCAACAGGCCGTCGATAGCTACGCGGCCCAGCCGGACAAGCGCGTCTTCTTCTACAACAGCAACCGGCCCGCCTCCGGATCTTTTGCCACCGAAGATGACGGCGTGGCCCTGCGCGAGTTGGTCTGGGGGCAGTACAAAAAAGGCATCGACCGCTGGTTTTACTGGGAATCGACCTATTACAACAATTTCCAGGGCAATACCGGGCAGACCAACGTCTTCCAGACCGCTCACACCTTCGGCGATTTTGACGGGGTCGACGCCAGCTTCGGCCAGACGGGCAGCAACTATCTCAACGGCGACGGGGTGCTGTTCTATCCCGGCACCGACCTGCGTTTCCCCGGTGATTCGTACGGCGTGCAAGGCCCGTTTGCCAGCCTGCGTCTGAAACACTGGCGACGGGGCATCCAGGACGTCGAGTACCTGACGATGGCGGCGGCTATCGACCCGGCCCGGGTGCAAGCGATCATTGAGACCCTCGTGCCAAAGGTGCTCTGGGACCTGGGAGTAGAGGATCCTGCTGATCCGACCTGGGTGCTCAGCGATATCAGTTGGCCGACTGACCCGGACGTGTGGGAGGCGGCAAGAGCACAACTTGCCGACATCATCGAAGGGGCCAATCCGCCCACGAGCGTGGATGAAACCGCCTCGCCGTTGCCGGAGCGCCTTGCCCTTTACCCCAATTACCCCAACCCGTTCAACCCCGCTACGACGATCCGCTTTGCAGTGCCGGTGGGGCAGCACGTCCGGCTCGTGATGTACGACATGCTCGGTCGGGAGGTCGCCACGCTGGTCGACGGGCCCCGGCAGCCGGGCCTCCACACGGTACGCTTCGACGCGACGGACCTGCCCAGCGGCGTCTACTTCTACCGGCTCGAAGCGGGCGTCGTCGTCAAAACACGGACTATGCACCTGGTGAAGTAAAATGAATCGATACCCTTCCCTGTTGTTGCTGATTGCAGGGCTGGCTGTGTGTAGCACCACGCGTGCTCAGTTCGCCTCCCCGTCTGGTGTTTTCGGTAGCGGTGCGATCAGCACCGAGAACGCGTCGTTCCGGCTCGACGCTACGTTCGGCCAGCCCATGGCCGGTTGGTCTGGAGGCAACATCTACGCCGTGGAGATCGGCTTCTGGTTCACGGTGCCGGACGTGGGAACGGCCATCGAAGAAGTGGCCTCCGATGCCGTGCCGGCCCGGTTTCGCCTGGAGCAGAACTACCCCAACCCCTTCAACCCGGCGACGACCATCCGCTATGCGCTGCCACGGGCGGGGCCGGTGCGCCTGGTGGTCTACGACGTCCGCGGACGCGAAGTGACCACGCTGGTGGACCGGCAGCAGGCACCAGGCACCTACGCCGTCGATCTAGACGCGACCAGCCTGCCCAGCGGCGTCTATTTCTACCGGATGGAAGCCGACGGCTTCGTCGAGGCGCGGTCGATGCTGTTGGTCAAGTGATCGATTATTGCTTCTTCTTGCAGTCATTAAAACAGAGGTCCTTCCGATGAGACGAGCTATCCCCGTCCTGATTGCCCTGATAGGCCTGCTGGTCTACCCGGCGCAGGCTCAACCGGCTCCCGAAGTCATCAGCTTCCAGGGACGCCTCACCGGCCCCAACGGACAGCCCGTGCCCGACGACTCCTACCAACTCCAATTCCGCCTCTACGACCAACCCAGAGACGGCACCCTACAGTGGACCGAAACCCAGGTCGTCACCACCCGCGACGGCGTCTTTGCAGCCCTCCTCGGGTCGGTCTCGCCGCTCTCGGGCCTGTCGTTCGAGGAGGGCTACTACCTCGCGCTCACAGTCAACGGATCGTCGGAGTTGGGTCCTCGGACGGCGCTGGCGGCGGTGCCCCATGCGTTCATCGCACAACGGCTGGACGAGGCCGCGTTGGAGGCGGGCTCGAACGTGACGATCACACGACAGGGCGATGGGGCCTTGCGGATTGAAGCGGCGGGGGGCGGTACGGGCGGACTCACGCGTGTAACGACCGACGCGACGCTTGAGGGTGAGGGCACGGCGGGTTCGCCGTTGGGCCTGGCCGACGGCGCGGTCGTGGCCGGTCAGAACGTAAATGTGACGCGGGAGAACGACGGCTCATTCGTGGTAAGTGCTACGGGTGGGGGAGGCGGCTTGAACCGGGTTGAGCACGATTCGACGTTGCTGGGCGACGGTACAGGCAGTGCACCGCTGGGCCTGGCCGACGGCTCGGTGACGGGGGTGAAGCTCTCGGACACGGCGCTTCGGGCGGGAACAAACGTGACGATCACGCGACAGGGGGACGGCGCGTTAGAGATTACATCTACGGAGGCGGGGTTCAGTCTGCCGTATGCAGGCAGTGTGAGCAGCAGCGACGCTGCTATGAGCATCGAGAATACCGGTAGTGGAGGGGGTATTAGCGTCTCGTCGCCAGGAAGCACCGGCCTGCTCGTGCGCAACGCGGGAGGGCATGGTCTCCGCATTCAGGACGCTACGTCGAATGGTATTCAGATCGACCAGGCGGGCATCGACGGCATCCAGATTCAATCGGCCGGACGCGACGGCCT
>JBHHWM010000008.1:0-43004 GCA_046756545.1 Rhodothermales bacterium | reverse complement strand
TCCAGCAGCGGCGGCAACAGGGCATCAGCGTCGGGATAGACAAAGGCAGGGACGCCGCGCCGGGTCACGGTCTGCACGACGACACGCGCATCCATGAACCGCTCGACGTCGTCGTTGTGGCGGAACGGCGGGGCGCTGAGAAAGGCGAGATCGGCGCGGTCGAACGCTTCGGCATAGGGCGTCTCGAACATCTTGCGGCGGCTGGAATTGGACCGCGGCTCGAAAACGGCTACGAGGCGCCGGTCCGGCCATCGCTGGCGGACGGCATGGATCGTCTCTCGAACCGCCGTCGGGTGGTGGGCAAAATCGTCGAGGACGAGCACGCCGCCGATCTCGCCGCGCACCTCCTGGCGTCGCCTCATCCCTTTGAACGTGCCGAAGCCATGGGCGAGTTGTGCCGGAGCGAGCCCTTCGTCGAGGGCGACGGTGCATACGGCGAGGGCATTAAGCAGGTTATGGCGTCCGCTCATCGGCAGGGTGACGGCGACCCGGTCTTCGCCCTCAACGACGAGCGTGAAGCGTTGCCCGCCGCTGAAGGGCTGCACGTTGCGGGCCGTGACGTCGTTGGCGGGGCCGTCGAGACCGTAGCAGCGGACGCGAGCGCCGGTGCCGGCGGCGAGGGCGCGCACGGCCGGGGCATCGCCGCACAGCGCGAGGAGGCCGCCGTCGGGGACGAGGCGGGCGAAGGCGCGGAAGGCCTCCCGGTAGTCCTCCCAGCCGTCGTAGATGTCGGCGTGGTCGAACTCTATCGAGGTGACGATGGCGCTCGTGGGCCGGTAGTGCATGAACTTGGGCCGCTTGTCGAAATACGCGCTGTCGTATTCATCGCCTTCGACCACGAAGTGCGTCCCGGTACCCACGCTGTAGTTGACGTTGCCGTTGGCCATCACGCCGCCGACCAGGAAGCCAGGATCGAGTCCCGCCTTGCGCAGCACGTGGACGAGCATGCCGGTCGTTGTCGTCTTGCCGTGGGTGCCGGCTACGACCAGCGAACGGCGGTCGCGGATAAAAAAGTGCGCGAGGGCTTCCGGCAGCGATTGCTGCACCAGGCGGTGCTTGCGAGCGTAGGTCGCCTCAACGTGGGTAGGGATGCACGCATTGCCGACGACAACGAGGTCCGGGGCCGGATCGAGCCGGGCGGGGTCATAGCCTTCGAACACCGTGATCCCGGCTTCGGTCAGGCGCGTACTCATCGGGGGATAGGCCGCCCGGTCGGAGCCGCACACCCGGCAGCCGGCCTGCTCGAAGAGGCCCGCCAGCGATCCCATGCCCGTCCCGCAGATGCCGATCAGGTACACGCTCTGGACGGCTTCGGGCGCAGGCACCGGCGGGCGCTCGAAGATGCGCAGGTGCGCGTCGGGGAAGTCGGTGAGTGGTTTCATCTGGGGCAGGGTCGGCGTGCATCCGGCAAAAGAATGCGCCGCCTTCGGTCTCAGTTTCCTGGATCCGAAGGCGGCGCTGCTAACCTACAAAGCGGTAGGCGTGGATGCTAGCTCTTCGTCTCAGTGCTTTCCCCGACTTCTGTATCGGCACCGTTGCTGGGAGCGGGAGTGCTGTTTTCACCCACCGTATACGGCTGCTCGAAAGGCGCGGCGGTGAACCCGTTGCCTTCGGTCGCGAGGTAAGGATCCACCGTAGCAACGGCGACAGCAGGCCTGCCGGTGAAGAGCGTGCCCAGGTGCGCCGCCAGCGAGTCGAACACCGAGTACATCACCGGTACGATCACCAGCGTCAGGAACGTCGCAAAGCTGAGGCCGCTGATGATGGCCGTGCCCATCGGACCCCAGAACTGCGTATTCTCGGAGCCGAGCTGGAAGTTCGGGTCGAGGTCGGTGAGCAGGCCCACGAAGTCGACGTTGATGCCGAAGGTCAGCGGTATCAGGCCGATGACGGTGGTCAGCGCCGTCAGGATCACCGGGCGCAGACGCGTAGCGCCGCCCTCGATGATCGCGTCGTGCTTGTCCATGCCGCGTTCGCGCAGTTGCATGATGTAGTCGATGAGCACGATGTTGTTGTTGACCACGATGCCGGCCAGGCTGATCACCCCGATGAAGGTCATCAGGCCGAACGGGGTGCGGGTCAGGATCAGGCCCAGGAGCACGCCCGTGAGGCTCAGCCCCACCGCCACCATGATGATGAACGGCGTGCTGACGTTGTTAAACTGCGCGATCATGATCATGAAGATCAGGGCAATGCCGATCAGGAGCGCCGTCGTCAGGAAGCCGAAGGCTTCGGCCTGGTCTTCACTCTCGCCCGTATAGGCAAGGTTATAGCCCGGCGGCAGGCCCTGCTCGTACTCAGCGAGATGCGCCTGCACCTGGGCCAGGATCATGTTTTTATTGAAGCCGGGGGCGGCTTCGCCCGTCACTGTGGCGACACGCTTGAGATCGAGCCGGGTGATGGACCCCAGGCCGCCGGTCACTTCGAAGTCGGCCACGGCGGTGATGGGGATTTGCTGGCCGTCGTTCTCGATGGTCAGGTTCTTGATGCTCTCCAGGCTCTGGCGCTGCTCTTCGGCCAGGCGCACGATGATGTCGTACTCATCCTCGCCCGTGCGATACTTGCTCGCCTCGAAGCCGTTAATGGCCGAGCGCACCGTGCCTGCGATCTGGCTGGTGTTGAGGCCGAAGCGGGCCGCCCGTTCCCGGTCGATGTTGACCCGCAACTCGGGCCGTCCCGTGTTCAGGTTGTCGGCGATGTCGACGAGGCCGGGGATGGTGCGGGTGTCCGAGGCTTCCTTCAGCATCAGCTTGATGTCCCGCGTGATGCGTGCGATCTGGTCGAAGTCTTCGCCGGAGACCTCGATGTTGACCGGAGCGCCCGTCGGCGGGCCTGCGTCGTCCTTGCTGAACTCGATCTCGATTCCGGGCAGACCCAGGAGTTGCTCGCGCAGGCGCGTCATCGTGTACTTGCTCGATTCCGGGCGGTCGGCGTAGTCCACCATGTTGAGCGTGACGCGCGAGCGTTCGGGGCTGGCCGCGCCGCCTCCGAAGCCGGCGTCGGAACCCACGCCGACGTTGATGAGCATGTTTTTGAGGTTGGCCTTGTCGGTCGCGTTGCCGTCGAGCAGGCGGTTGATGCGGGCCTGGGCCTCGCTCGCTACCCGGTTGCTCTCCTCGATGTTGGTGCCCAGCGGGGCTTCCATCGTGATGTTGATGAACGTGGGGTCGGTGTCCGGGAAGAGTTCATCGCCGGTAGGAGCGACCACGTAGAGCACCAGGATGGCGAACAGGCCGCCCAGCGCGCCCGTCAGCAGGCGCGCGCGGTTGTCGGTCAGGATGAGGCGCTTGCGCTTGTTGAAGAGCATCCCGACGAAGCCGACGACAGCGATGGTGATCGGGAGCATGATCATGGTGATCATCGCGTTGGGATCCAGCCCTTTTTCGCCCAGCGACAACAGGAGAAATAGCACGAGGGTTGCGCCCCCGAAGATCAGCCCGACCTTTACGCTCGTCTTGCTCCCCAGGTACATGCTTTCCAGGGAGTGGACGATGATGCTCAGGAAACCGATCAGGGTCAGCAGGCCGCCGGGGAGCAGCAGAATCAGGCTCGCCGTCTGTCCGGCCAGGCTGCCGACGATACCGGAAAGGATAAGCAGCACGACGCCGAGCGTGAAGCTGCCCAGCGCAAACGTGTTGCGCAGCATCGCGTGTTTCACGCTGTAGTCCCGCGACAGCATCCAGTCCAGGAAGGATCGGTAGCGGGCGATGAACTTGGGCAGGCCCGTCTGTACGAAGCTCTTGGCAAACGGTGCAAAGAAGCGTGTGTGCACGAAGTAGAGCACCGGCACCGCGATGGCGAGCACCAGTAGCGTCTTCCAGTTTGCGACGGCCAGCACGAGCCCGATCATCAGGATGACGCCCGCTACAATGCGTCTGACGACCTTGGGCCTCGGCGCGCGCTCTTCGTTTTCGAGCCGGACGAAGATGCCCGTAATGACCGGGTTGATGATGATGGCGACGAACAGCGAACTGGTCAACGTGACGATCAGCGTCAGCGGCAGGTAGCTCATGAACTTGCCCATAATGCCGGGCCAGAACATCATGGGGATAAACACCGCCACCGTCGTGGCCGTCGAGGCGACGACGGCGCTGCCCACCTCGGCCGTACCCAGTCGCGCCGCCTCGAACCGGGAATACCCCTGTTCTCGATATCGGAAGATGTTCTCGACGATCACGACCGCGTTGTCAACGAGCATCCCGAGCGCGATGATCAGCGAAAACAGGATGATGAAGTTGAGCGTCTGGCCCATCATCTGAAAGAGCATGAACGAGATGAACATCGACAGCGGGATGGCGATGCCCACCAGAAAGGCGTTGCGCACGCCCAGGAAGAACAGCAGCACCGCCACGACGAAGATGATGCCGCTGATGATGTTGTTCTCCAGGTCCTTGACGAGCGTGAGCACCTGCTCGCTCTGGTCGCCGGTGATGACGACGCGGGTGCCGTTGGGCAGCGGGAAGGCGTCCATCTTGGCCCGTACGCCGTCAGCCGTCTCCAGAATGTTCGCGCCGGAGCGCTTCTTCACGCCGAGCGTGATCACCTGGAGCGTTTCCGTCTGATCCTCCGGCAGTACGATCAGTTCATCGTCTTCCTCCACTTTGAGCACGCGGAGCCGGGCATAACTCCCCCGCTCTTTGTAGCCGAAGACGACGTCGGCCACGTCTCGGACGTAGATCGGCGTTCCGTTGATGGCCTTGACGACCAGGCTTTCGATTTCCTCCTCGGGATCCTCGAACTCGCCGTCGATGCGGACGAGGTAGTTGAGCCGGTCAACGTCTACCGAGCCGCCGGGAATGTTGGCGTTTTCCTGGCGGATGGTCGCGATGAGGTCGTCGAACGTGAGGTTGTAGCCTTGCAGGGCGTTCAGGTCTACGTTGACCTGCACCTCGCGCTCCAGGCCGCCTACGACGGGCACCTCCAGCACGGTGGGAACCGTTTCGATCTCATCGGCCAGGTCCTCGGCTACTTCCTTGAGCCGCGCCAGCGAGTAGGGTGCCGCGAGGTTGATGTTCATGATCGGGAATTCCTGCAGGTCGATCTCGCTGACGATGGGCTCTTCCACGTCGGAGGGCAATTCGGCCTTGGCGATATCGACCTTATCCCGAACCTTTTGGAAAGCGTCATCCATCGACACGTCGGGGTTGAACTCCACCACGACCGTCGAGACGCCCTCCACCGAGGTGGACCGGATCTCTTTGATGCCGTTGATGCCCTGAATTTCCTGCTCGATGGGCTTGGTCATCAGCGACTCGATGTCGTCGGGGCTGGCACCGGGATAGATCGTCGTAACGACGATGTTAGGAATTTCAATCGAGGGGAACGATTCCTTGGGGATGGTGATGTAGCTTAGCAGGCCTCCCAGGACCAGGACGACCGTCAGCACCACAATGCTGGTGCGGTATTTGATCGCTACGTTCGTTATTCGCATCGTATTATCTTAGCTAAATATTGGCGTTGAGCCTGGCGCGCATTCGGCAAGCACGGGGGTGATGATCTCCGGCGGGCGCTAGTTCAACGAGGTTGCGATGGCTGCCGTGTCGGCCTGGACTTTGACCGGCACGCCTGCGGCATCCAGCTTGTTGTATTGTTCCACCACGTTCAAGGCATCGCCCTCGGTGATGGTGGTCTGGCCCAGGACGACGACCTCGGTGTTCGGCTCCAGGCCCTCCTCTATGATGACGCGGCCCGCATACGACGAGCCCAGCGTGACCGGAAGGAGG
Organism: Rhodothermales bacterium; assembly: GCA_046756545.1. GTDB lineage: Bacteria > Bacteroidota > Rhodothermia > Rhodothermales > JBHHWM01 > JBHHWM01. The sequence goes on along the minus strand of JBHHWM010000008.1, from coordinate 37,281 downwards.
CGGGCCGTGGCGACCCCGTCCTGCTCCTCAACGACGAAGACGTTAATGCCCTCCTCATCGCGCAAGACGGCGGCACGCGGCACGACGAGCACCGAGTCAAACTGCTCCCGCGTGACGTAGACCTGCGCGATCATCTCCGGCTTCAGCCGACCGTCGGCGTTGCCGATCTCGATCTCGACGGGGAAGGTGCGGTTGCCGGCATCGATGGCGCTGCCCGCAAACGTGACACGGCCCGTTCGGGCCTGCCCGCGATAGGCCTGGAAGTCGAGTTGAACCGGTGTGCCGACGGTGATGTCGCCGGCATAGCGCTCGGGCACACCCACCGTCACTTTCACCCGCCGCGTGCTCACGACGCGCGCGACCGGGATGCCGGGGGCTACCTGTTCGCTCTGATCGACGAGGTGCTCCTCGACGGTGCCGCTAAACGGAGCCTTGATGGTAGTGTAATCCAGTTGACCCTGGGCCTGGGCACGGGCGGCCTGGGCCTGGTGTAGTGATGCCGTTGATTGGCTGAGCTGCGTCTGGGCCGTCTGAAACTCCAGCGCGCTGATGATGGAATCCCGGTAGAGTTTCTCCTGGCGTTCGAAGTTGTACTCGTCCCATTCCAGCTGGGCCTGCGCGGCTTCGACCCGCGCCTGGGCTTGTTGGAGCGCGGCTTTTATCAACGCCTGATCGAGTTGGGCCACGACGTCGCCTTTGGCCAGGCGGCGACCCAGCGGCGCCAGGTATTCGACGGTGCCCGCCGTCTGTGCCGAGAGCGTCGCGTCATTCATCGACTCGACGGTGCCGGTGAGTTCAATGACGTCTTCGAACGTCGTGGGTTGAAGCACGAGCGTCTCGACGCGCAAGCTGCGACGGGCGGTGTCTCCGGTGGCTGTGGGTTCTTCGGCCCCGTTGGCACCGCCGCAGCCTGCCAGCACGAGGGGCGTAACCATGAGCGCGACGAGGCTGATGTGGGTGATACGTTGAAATCTATACATGGTCGAATGGTGTCTTCGGTAAATGGATACGTTAAACGGGTGATCGTTCAACGCTAGTTGCTGGTGAGCTTGAGGTCGGTCTGCTGGTTCAGGGGCACGCCGGCGGCCGTCTCGAAGGCGCTACGCGCGACGAGGTAATCGAAGACGGCTTGAAGGTAGTTGAGGCGGCTCTGGTCGAGTTGGTCCGAGGCGTCGCGTTCCTCCAGCGGCGTGGCCACGCCTTCCCGGAGCCGCGTGCTCGCATACTCGTAACTCAGCGCAGCGCGCGCCACGTTTTGCTCCTGGCTCGCAATGCGCTGCCGCGCCGTCTCCAGGTTGCGCAGGGCGGCTTCCACTTCCAGCAGCACGGACTGCTGCAACTGCGTGTGTTCCAGTTCGGCGCGCTCGATGGCGACCTGGCGCTGCTGGAGCCGGGCCGACGTTCGGAAGCCGTTGAAGAGGTTCCACGTTAAGCGGAAGCCGACGTTGATCGAAGGCTGCCAGTAGGACGAACTGAAGAATTTGTTCTGCCGGGACGAGAACGAGAACGGATCGTTCGGGTCCGAGATCGTGATCGTGCGGTTGTCCGGGATGCTGCCCGAGTAGCTGAAGTTGGCAAAGGCCGAGAGCGTGGGGAGATATTCGGAACGGGTGAGTTTCTTGTCGATCTTGCGCAGTTCGATGGCGAGGCGGGTCTGGTCGAGGTCGGGCCGCCGGTCCAGGGCCTCGACAAAGGCATTCTGCGCCGAGATCATCAGGTAGGGGTTGTAATCGTCTGCTTCGAGCCTGCCGCGCAGTTGAATGGGCTGGTCCATCGGGATGCCGAGCGTGAACTTCACGTTATCCTCGGCCGAGGCCGCCTGGTTCTGAACGCGTACCAGTTCTGTTTCCTGGTTGGCCAGTTGGACTTCGGCGCTGAGGCGCTGGAACTTGGGCGCGACGCCCTGGGCCACGCGCTTGGCCACTTCTTCGTAGGTGCTCCGGGTGCGCGTCACGCTCTGCGCGACGACCCGGGCCTGTTCCCTGGTGAGCAGGGCCTGGTAGAACGCCTGCCGCACCTGATCGACGAGAACCTGTTCCTGCCGGTCGACGCCGCGCTCGTTAATCTCCTTGAGGCGTTGCGCCCCGGCAATGGCAGCGAACGCCCTGCCGCTGAAGATCGTCTGCGTGATGCTGACGCTGTTTTGAAACTGGTTCTCGACGCTGAACGGGTTGTCGGAGCCGCTGCCGAGATCGATCCCCGCATCCTGCAACCCGCTGAACCGGCGGTCCTGGAATTCGCCGAAAGCAATCGGTACGCTCGTCGGATCGTCGTCGGTGCGGGCTCGTTCGTTGAAGGCCAGCCAGTCGATGAAGCCGAACGAGGAAAAGAGGCTCCCCGCCTCGCTCCCGGCGAAGGGGTTGGCGGTCTTGAGGTTGCGCGTGTAGCCGGAACTAAGGTCCACCTGCGGCATCACCTCGCCCCATGCTTCGCGTACCTGCGCTCTCGTGTTATCGACGTCGAGGCGGTTGTTGCGGATCGTGTAGTTGTTGACGAGCGCGATCTGGATGGCCTCGTCGAGGGTGAGTGTGACCGGCTGCAGCGTGGGTTCGAACGGAGCCGGCTGCAGTTGAGCCACGGCTGGGCTCGGCAACAGCAACAGCAGCGCGATCAGCCCCGGAAGCAGGGATGTCGAGGCGTGCCTCGCCGAGGATCTATGGAGAGAGAAACGGTTCATGTTCAGTCTGATAGTACTAGGTATTTTCAGGAAGGTAGGGCTGGGGCTGTGCCAGCAGCCCGTCACATAACATCTGGGTGAGAAAGCGAGCGGCTCCATCGGGTGAGATGGTAGCTCCATCTTCCTCTCGGCAGGAGCAGTCCTGGAGGCACATGTGCATCTGGAGCCCTTTAATGTTGCCCAGGATCATGTGAGCCACGGCATGGGCGGGCATGGGCCTCAACTCCCCGGTCTGCATGGCTGCCTCCAGGGCCGGCGTAAGCATCGTCACCATGCTCTCGCTCTGGCGTTGGAAGTAGGCGGCCCTGCCGGGATCGTCGCTGAAGACCATCCGGTAGGCCTCTTTCACCAGAATCATAAACAGCTCTTGACGCTCGGCGAAGAACGCAATCCACGACTCGGCAAAGGTGTGCAAGGCCTCTCGAAACGAACGCTCTGTCGTTGTTTCCGGGGTGAAGGCATCCCGAATGAGTTGGCACAGATCGTCGTAGATGCCGTCGAAGATGGCAAAGAGGATGTCTTCTTTGCCGCCTTCGAAGTAGTTATAGATCGTGCCCTTGCCGAACTCGGCCCGTTGAGCAATCTCGTCCAGCGTAGCGTTGGTGTATCCTTTCTCGGCAAAAACAGTTTGTGCTGCTTCGAGGATGTCCCGACGGCGCATCAGGCGTTCGCGCTCGCGTCGAGACAACTTGCCGTTTGCTGAAGTCGTGATAGTCATCGCGTAATGATGCTTCGTTGAGTGGAGGCAGAAAGGTGACTGATTAGTCAGGTGATGACCGGTACGTCACTTATTGTCGATGGATTCATTTTCTTTTGTGAAAATACCGTCAAGGCATCGCCTCCGGTGCCGCCTGGGTGCCATTGAAAAGGGGATGCCGGGCGGCATCCCCTGGAGGAAGTCTTGGCTGTTGAGCCTGCGGACGCTTGGATGGGCGCTATCTCAGGGGCGCATCGTCGCGGGCTCCGAGGTCCATGCATCAGAGATATTCGCGCAGGTGATTGGCCTGCAGGTACTCGACGATTTTTTTGACTTGTTGTGTGCTTTCTCGGTTACAGATTAAGAGTGCGTCCTCCGTATCGACGACCACCGTGTCGTGGACACCCACGAGCGCCACGAGGCGGTCATTGGCCTGGACGAGGCAACGGCTCGATCCGTGCAGGATGACGTGGTTGTGCAGGGCGTTGCCGTGCGCGTCTTTCTTGCTCAGGTCATACACGGCACGCCAGTCGCCGACGTCGCTCCAGCCGAACGAGGCCGGCACGACATGGACGTTGGCAGCCTGCTCCATCACGCCGTAGTCGATAGAAATGCGGGGACTTCGCCGGTACGCCTGCTTCAGGGTGGTGCGTTCTGCTTCGGTGCCGAAGGCTGTTTGCAGCGGCTGGAAGGCCTCGTAGGTATCGTGCAGGTGCTGCTTCATCTGGTCGAGGATGGTGTCGGCGCGCCAGATGAACATGCCGCTGTTCCAGACGAAGTCCCCGGAGTCGAGGAAGCGCTCCGCCGTGGGGAGATCCGGCTTTTCCGCAAACGTGCGAACGGGGTAGGCGTGCGGTTCGTCGAGGTCGAGGTCGGCGGGGGGGGTGAACTGGATGTAGCCGTAGCCTGTTTCGGGATGGGTAGGGTGGATGCCGATGGTGACGAGTGCGTCCGGTTCCTGCGCCTTCTCGATGGCGACGCGAAGCACCGCGTGGAACTTCCGCACGTTGCCGATCACGTGATCGGCCGGCAGCACGATCATCGTGGCGTCGGGATCCTGGGCCAGCAGCCGCATGGCGGCGTAGGCGATGCACGGTGCCGTGTTGCGGCTGATGGGCTCGGCCAGCACATTTTCTCTGGGCAGTGCCGGAAGTTGGTCGCACGTTTGATCCACGTAGCGGTCGTGCGTCACGACAAAACAGCGCTCAGGTGGCACCAGGCCCTGCATCCGGCCCAGGGTGTTCTGGATGAGGGTTGCGTCGCCGAATACGTTTATAAACTGCTTTGGGCGGGCTGTGCGGCTCTGCGGCCAGAAGCGGCTGCCGATACCGCCCGCCATAATGACGGTATAGATCATGATAAGATGTTTCGGTCACATGAGAACGAAGCCATGAAAGGCACTCTTATATGCGTCAAACGGACAGGCTGGGAAGAGCCGGCCCCGGCAAAGAAGTCTTGCATTGTGCATACGGCTCTGCCGCCTAAAGGTACGGTTTTCGAAGCACGTTGCGAAGAGCGGTCGTACCGGATAAATTCCGGGGCGGCCTTCGATGCCGCGCATACACGATGCATGCACCGCCTTTGTTGCATACACGATGGCCGCAGGTGAAAAAAGAAGGATTGTTCGATGCCAGAGCAAGGAGATGTTCCGCTAACGGTGGTGATGCCGGCCTACAACGAGGAGCAGGTGATCGAGCGGGCCGTGCAAGAGGTACAGCAGGATGTGCTGGATCGGATCGGGGCGGCGGAGTTGGTCGTCGTGGACGATGGAAGCCGCGATGAAACGGGGGCGATCCTGGATCGGTTGGCCGCTCAGGATACGCGGTTGCAGGTCATCCATCAGCCCAACAGGGGGCACGGTCCGGCACTGCGCGCCGGGCTCGACGCCGCGCGTGGAACCTACGTTTTGCTGCTCGATAGCGACCGGCAGATTCCGCTCGATTCCTTCGAGGGGTGCTGGTCCCTGGCGCGTGAGCACGACGGTGTCTTCGGCGCGCGCGCATTTCGGCAAGATCCCTTCATCCGGCTCATGGTGTCTGCCGCCGTGCGTCGTGTCGTCCGGCTTCTTTTCGGAGTGCGCCTTCGCGATGCGAATGTTCCTTTCAAGATGTTCAGGCGCTCCCTCTGGCTGGAGGCACGCCCGATCGTCCCCGAAGAGACGCTGACACCCTCTCTTTTTCTGGGGATCTACATGTGGTGGCGGGGCCTGGATGTCGTCGAGCGTGAGGTCGGTCACCGGCGGCGGCAGACCGGGGCGGTGTCGCTGCGTCGATGGACGCTCTTTACGTTCTGCCTGAGGGCTTTCAGGCAGCTCCTGCTCTTTCGCAAGCGGCTCGCCACCGTAGAGCGAGGCACCGGGGGCGGATCACTGCGTCATATACCACGCAAAGGCGAACTGGCTAAGGACCAGCACCCCGAGGGATAGCAGGAGTACCACGGCGCTAAGCCGGGATGGGCGCTCTGCCGAATACCGGGCTCCCAGGTACCCCATCCAGGGCACGACCAGGAGCCTGCCGAACCGAACCACGGCCCAGATCTCGTGTTCGTTGAGGAGGAGGAAGAGCACCAGTACCGAGGCGGACAGGGCGAGGCCGTACTGGAAATAGCGTGGTTTGAAGCGGGTGCAGGTATAGAGCAGATAAGCCGAGAGGACGCCCACGCCGATGACGGTTCCGCCCTTTACGAGCGCTTTGAGCCCTCCTTCGCGCAGCGTGCCGATCACGCCGTCCAGCACGGGAAAGGTGCCCCGGGGGGCGATCTCTGCTTTCAGGTTACCGGCGATGAGCCAGGTCGCCGAGTCGTGGTGCAGCGTCCCGAAGAACCACAACAGGCCGAGCGGCAGGATCAGAAGGAGGAGTGCGGCGGCATGGTGCCGGGAAAAGCGGCGAGGGCCCCTAAACACTTCGGCTGCTACGAGCAGCGCGGCAAAGGGCCACAGGGCCTTATGCGTCACCAGCGATAGCCCGAGGAAGAAACCGGCCCCGATCAGGCGTCGACGTTGAAGGGCATGGAGCCCGGCCAGGAGCAGGGCCAGGGCCGGCAGGTCGGCAAGCGGTCGCACGCTATAGACCAGCCCGACGAAGGGCCACAGGCCGAATAATCCGGCCCCGGCGAGCGCGTATCGGTCGGGAATAGGATGGCTCCGAAGGATCCGGTAGACGAGAAGCACACTCCACAGCAGCGCGCCCAGGTTGATACCCATCATCACGGCGATGGGGGGCAGGGTGCCCAGGGTCAGTCCTCGTACCAGGGCGATCATCAAGGGATAGCCGGGGACGTGAAAGGGATGAAACGGCTGCCGCCAGCCGAGGCTGTCCTGCCAGTAGCTGATGATTTCGGTGTCGGCCTGGAGGAAATCATACTCCAGCCAACACGCGAAATACGCCGCGATGGCTACGTAGCCGAGGGCAAACAAAGCAAGAAGCCCGAAGAGCGGTCGGTGGTGTTTTTTTACTACGTGGAGCATGTTCCGTCTCTTGCTTGCTCGAACACGGGGCGGTGCCTCGTTTGCGAAACCGGGGTTGGTGAAAAGTCTGAGGGCGGGCCACGCCCTACTTGTGCCTGAGAGCCGCTCCTTGTAAGATAGGGGACGCTTCCCTTTTTCCAGATGGCGAACGCTTAACAGGGCGATACGTTGGGGAGTTGTAGGACGCCTGGGGTCGTAATTTTTCGGAAAGGCACAATGCAAGGTCGCTTTGAAACGCGTTAAACAGGGGCTCACTATTGCCACCGTCTCGCTCGTCTTGCTGTTTGCCCTGGAGGGCGGCGTCCGGCTGCTGGCACCCCAGCACGTAGACGCGCGGCTGCTGGCGGGGCATCCGCTGGCGGTGGAAGACACGGTGCTCGGGCATCGTAATCGGGCCGGTGCCGTCGTGCAGCAGCGAGGACCGGAGTTCACGGCACTGTATACCATCAATGAGCACGGCTTTCGGGATCGAGCCGTCGATGCGGATGAGCGGCCACCCGGACGCCTTCGCGTCGTGCTCCTGGGCGATTCGTTCACCTTCGGCATAGGCAGTGATTACGAGGAGATATGGCCGACCGTCTTTGAGCACGCCTTGCAGACAGGCGGATATCCGGTGGATGTGATCAATGCCGGGGTGCCGGGCTATGATACCCGGAGCGAAGTGCTCTACCTGGAGCACGACTGGGATGCCCTGCGGCCGGATGTGGTCGTTTTCACCTTCATGCCCAACGACCTTTTTACGAACACGCCGGTCCATGCCCCCGACTCGACGAAGGAACAGCAGGCGGTGATCGTGCCGATGGGAGAGAAAGCGCCTGTACTCCACGTCCTCACGCTACTGCAACGGTGGCTGCTTCGGCACGACGGGTTGTATACCTGGATGTACAGGCGTACGGCACGGGGTCCCTTTTTTGAAGACCCTCCGGCCCGCCACATCCAACGCCAGCTTGAAACGACGGCGGCGTTGCTGCGCCGGGCCCAGGCATTCTGCCGGATGCGCGGGGTCCCGTTCGTGGTTTTTTCCATCCCGCAACAGTTCCAGGTGCTCGTCGAAGCCAACGGGTACGTGGCAGGGAACGTCGATGTGCATACGGTGGATCGCGTGCTGAGCCGAGAGGCGGCGGAGACCGGTTTTACGTACGTCGCGGCCCTCGATACGCTGGCTGCCGCCTATCGCCGCACGGATACCGACCTCTACTACCGGTTGGACGGGCACCTGACCGAGCCGGGCAATCGCCTTGCAGGGCTGCACTTTGCAGGACGTTTTGAAGATGTGTTGACGCGACAGATGGATAGGGATGGGACTTCTCCCGTAGAAGAAAACTGAGAGTTCACCGGCTTGTGTGATTCGGGTTTCGAGGTCCGAGAAGGAGATGTTCTCAAGACGTATGCGACAGAAGGCGCAGACACGGCTTCCGGTCTCAAGAGTGGCTGTATGGTGGGTCAACTGGACACAAGATTCTTGATAATGTTACATCTATTCGTCACTTTAGTAGATGCAATCGATTACTGGTTAAGAGATAGGGAGAACATCACCATTTATCCAAACTCGGCCACCGTCTGAGCATTCCTACTACGTGCTCAGAATCGAAATAAATCCGGTCCTTTGAGGTATACCATGAATAATTTTCACCGATGCTGGATGGGGGTCATCCTGGCGCTGGCACTACTCAGTTCTACCAGATGGGCGTATGCTCAGACGGAAGCGAAGCTCATACCGGCTTCGCTCTCGGGTATTAATGGATTCGGCAATACGATAGCCGTTTCCAATGATGTGGCCGTCGTCGGAGCGATGCTCTCCGACAATCAACAAGGCGCAGCCTTTGTGTTTCGCTGGGATGGAAATGCCTGGCAGGAAGAGACGAGGCTCGTTCCTGGCGTAGTGGTTGACAAGGGGCGATTCGGAGAGGCGGTAGCCGTCGAGGGGGACGTAGCCCTGGTCGGTGCCTCCGCAAGTGCAAACGCCGCTTTGGCGGGTTCTGCGTATGTATATCGCTGGAACGGAGCCGTGTGGCAGGAGGAGGCCCGGTTGATGCCCGACGATTCGACCGAAAACGATAATTTCGGCGATAGCGTGTCGTTACTGGGTGATGTAGCTCTGGTAGGCGCTATTCTCAAGGATGAAAAGGGGGCCGCGTACATCTTTCGACGGAACGGAGATACGTGGCAGGAGGAGGCCAAGCTGACGGCCGGCGACGGGCAAGCCGGCGACTTATTCGGCATCCGGGTGCAGCTTCAAGGGGAGGAAGCCTATATCGGCGCGCTCAGCAACGATGACGGCAGGGGGGCGGTATACGTGTTTCGCAAAGACGGAGACACGTGGCAACAGACGGCCAAGTTGACCGCCGGCGATGGGGTGCCCGATGATCTTTTCGGCATCGTGTCGGTTCGTGGGGACGTCATGGCCGTTGGCGCTCTGGGCGTTGGCGGAGATCAGGGTGCCGTCTATGTATTTCGACGGAACGGAGATACGTGGCAGGAGGAGGCCAAGCTGATAGCCAGTGACGGGGCTGCCGGGGAGTGGTTCGGCCGGGCGGTGTCCGCTGGAGGAAACCTGCTGCTCATCGGTGCGCGCTTTGACAATGGACGCCAGGGAGCAGCCTATATTTTCAAGCTCATAGGGGGCATCTGGCTGGAGAAGTTTAAGCTGACGGCCAGCGACGGCGTCGTGGGCGACTGGTATGGCACGTCCGTCGTATTGGACGGGGACCGGGCTTTTGTCGGCTCGTTCAAGGAGTCGGGCGTGGTCTACGCGTATACGGCGCTTCCTACGCCTGTTGAAACCATCCCGGCAACAGTCCCTTCGCAGTACACGCTCACGTCTAACTACCCCAATCCTTTCAACCCGACGACGACCTTTTCCTACACCCTCCCGGAAGCTGCCACCGTGACGATACGTGTCTATGATATGCTGGGGCGCACGAGGGCGGTGCTGGTCGATGGAGAGCGCCAGGCGTCAGGAAGCTATGACGTATCCTTCGACGCGACTGGGTTGGCGAGTGGCGTCTATCTCTACCGATTGAAGACGGGAGCCTTTAGCCGCTCGCGGGTGATGGTGGTGCAGAAGTAGCAGAAATGCGGGTGTTCCGGCATGCTGTGGCCCGGCAAGACAAAGGGGGAGGCCCGCGTATTAATACCACAGCCTGCCGTGGTGAGCCTTCAAGTAGGCGATCGTGCGAGCGCGCAGCGGGCATCGAGGGCTTCGTTTCAGGCTGGAGAGCCCGGCCCGCAGACCGCGACCAAAGGCTCGGAGCGCCCTGTGACGTAAGGCATACAGACCGTACCAGAGGACCCAACAGCCGATATGCACCGGCATATACGGCATAGGGAGGTAAGTGAACGCAATCCGGATACGGTTACGGGTAAGGTGGTATATTTTCCACGGCCAGGCAGGCGCGGTCGCCTCGTCGCGAAAGTGGTGGACGACTACGGAGGGCAGGTACAGGATGGTGAATCCGGCGTCGAGCGCGCGGTAGGAAAGATCCAACTCTTCGTGCCCGTAGCACAAATCGGGCGGGAAGTACCCGCACCGTTCGATCACCGTCCGCTGCACGGCGTGGCCGCCTGCGAGATAATGGGTGACCAGGCCCTCTTTGTTTGCCAGGTGGGGCTGCCTGCGTAGGCGACGCCGTCCATGAGGCACGAGCAACCCTTCCTGCCCGGGGTTCTTTTCGATGAGCTTGAAGGCCAGAATACCGGCCTCGGGGTTTTGCTCGAACGCAGCAATCGTGTTGCGTATTCCCGACGGGTCGGCGAAGCAGGCGTCGTCGTCGAGTAGGATGAAAAGATCGCTGCGGGCCTGCTGCATTAGGCGGTTGCGGCAGCCGGCGGGTCCCAGGCGCTCCTCGGATCGAAGGAAACGCACAGGGAGGCCCGCGACCGCCCGGCGGACGGCTTCTTCGTCGAGGGGCGTAGAGGAGGCGTCGTCGAGGATGAGTACTTCGAGGGGGGGAACGTCTTGCCGGGCCACGCCGGCGAGGCAGCGCCGGAGGGATTGCGGTCGATCTCGGGTGGCGATGAGGACGGAGGCCTTCATGCGTCAGGTAGGGCTTCACGGCGCGGGGTTCGAGGAAACCAGCGCATCGAAACGCAAAAGGGTGAGCGGGAATATAGGTCTCCGGCTCACCCTTTCGCACCTGCCAGGTGCCCGTGTCTGGTCCGGTGCTTACCGCAGCACCACCAGTTTCTCGATGCCGCTGTCGTTGTTCACCGTAATGGTTTCCCCGTCCACTTTAAGGAAGACTTTGTAGAGATAGACGCCGGTAGCCAGCAGGTCGCCGTCCACGTCGCGTCCGTCCCAGAAGAGCTTGTTCCAGCCGATGCGCAGCTGCCCGCCTTCGAGCAGCGACGGATCCTCCATCACGTCGAACTCCTGCACCACCCGTCCGGTGACCGTGTAGATGCGAATGCGGAAGTCCTCGATGGCCGTGGGGTCGGCTCCTTTGAGCAGGAACGCGAACCGGGTAAACGTGCTCATCGGGTTCGGATAGGGATACACCGTGCCGATCTCGAAGGTGGATTCGATGCGGAAGTGAACCTGGTAGGGGCTTCCTACCGCCTCGTTCTGCGAGATGTCGAAGGCTTCTACCCGCAGCGTAAAGACGGCATCGAGGCCGGTGAAGTCCGGCGTAAAGAGGATGCGGGCCTCGTTGCGCTCTTCGGTGGCGGGCTCGAACTGCACGTCGGGCCGGTTAAAGGCGATGCGCTCTTCGGCACCGGGCGTATCGACGCGTTCGAGCGTGAGGGTCACCAGCGAGGTGTCGGTGAGCAGCTTGAACGGGTTGGTGTCGGAGAGGACGATCTCGATGGTCGGCTGGACGGACACTTGCGTGATGTCCAGGCTCTGCAAGTCGCGGACGGGATCCGGGTCGTTGGGGAGTTCCGTACCGTCGATGGACACACGCAATTCGGGAGGATCGCTGTCGCCCCGCACGTGAAACTCGGTGATGGCCGTGTTATTGAAGGTGATCTGCTCGGTGAGGCCGGGCTGTTCGGCCTCGAACGTGAGCAGGTTGCGCCCGATCAGGCCGTCGGTGTTCAACTCGAACGACGCCGTGGCCTCGGAGTCCGGCTCGATACGCGCGAGCGTGTCCACGCCGACGACGCTGGTGCGGTTGGCGGGATCGGTGAGGAGCAGCCGCAGGATAACGTCTTCCGCGGGGGTATCGCTCAGGTTGAGGATGGTCGCCGAGGCGGTCAGGTTGTCGGCCTCTTGCAGCGTATCGGCCGACAGCGTGAGCGACGAGCCGTCGAGCACCAGTTCAGGGGTGGACGTAAAGTCCATGCTCCAGCGCGAAAGCTGCGGCGTGGCGCGCTGGGTCGTATCCCGGAGGGTGGCCCGCAGCCGCAGGAAGGGAAACAGCTTCGCGTCGATAGATGAGAGGTCCACTTCCCCGGGTGTGGAGAGTCCTGCCATCAAGATCACGTCGCTACTTGCGGCCAGCACGTCGACGAGGACTTCGCTCGTCTCGTTCGGGAGATCTATTTCCCAGTTGAGCGTCTCCCACGACCGGGCCGGCCCGATCTGCGGGGACCGGGTGGATCCTTCCGAAACCTGGACGGAGACCGTGGTCACAAACTCGATATCATCGGAGCCGGGTGGGGCTACCTGTTCCTCGGTTTCTTCGGGATGCCCCTTGCGTGTCATCATCGTCCACAGATGATCGTAGGTAAGATCGTCGATGGCGGTGCTTCCGAGCGCGCGGAAGATATCTTTGATCTCCTCGGGAATCTCGGCGTCGCCCGTTCGGAAGAGATTGCGGGTGCGGATGAAGATGTAGTTGCCTTCCTCCGCCGTCGCCAGGAGGGCTTCCATGGCAGCCAGATGTTGAACGGGATCCCGGTTAATCCTGTTGGAAAAGATCATGAAGGAGCCATGGCCGAGGACCGCTCCGCTATTTCCGTCGAGGATGAGCACGCCCACGCCGATGCGTCCCAGTTCGAAGGGGTCTCCCCCGACGCTCATGACACCGCCGAGGATCCCGCCCCCCGAGGCAATTTTTACTTCGAGCGGGAACGTGCCGAGAACCCACCGGTCGTCTTCCCTGGTTACCTGGTCGTGGGTATTAAAATCGAACAGCGAGCCGGTCTGTATCCAGGTGTTCTGTTCGGGGCCTTCCTGCACGAAGAATGATGATTCGCTCCAGTTTACAAGGCCGTCGGGCGTCTCGATGCGTGCGCGCCAGTAATACGGACGCCCGGGCGTGAGCGGCTCTTCCAGCGTCCAGACGGCAAACGATCCGAACGATACGGTCCGATGCGTTTTCAGGTTGGGGGAGTCGAAGGTGGGCGTCTCGTCGAGTTCGAACAGGACGGGCGTGCCGTCGGGGTCGGCGGTGAAGGTCACCCGAAGCCGGAAGGGGCTGGACGGGACGGTGCCCAGCGCCCTCGGGGCAATGAGGCTCAGCGCCTTGGAGAAGACGATATGGGTGCGTTCCGCCGCGTTGTTGGTCTCGCTGACTTCCCGGTAAACATCCTCGGGGTCGATCTGCGCGGCGAATCTGTTTTCTCCCACCATCTCTTCGGTGATGGGGATGAGAAAGGAGATCTCCTGTTCCAGCGTGAACGGGGCCACATCCTGGGCGTAGAGCGTCTCGTTGCCCAGGGGGTCCGTATGTAGCAGGTGCACCCGGATGCTGTCGGAAGGCACCAGCCCTCGATTCTTAAGGCGCACGGAGACGGTCACGTGCTCATCGGTGGGGACCGGCGCTTCGGGCGTGATGTGAAGTTGCTCCTGCGAGAGGAAAAACTCGGGACGCGTGGGGAGATTCACGCGGGTAGCGGGGTCGCCGAGGAGGCCGAACTGCACGAGGTCGCGTAGCGAGAAGGCCCCGGAGGTGGCGTACCGTCGTTTCGTTTCCTGGAACACCTTGCCGATGGTGCGCAGCGTATCGGAGAAGACCAGGTCGTAGACCTCGTTGCCAAGGCGGGCCGAGGCTCCGATCGAGCCGAGGCCGGAGGTGCCCCAGTGGGCGATGGCTCCGTTGAGCGACCCCAGGAGGAGTTGCTCGGCGAATACGGGGATGTTCTCGTTGATGAAGCGGCCGCCGGCAAAAGCGCCCGTGCGGCAGCCCAGGGAAATGGCGACCGGGAGGCGGTCTGCATTGTTGTAGTCCTGCGGTTTATCTGTGATGATCTCCCATTCGACCGCCGCCGAGTGCCCGAAATACGTCAGCCAGGAGGCCCCTTCTCGGAAGGCGACGCGGAGGTCAGTCTGGAAGGATTCGTCGATGGGTTCGCTGGTGTTCCTCCAGAAGTTGAGCGTATCCATGCCGGTAGGGGCCGCGATGGCGATGCCCGCCCAGGGCTTCACGAAGTTTTGCAGGGTCGATTGTTCGCCCGGTGTCCGGCCGCCGACGAGCATCAGCATGCGCTTTTGCCAGTCGTCCAGCGGCGTGGCTTCGTAGGTTTGCATCTTTTGCAGGAAGAGCAGCCCCGTTTCGTCGTCGCGGACGGGCAGGCGCCCGATGGCGATGTTTTCCGTCCAGTCGGTAAGGCCGTTGGTCTGCATCGCAAACCAGCCGTCGGACGAGGCTTTACCGAAGGAGGGTACTTCCCAGGGTTGCCGCTGCCGGGTGCGGCTGGCATACAACGCGTCGCCCCAGAAGACGAGGAATTCAGGGGTCGTGCGCCAGCGTTGCATCTGGTGCACGAAGCGGCGGATGGCCAGCGGCGACTGGCGTCCATAGTCGAACTGGTCGAAAAGATCCTGTACGTCTACGACCTCTACCTCGTAGCCGTTGCGGACGCGGCGGTAGTTGGCGAGCGCTTCGGCGGAGGCGCGCAGGGCGCGCGTGGTGACGATGACGTAATCGGCCTCGTTCGATGTGTTCGCCCAATCACTGGAGCGGTCGAGGAGGAAAGCCGCAGGCGTGCGGACGGCCGTCTGCGAGGAGGCCCAGTACACCGGCGGGGCGGTGGAGAAGTCGGAAAAGACGACGTTGCCGCCATCGGGTACGACGTCGAAGACGCGCAGGTCCACCGGGCTGAAGACGAGGACGGGATCGCCGCTGAAGCCCCTCACGGTGAGCCTGCGTCCGCCGTTTTCGGCAAAGGAGAAACGCAGCGCGCCGTTCTGAGCCACGAGGTCACTCACAAACGATAGTTTTACCCAGTCGATGTACGTGCGGTTTGGCTGGGCGTTGAATTCGTTGTGCGAGGTCAGTTGAACCGTGAGTTGATTGGATTGGACGGTAGGCACCTCGCTCGCCGGGATGGCCGCGTTGAAGGTCTGGAACGCATAGCCGGTCCAGTCGAATTCTTCAAAGGTGCGGAAGGCCTGGTTGCCACCGACCACCGTCTCCATCTCCAGGCTCACCCGGTGGCGCGTATTGGTAAAACTGTTAACGCGCGCCTGCACGTGCACGGTGTCTTCGGGGTTCGTCGTACGCGCGAGATTGCCCAGGCGAACGCGAAACTGTCTGGAAATGGGGTCGGTGTTGGAATGTTCGAGCGAACTGTTTGAGTAAAAGCCTTCGCCGCGCGTGTAGAACGGATTCTCGGCGTCGTTCCCGTCGCCGTCGTAATACCTGGTGTCGTCCTCGATGTGCAGCGTGTCGCGGAAGGCGGTGACGTTGGGGTAGGGCGGGGGGGTGGAGGTCACCTTTCGGTAGCGGAGTCCGTTGGATCGTCCCCAGGCCAGCCAGTAGTACGTCGTGTCGGTATAGAGGCTGAAATGTGTGCTGCTTTGCCACTCGGGGGTATCCTGGTAGGCCCAGCTTTCGCCGGTGCCCTTGTTGCGCTTTCCGATGAAATAGATCGCGGCCTCGTCATCGACGGCGGAGGTGTTGCCCGTGTACCACAGCGGAATCTCTTTACCGTTCTCGAAGAGTTGCAGGGTGCTCGGCTGGATGCTCGAAGTGGAAATGCCCAGCGCGGTCAGGTCGGACCCGGAGATGCGGTAGACGGCGTCATCGACCACGGCGACCTTGACGTACGTCCGAGAGGGATCGTACCAGGAAGGATCGAAACCGGTATCTTGCGCGTGCGCCAGGGGCCGATAGAGGCAGCACGCAAGAAGAAAGAGCGACAGGTAGCGGATGGACCGGGCGAGTTGGAGGGGGGAAGGGCTGGAAAAAAGTCGGGCGCACATTAGTCTCTCGTAATGATCCTTAGCAGGGTTACACATCGGGTGAAAACCTGAGAACAGGGATGTCGTACCGCCTTCAGCAGCAAGGCAGGTGATACATCGTGTGAGGGAAAGCCTTACCGTAGCCGTTGGACCATAGTGCGAGCAATGTATTGCTTTATCTTGTAGAAAACCAGGTTATTAGAGGGGATGTACCGGTGTGGTTTATGGATACAGGATGCAACTACAGTGCCGAATATGATCCGATCATTTCGGAACCATACAAAAAACGGATAGATCCACGGCTATCCGTAAGATACCCCGCCGGAAGCTCACAGAAAAGCAGAACCTTACCATCAGGGGGCGTGTTGCCTGGGAAGAAATATCGGCCGTTGGGAAAATCCCTTAATCCGGCAAGGGCGTGCGCCTGGGATAGATATCCTACCCGCCGGAGTCGAGGATCGCTATGAGAAAGGTCATCAAGTTTGTCGTGGGGCTCTTCGTGCCGCACAGCCTGGCCGTATGGATCGCCCGCACTCTGGCTCGAAGGCGTGGCAGAGTGCGAGCGGCATCGTTGGGCGAGGTAGCGCCCGACCGAGGCGCCGGCCCGCCTGCCGCGTTCGACTACGAGGAGGCGGTTCGTTTTCTTGTTCAGTCAGGGATGGATCGGCAGCAAATCGAGGAGGGGAGCATGCCCGAGGCGTCGCTGCATTTCTGTGCCGGGCTGCTTCGCGAGCACCTTGTGCCGGGATCGTGGCTCGGGCTGCACATCGGGAACTTTGTCGGTCTTTCGCTGGCCTATCTCACCCATCGACTAACGGCCTGGAACGCGGAGACGCGCATCGTGTCCATCGATCCGAACATCCCCCATCGCGGCATCGAACGCCCCCTCGACGCGACCATCGCCCTGTTGAGGCACTACGGGCTTCACCGAAATAACCTGATTCTCACCGGCTATTCGCTTGAGAAAAACGTGAGCAACGACGGGTTTGTGTATGCCGGTTACGACCCCCTGGATCACGTGGGCAAAGAGGGGAGTTGCGAGCACCTGCTCGACGGACTGGTCGCGTGGTCGCGCGGGGCGTTTCACTTCTGCCTCATCGACGGCAACCACGAGGCTGAATACCTGCGCCGCGAGTTGGTCCGGGTCGACCGGTTGCTGAGGCCGGGAGGCTTGCTTATCCTCGACGACGTGACGCCCGCCTGGGAAGAGATCCGGCAGGTGTATCAGCAGATGGACCCTGCGCGGTATGGCGATGTAGGATCGGACGGCAGGGTGGCTGTGCTGAGGAGACGCTGACGACCAGGCAATGGACTGACCGTCACGCGGTTTGTCAGCTAGATTGCCGGGATATAGTTTAGTTTGCGGCTGTTCATCATCCTGCTGTACAACAGGTCAGGCAGCGTAAAGCTGGTAGTCGGCAGGCGCGACGTTGCCGCGCAGCTTCACTGCGGCTTCCCAGAGTTCCTTTTCGATCTCGATGTCGACGCGTGCTTTCGCCTCAAAGAGGGTGGGTTGTTCGCTCATAGGCTATGCTTTCTATCGCTCCGGTATCAGGAAGCGCAAGGGCTTTGCTATTATAGACACAAACACCACTCAAATATAACTTCGGGCGCGCTATCATTTCGTGCAGGGTTTGTAGGGGAGGCCCTTGCACGCGGTGTGGGTTCTTCTTTGCAGTTTGTCATTCAGAGCGTATGAATAATCTTGGCGGTAAGCTATAGTCAAAGAAAGTGACATAACTCGCACGTCCGGCCTTTATATTCGAGGTGCTCAACGATAGGTATCGACTGCGCAAAAAGGTATGCAAGTGTTCATTTTGGGAGCCGGGGTGACGGGATTGGCGACGGGCTATGTCTCCGGGCTGCCGGTCTTCGAGGCCGCCGCCGTGCCGGGCGGTATCTGCTCGTCGTATTATATGCGTCCCGGCAGCACGAGGCGGCTCTACCAGGCTCCCGATGACGACGAAGTCTATCGCTTCGAGGTAGGGGGAGGGCACTGGATCTTCGGCGGCGATCCGGCGGTGCTGCGTTTTATAGATCGGCTGACGCCCTTGAAAGCGTACCGGCGGCAATCGGGTGTGTATTTTTTCGACGAGGCCCTGCGCGTTCCCTATCCGGTGCAGTATCATCTGTCCTATCTCGGCGAGGAGGTGGCGGCGCAGGCGCTCCGCGAGATGAGCACTCCCGCAGAGGATGCGCCGGATACGATGGACCGGTGGCTGGCGGCACGCTTCGGTCCCACGCTGACGGCGCGTTTCTTCGGTCCGTTCCACGAATGCTACACCGCCGGGCTCTGGACGCGCATTGCGCCCCAGGATCCGTACAAGTCGCCCGTGGATGTGGAGATCGCGCGCCGGGGGGCTTCCGGCACCTCCGTCGCGGCGGGTTACAACACCCGGTTTGTGTATCCGAGAGCGGGACTGGATGCGCTGGCGCAGGCCATGGCGCGGCAGAGCGACGTGCGCTACGACAAGCGCGCCGTTCGCATCGATCCCGAGCGCAAGGTGGTCGTTTTTGCCGATGGAGAGACGCGCGCCTACGACGTGTTGATCTCAACGCTTCCTCTGAACAAGATGATGGAGATGACCGGGCTGGAAGTAGAGAGTCCGCATGATCCGTATACGTCGGTGCTGGTGCTCAATGTGGGTGCCGTGCGAGGCACCGCGTGCCCGGACGATCATTGGCTCTACGTTCCTGATAGCGAGGCGGGTTTTTTCCGGATCGGGTGTTATAGCAATGTAGAGGAGGCGTTCCTGCCGCAGTCGGCGCGTGTGCAGCGGGACCGGGTCAGTTTTTACGTCGAGCGTGCCTTTCCCGGGGCCGAACAACCGTCCAGCGATGAGATCGATGCGTATGCCGGCACGGTGATCGAAGAGCTACGGGCACGCGGCTTCATCGAAGAGGCCGAGGTGGTGGATCCTACCTGGATCGACGTGGCCTATACGTGGTCCTGGCCGGGTTCCACCTGGCGGACGCGTACTCTGAAGACCCTCGAAGCGCAGGACATCCTGATGGTCGGACGCTACGGCCGCTGGATCTTCCAGGGTATCGCCGACTCGATCCGAGACGGCTTTATGATGGGCGCGGCGTTCAAAGATGTTTTTTGAGAGGGTTGTCATGCCTGAAACACTCATGAGCGCGTGAGGACGCATGGATCCATAGCGCTGCCGGACCTGCCCGAGGAACCGTTGGTTTCGGTGCTCGTGGCCAGCTACAATTACGCCCGGTACATCGGACGGGCGTTGGGCAGCCTGGGTGCGCAGTCATACGCCCGGTTCGAGGCCGTCGTCTGCGATGACGGTTCGACGGATGCCTCGCGGGAGATCGTGTCTGGTCATGCCTTCGGTGATGCGCGCATCCGGCTCATCGTGAAGGAAAACGGCGGCGTGGCGTCGGCGCTGAACGCGGCCTACCGGGCATGCGGGGGAGACATCATTTGCCTGCTCGACGCCGATGATTTCTTTTTCCCCGATAAGCTGGCGCGTGTGGTCCGCCTCTTCCGTAACCGGCCGGAAGCCGGGATGGCCCTGCATGCGATGGAGGTCGTCGATAGCCGGGAGCAGCGGCTCCGCAGGATTCCGGTTCTCGGCACGTTCGAGGAGGGATGGATCGCGGAGACCGTGCGTGCGCGCGGCGGACGGTGGCGGAGTATGCCTGCCGGGGCGTTATGCTTCCGGCGTGCCCTGGCGGATCGGCTGTTTCCCATTCCCGAGGCGTCGTTTCGGAGCGAGGCGGACGGATACCTCAGCGTCCTGGCCGCGATGCTGACGACGGTGGCGTTTCTTCCGGAGACGCTGGCCGGCTATCGCCTCCACGAGGCTAATCTCACGGGTGCGCTTCGGCTGGACCGAGCGGTGTATGCGCGGCACCTCGACGCCCTCCGGCGGATCATCGAGGCTGTCAACCAGCGCCTGACGGAGTTGCAGGTGCCGGGGCCTCTTCTGTCGATAGATGCCAATCTGAATTATCGGGAGGATGCCTTTTCGCTGGCCCTCTTCGACGGCGAGCCGCGCCGCGCGTTGTGGCGGGCGTTCGTCCCGCTGGCGCGTGCGCTTCTGGCAGACGATCTGTACGCCTTTCCTCGCAAGGCGCTGGGCATCGTCGCTTTCGGGACGGCGGTGCTGCTGCCTGCCCGGCTGCGCCCGTCCTGGTTGCGGCACGCACTGGACGGCTTCGGGCTTCGCGGGCGTTTGTGAGGGGAGGATGGCTGGAGTGATTACGACGCAACGGTCACCAGAATATCTTCCAGACGGCCGGCCAGTACAGCCCGGTCGAAGTGCCGGCGTGCCACGTCGGATCCTCGGAGCCCGGCGGCCTTGAGACCGGCAGGGTCGGCGAGCACGCGTTCGAGGCGCTGCGCGAGTGCTTCCGGGTTTGAGGGCGGCACGTACCAGCCGCACCGGTGCTCCTCGACGAAGCGCCTGGTCCAGCCGGGATTGGTCACGATCACCGGGGTACCTGCGCCCAGGCTATCGAAAAACTTGGCGGGCGAGTTAGCCGACAGAACGGGCAGATCGAGGAAGGGGACGAGCGTCACGTGGGCGAGCTTGAACCACGAGAAAACCTCGTGCCGGGGTTGCGGCGGCAGGCAGGTAACGCCGGGCAGGCGTTCGGCGGCGTCGCGGACGGCGGGGGCGAAGTACCCGTCCCCGGTGATGATGAACCGAATGTCATCGCGGTGCGAGAGGCGGTGCGCGGCCTGCAAAAGCGTGGGGATGTCGTTGGCCCGGCCGTACCTCCCGGCATAGAGCACGACGTTTCGGCCCAGCAGGCCGTATTGATGCGCCAGCCGGTCACGCTGATCGTCCTCCACCTGATCGATCAAATCGAAGTCGGTTCCGTGGATCAGGGTAGTGATTTTTTCGCCGGGGATGCCGAGGCCCCGGATGTGCGTCTCCATGTCGGGAGAAAGCGCCACGATATGAGCGGCCGACGCGTAGAGCCTTTTTTCCAGGCGATAAAGCTGTTTTTTGAGGATTGGATGCCGGACGGCCCCCATCTGGACCGGGAAATCCGGCCACAGGTCGCGCACCTCGAACACCCAGGGTACGCCTCGCCAGGCAGCCACCCGGTGCGCGGCCCAGGCCGCCGTGAGCGGCGTCGAAGAGCCGAAGATCACATCCGGTCTGGGCATGCGCAGCCCGCGAAACAGGGCGTTTCCTGCATATTGTCCAAAGGCCCTCACGCGCCGGCGCTCCGGCATGGTATTATCATACGGAATGTCGAAGGTGTGGAGCGTCACGCCGTCGGGTACCCAGGGGTAGCGCTCGGAGAGGCGGCGGTGTTGCCAGGCCGACGTCGTCAGCAGCGTGACCTGGTGACGCTGCGCGAGGTGCCGAATAAACGTGTAGTGCCGGCTGTCGGCGGCGCAATCCGGGGTGTGGTAATATTGGTAAAAGACGGCGACGCGCATGGGCGGTTCGTTGGCACCGAGCCCGGTCTAGGCCCGGTATTCCGGGAAAAAGTCTGCGGCGGGTTTCCAGGTGTGTCCCGATTGATGCATGAAGCGTTTTTTGGAGCGTACCAGCTGCTTATAGGCTTGCGGGTTCAGCACGCGGCAGCCTGTGTAGAACGGGACGACGCCGCGCGGGGCGAACGCTTTCTTGTAGCGAAAGATACTATCCTCGGCCGCCAATCCACCACCGAGTACGAACTGCGTCTTTCCCGCTTCTCTGGCCCAGGTCATGATGTGGAATTTGAGAAGTTCGTTGGGACGGAGAGGAAAAGACGCCTCGTCGGTGCCTCCCAGGAACGAATACACCGTGTCGGCAGATAACAGGACCAGTTCGGTGGAAACGATACGGTTCTGATACAGCGCGTGAAAATACATGAAACGGCCTGCCAGGTGCTCGTGCAGGGCGTCGAAGTATGGGCGCGGAAAACGGGCATCTGGAGGGGCGCAGCGACGGTCGAGCGTATGCGTGTATATGCGGTGGAAATCATCGAGACGCCGGCCCGATGCATCGGCCTCGATCCGAAGGCCGTGCCGGCGCGCAGTGCGGATGTTTTTGCGCGTCTTGGGGGCGAAGTCCATCCAGAGCGCTTCCTCGTCGAGATCCAGCGGGCGAACTACGTTCATCAGCCTTCGGCGGATCTGGCCGGGGTAGGGGAGGAGGTGATCTCGAAAGAGCGAGAACCGCACAAATTCGGAGACGACGAAATGTTGCGCGGCCCAGGCGTCGAAGCACGTCCAGAACTCCTCGGCCACCGTCGCAGCGTGGCCTTCGGGCCAGGCAAAAGGGCCGCCGTACCCGTAGGGCGAGGCGATGTCGGTAGCGGCTTCATCTTCCGAGTTCCAGAAGGGTTCACCGCGCAGGTCGCGGAGGATGAACGGATACAGGATGCGGACGGATTCCCCGATCCAGGCGGCGGCCATGGCGCGGGCCTGCCTTCCTCCACTCCGCTGGTGGCGGGCGCACAGCCGCAGGTAGGCCGGGTGGGCAAAGACCTCCCGCTGCGGCCATGCGTTCCAGGCATCCTCCCAGGCGCGGTAGTCCGGCGGATGGTCGGCGTTCCAGAGGCGGAAGGAAGGAGACATGGAAGAGGGAGTCACGCGGCGGAATCGGGAGCGGGTTCGATGGTCGGGCTTGTGCGTGTTGGAGGCGAGGTTCGAAACTTGGCGGTGGCCGATCTTGTTTCGCGTGGTGAGCGGAGGGATGTCCGGGCGTGTGGGTGTTTGGGGGGACTTTTCGCCCATTCTCCCACACTACGAGCCGACGAGCGGCGTTAACAAAACACTTCGGTAGCCAGGGTGAACAATAAACAGCTATTTCAGACCTCGGAGTTTGAGCGCTTCGCCGTAGCGTCAGGGCTGGGGGATGAGGAAGCCTGTATGATCGAACGCTTTCTAAAAAAGGACGCCCGCACGCTCGAAGCCGGAACGGGTGGAGGGCGCGTCCTGCTGGCCCTACGCCGCAGGGGCTTCACGGATCTCTCCGGCTTCGACTACGTGCCCGAACTGATCGCGCGCGCCCGGGAGAAAGAGGGCGCAAGGGGCATCGAGTATCGTGTGATGGAGGCCGGCGACCTGGCGTATCCCGACGCGCATTTCGACCAGGTGCTCTATCTTCAGCAGATTCTGTGCTGCATAGAGGACGACGCCGAGCGCCGCCGCGCTGTGCGAGAGGCCTACCGCGTCGTGAAGCCCGGCGGCGTGGCCCTGTTTTCTTTTCTCATTCTGGAGGCCCGCGCGCATCATTTCGTCTACGGTATGTTTCTGAAGTATCTGCGCATGGTGCGGGTGCTCTCCGGCAGGAAGCAGCCGTTGAACTATCAACCCTGGCTGCGCCGCGCAGGAGCGCCCAACTATGCAGCGCTCTTGGATCGCCCGCCGTATGTTTACTGGGCGACCGTGCCCGGCGCTCTGGCCCTGTTGCGCGATGCCGGGTTCACGGTGACGCATCTGGGCACCAGCAGCGGGCTACGTGCCGGAGCCATCGGAACGTCGGAAGCCGACCTGCGCCCGTTTCGCTCAAGCGACCAGCTTTACGTCGTGTGCAAAAAAATAACCCGCTCTTCCTGGGTTGAGATCTGAACCGGGAATCCCTCCTCGATTCGTCGGCCTTCCGGTTCATCGTATCGCCGTCTCTTCGTCTCAACGTTGGGACTCAAAACCCTGGATTTTCTCCTCCCTCTCCGTACAGACCCTTTCCCGACCAGAGAACCCTGAAGGTCTGGAGCAAGATGCGAAAGTCGAGACGGAGATCGGCATGATCGACGTACCATACGTCCAGCCGGATACGCTCGGGCCAGCTCAGCGCATTGCGCCCGTGAATCTGGGCCCACCCCGTAAGGCCGGGGCGCACCTCGAGCCTGCGCCGTTCGAACGGCCCGTAGGCCGCCACCTGTTCAGGAATCGTCGGGCGTGGCCCGACCAGGCTCATGTCTCCCCGCAGCACGTTTACCAGTTGCGGCAGTTCGTCGAGGGCCCACCGGCGCAACACCCGGCCTACCTGTGTTGCGTGCTCTGCCGGGTGGGCCGGATCGTGGGCTCCGGGCCGCAGGGTCCGAAACTTGATGACGTCGAACGGATGCCCGCCGAGCCCGATGCGGGTTTGGTGGAACAGCACCGGCCAGCCGCTCTCCGCGACGATGAGGATCGCGATAAACGCCAGCAGCGGCCAGCAGAGCGTGAGCAGCAGCGCGGACAGCACGACATCGCCGAGCCGCTTCAGCATACTGTACAGGTGCGGTGTTGGTCGATCAAGCACGGGTCCGGGCCGAGTTACGGCTAGAGTCCTGAAACGTTGAAAGAGACCGAGGGACCCAGACAAGGCAGCTTCGGCAACGCAATTTTCACGGCCTTTGCGACGTGGTGGACCTCGCCCTGGGTCAGGCTGCCGAAGAAAGGCAGCGCCAGCGTCCGCGCCGAGACGGCTTCGCACAGCGGGAAGTCGCCCGGCTTAAAGCCGAATGTCCGGCGGTAGTAGGGCTGCAGGTGGATGCTGGGGAAGTAGGGGGCGCACCCGATGCCTTGCTCCCGAAGCAGGGCCATGAGCATGTCACGCGCTTCGGCGGCGTAGTGGTTTTCCAGGCGGATCACGTACACGAACCAGCTACGGGTCGCGTGGCTGTTGGTGAAGGGAAGCAGCAGTTCTTGCTGGAGCGGGGCCAGGGCGTCGTCGTACCAGGCGGCTACCTGGGTGCGTTGTGCCAACAACTCCGAGAACCGCTCCATCTGGGCGCATCCCAGTGCTGCCGAGAGTTCGCTCATCCGGTAGTTATAGCCCAGCCGGATGTGTTCCATGCGGCTGTCTTCGGCCCGTCCCTGGTTGCGGAGCGAGCGGCACCGGGCCGCCAGCTTATCCGAATTGGTCGTGATGCAGCCTCCCTCGCCCGTCGTAATCTGCTTGTTGGGATAGAACCCGAAGGTGGCGGCATCGCCCCAGCTACCAATGGGCCTGCCGTCGATCTCGGCACCCAGCGCGTGGCAGGCGTCGTCTATCAGGTACAGGTTGTGGGTTCTGGCTATCTCGGTCAGCGCCGGCCAGTCCACCGGAAGGCCGAAAATATCGACGCCGAGGATGGCGCGGGTAGCGGCTGTGACGGCCTGCTCGACGCGGGCGGGATCGAGGAGATAGGTGGTGGGAGAGATGTCCACAAAGCGGGGAAGAGCCCCTTCATAGAGGACGACGTTCGAGGAAGCTACGAAGCTAAACGGCGTGGTGATGACCTCGTCCCCTTTGCCCAGGCCGAGCCCCACTACGGTGAGGTGCAGCGCGGCGGTCCCGCTGCTGACGGCGATGGCGTGGCGGGTGCCGCAGCGGTCCGCCATGCGTGCCTCGAAGCTACGGAGACGAGGCCCCATCGCCAGGCGGTTCGAGTCCAGGACCTCGCTCACGTACTGGTGTTCCAGGTCACTAATGTCCGGCTTTGAAAGAGGAATGTTGAGCAACGCGCTACCGGTTAAATGCAGGTGAATGGGGGCGTAAGATACAACGATTTTGCGAGAACGACGTCGGACGTTCGGCGGTGGCCCGGCGGTGCCTTCTCGGGCCGTCGCTAAATTATTTGAACTATGGCCGATATTTCTCGTTACAGAGTCACCGTGGTAGCCTGTGCCACAGTCATTCCACACGACGCGCCGACGACATCGCAAACGCTTCGAGTGGCAATGTAGCACAGGTTTTGCATAAAAGGAGAGCGGTGGATTATGTTTCTTCTGGTGTTCGTTTGCGATCCACGGTGAGAATCTTGATATTTTCGGCTTCGTTTCTGGGAATGTACAGGGCGGGATTCGGCAAATGGCGCGCCGGGCATCTATATTGTATGCATCGGTACCTATGCGGCGTTTTTCCTGCTCTGTGGATCTGGGCCGGTTGGTGCCGCGTAAGGCCCGGCACATTGCGTATCCGGGGAAGATAGGGTGTATGATAGAGAACATTCCGCGAAGCTTTTGAACCCTTTCTGTTCAACCTCCCGACAGATTTTCTAATTGGCAGAACACAACGATGGCTGAGCGACCGCCCTTTTCGGAGCAGTACCCGAACGGCTCACAACGCAATGGGAGCGTTCCCCCTCGCAATGGGTCGGGTGGGTTGTATTATCCCACGCAGAGCGACGCCGAAGCGCAGGAGATCTCGCTGCACGAAGTGCTGGAGGTCGTCTTCAAAAACAAGTGGATCATCCTGATCTGCTTTGTTGGCGTCCTGGCCGGGGCGGCGGTCTATACGCTGAAGCAAGATCCCGAGTATGAGGCGGAGAGCACCATCATCGTCGATGTGCAGCAGGCCAATCCGCAGCTGGGTGAGATGCTGGGGTTCGAGACCTTCAACCGCAACTTGTTCAACGAGATCGAGATCATCAGATCGCGCAAGATTGCGATGCTCGTCGCCGAGCAGATCATCGATATTAAGTACGTGCCGGGCACCGCGCAGACCTTCAGCGTACTGGGCGCGCAGGGTGCGGCAGAGAATGCGCTTGAAGTGGCGCAGCGGCTCCAGGGACGGATACGGGTGCAGCCGGTCACGAGGGGCGTCGATGTGGTCGAGATCGTTGCCAAGAGCACCATTCCGGAAGAGGCCGCCCTCATCGCCACGCTCTATGCCGAGCAGTATGTGGCCTACAACCGGGAGGTCAGTCGCTCTCACGTGACGGCATCCCGCGAGTTTTTGGATGAGGTGACCGACAGTTACAGTGAGGAACTGCGGAATACCGAAAATGAGTTGACGGCTTTTCTGCGAAGCGAACAGGTGGCGGCTCCCGATGAAGAAGCCCGCTTGCTTCTCTCTCGCGTCTCCGATTTGCAGCAACAGCGGTTTCAGACGAACCTCGATCTGGGGATGGCGCAGGCCGAGATTCGGGCCTTCGAAGCACAGATCGAGCAGATCAGGCCCGGACTGGCCGCGCAACTCGCCTCGGGGGCGGCCGACAATGTCGTCATCGGTCAACTGATCCAGGACATTGCCACGCTGGACGTGCGGATCCAGAACAAGTATGCGCGCAACCCGGGCCTGCGGGAGAATCCGTCCAGCGATCCCAAACTGGTAGAGGATCTCAACGCCGTCGCTGCGCTTCGTGCAGACCTGGGGCGGCGGTACCGGACTCTGGTGGACGGCGTGATGCCCACCGCGGGTAGTGACGAGGGTGTACAGGGAGGACAAGACGGAGCGCTCCTCACGCTGGGGCGGCTCCAGCAGCAAATCATGAACAAGCAGATCGAAGCCAGCACGTTAGCGACCCGCTCTGAGATTATCGATCAACAACTAAACCAACTCCAGATCCAGCTCGACGATGTGCCGAGAAAAGAGGTCATTCTCGGCCGCCTGGAGCGAGATCACGAGACCACCGAACAACTCTACATTGCCCTGGAGGAGAAACTCCAGGAAGCCCGGATCGCCGAGCAGTCCGAACTGGGCTACGTCGACATCGTGGATGAGGCGATTTTGCCGAAAGCGCCCGTGCGTCCCCGCGTGCGGCTCAACCTCATGATGGGAGCCGTGTTCGGGCTTTTGCTCGGGTTCGGGCTGGCCTTTGCGCGCAACGCCGTCGATAACAAAGTGCGCAAGCCGGAGGATCTGCGCAAGCGCGGCCACAGCGTCGTCGGGCTTATCCCGAATATGGATCGCGTCATCCGCCAGGACTTCAAAGGACGGGAGCACGTAGCGGTAGACGGCCATGAGTATAGCACGCGGCTGCTGGCGCTATTGAATCCCCTCTCGCCCGTATCGGAAGGATACCGGCGCGTGCGCACCAATATTCAATTCAGCCGTCCGGATACCGACACGCGCACGATCATGATCACGAGCCCCAGTCCCAGTGAGGGGAAGACCGTGACGGCGCTGAACCTGGCGATCACGATGGCACAGGCCGGGCGGCGTACGCTCTATGTTGATGCCGACCTGCGCCGTCCGCAAGGGCACCGCCTGATGGGCATGCCGCGCGAGGCGGGCCTGGTCGATCTTCTCTTCGATTCGGTACCTGGCAGCGTCGAGCGCTTTGCGACCGAACTGGATAGCTACCTCTACGTCATACCCGCCGGTCGCGACGTACCGAACCCGGCAGAGGTGCTCGGTTCGCGGAAGATGCAAAAATTCCTGGCGCGCTGGCGTCAGGAGTTCGACGTGATTCTCATCGATACGCCGCCGACGCTTATCGTGGCAGATGCCCTCATCCTGGCCGCGCAGTGCGATACGACCCTCGTGGTCTGTTCGGCGGGAGAGACCAACTGGCAGGCCATGGAACGATGCGCCGAATCCTTAGATAGTGTAGGCGCCGATGTGATCGGGGTGCTGCTGAACCGGTTCGATGCCAAAGCGGCCTATGGAGGCTACAAGTACGGCTATGGGTATGGCTACGAATATGGTTACGGCAACTACTATTACGGGTCGATCCAGCGAGGGAAGCGTGGCAAACGCGTGACTCGTAAGGTATAGGTACGCGCGTTGTGCCCTCCGGTCGCAACTGGGAAACGAGGAGACGGAGAGACGATGAATCGACGAACAAACGAGCGGGGATTCCCTCCTCGATTCGTCGCCAGTCGATTCGTCGGTTTCAACCCCGATGGGGCACAACGTATCGAATGTCATCTGTTACCGCTCAGTACACAACAAAGGGATCCACTCGTCAATGACACGTTATCTGTTGGTATGTTTACTTGGCTTCATCTCCCTAGCAAGCGCGCAGGCGCAGTCCCTCGATGATCTCCGGAGGAGTTCGGGGGCCTATTATCGATTTGCCAGTGAGAGCGACATCACTATTGAAGTGAAAGTGTGGGGGGCCGTGAGAAATACCGGCCTGTACGAGGTGCGGCAGGGCCTGAAACTCAGCACCCTGCTGTCGTTGGCCGGCGGGCCTCAGTCTACCGCGCGCGATGCGCGGACGAAGAGCACCTTTACCGTACGCCTGCTGCGCTTGCAGCCGGAGGGACACCACGCCGTGATCGCCGAGACGGTTATGGAGAACGAGATCCTCTTGCTGGATCAGGACCCCACGTTGCTGTCCGGGGATGTTCTGGTGGCCGAGGAACAGTTGCGACAGCGGTTCGGATGGCGCGACGGCGTTACCCTCGTTACGGCGTTAGGGACCCTTACGCTCATCGTCGAACGCCTCATCGGATCGAATTAGCGGCGGGTGAGCCGATGCACTTGACGTCGAAGCAGGCAAGGATTTATGTGGCGGGTCATCGGGGCCTGGTGGGGGCCGCTGTCGTCCGCCGTCTGCATCGCGCGGGCTATGCGCACCTGCTGCTTCGTACCAGGGAGGAACTGGACCTGCGGGTGCAGGCCGACGTCGAATCGTTCTTCGAGCGGGAGCAGCCCGAGGTCGTAGTACTGGCGGCAGCCCGCGTCGGAGGCATCCTGGCCAATGACCGGTACCCGGCCGATTTCATCGGCGACAATCTGGTTATTCAGACGCATGTGATCCGTGCGGCGCAGCGGGTGGGGGTGCAGCGGCTTCTTTTCCTGGGGAGTTCGTGCATCTATCCCAAGCACGCGCCGCAGCCGCTCAAAGAGGACTATCTGCTGACCGGCCCTCTGGAGCCGACCAACCAGTGGTATGCCGTCGCCAAGATCGCGGGTGTTAAGCTGTGCCAGGCCTATCGCAAGCAGCACGGTTGCGATTTTATCTCGCTGATGCCGACCAACCTCTACGGCCCCGGCGACAACTTCGACCTCGAGACGAGCCACGTGTTACCGGCGTTGATCCGTAAATTTCACGAAGCCGGCGGGGAGGGAGGACGATCCGGGGCACCCGTCGTGCTGTGGGGGACGGGCACGCCGCGCCGGGAGTTTCTCTTCAGCGACGACCTGGCCGATGCCTGCCTGTTCGTGTTGCAGCAGCCCGAGGACCGCCTCCATGCTCACGCCCCCGACGGGCTGCTCAACGTGGGCGTGGGGGAAGATATTGAGATCCGTGCCCTGGCCGCGCTGATACAGGAGGTTGTCGGTCATTCCGGCCCGATTGAGCACGACCTGTCCAAGCCCGACGGCACGCCGCGCAAGCTGCTCGACGTGTCCCGCATGAGGGCGCTCGGCTGGCAGGCGCAGACCTCTCTGAAAGAAGGGCTCGTGCGTACCTACCGATGGTTTCTGGAACATCACATGGCGGCATAGCGCATCCACGCCGTTCTTGCTTACTTTCCCGGAATCAGTTCTTCAGCAGGTCGCAACACAGGTAGGCGGATTCGAATCACCTTCACATTGATTATCGCATGAATAGACGCAAAGCACTCATCACAGGCATCACCGGGCAAGACGGGGCCTATCTGGCCGAATTCCTGCTCGAAAAAGGCTATGAGGTGCATGGGATAAAACGGCGGAGCAGCCTTTTCAATACGCAACGCATCGATCACCTCTACCGGGATCCGCACGAGGCGGGCACGCGGTTTTTTCTACACTACGGCGACCTCACCGACGCCACCAACCTCATACGGATCGTTCAGGAAGTGCAGCCGGACGAGGTCTACAACCTCGGGGCGCAAAGCCACGTGCAGGTCAGCTTCGAAACGCCGGAGTACACGGCCAATGCCGACGCCGTCGGGACGCTGCGCCTTCTGGAAGCGATCCGGATTCTGGACATGCAGGACCGGGTGCGCTTCTACCAGGCCTCGACCAGCGAACTCTTCGGGAAAGTGCAGGAAGTGCCGCAGAACGAGTCCACACCGTTTTATCCGCGCAGCCCGTACGGCGTCGCCAAACTATACGCCTACTGGATCACGGTGAACTACCGCGAAGCCTACGGCCTGTATGCCTGCAACGGTATCCTGTTCAACCACGAATGTGTCACGGCTGACACCCCGGTCTTTATCCGCAAGGATGAATTGATCGACCTCGTGCCCGTCGAAGATGTCGTACCCCATCGAACCAACGCGGATCACGGGCATCGATATACCTCTACCCCGGCTCCCAGGAATCGGTTTGAGGTGTGGGACGAGGGAGGCTGGACCGAAGTCAAGGGGATGACGGCGACCTGGAATGGCGCGAAACGAACACCGAACAAACAGGTCCACCGGATTGCCGCCCGAGGTGCCGTGTTCCAGGCTACGGATGATCATGTCGCGTTTGTGGCTCAGGAAGAAGGTCCTGTAGAAAAGCCAACCGGCGAGATTCAGGTAGGCGATTCGCTCGCTCTGATCGATTTGCCCCAGCCGACTGACCAGATGGAGCTTACAGAGGCCGAAGCCTGGTTGCTTGGGATGCTGGCTGCTGAAGGCTACGTTAGCGAAGAAGGGAAGGTGTGCGTAACCAACCAGGATACGGCCTTGCTTGAACGCACCGAAAAATCCTGGCGCAAGGTGGCGGGAGGCAGCTCCTCCTCGTATGTGGCTCCCAGTGGCTTTGAGGGAGGGCACGAAGTGACTCAGCTACGATTACTCGGGAATCACGATTATGGCCGGTACATTCGCAGATCCCTCTATACGCGCTCCGGGCATAAGCGAATCCCCAGACGCGTTCTGAATAGTAACCACCGCGCGCGCCTGGCGTTTTTGCGAGGATTCAACGAGGGAGACGGGTTGAAGAGCACGCCGTGCACATACGAATTCCAGGGGTTTAAGACCGCCTCGGCCGTCATGGCGGCAGGGTTGTACTGGATGGCTCTTACGACACTCCACCAAAGAGCCATCGTTTGCACGGAAGAGCGTGAAGGACGGGTGTACTACCAGGTCAATCTCAATTCACCCAACGTGCCGGGAAAAAAAGGGCAACACTTGCGCCTGCCCCTGGAAGAAGTCGTTAAGGCAAAACCAATAGAATATGACGGTTGGTTATTTGACCTGGCGACATCAACCGGCACGTTTCATGCCGGCGTGGGACAGGGATGGGTCCACAATTCACCGTTGCGGGGAGAGACGTTTGTCACGCGAAAGATCACGCGGGCGGCGGCGCGCATCAGCCTGGGGATGCAGGACACCCTCTACCTGGGCAACCTCGACGCCCAGCGCGACTGGGGCCATGCGCGTGACTTTGTCGAGGGGATGTGGCTCATGCTCCAGCAGGAGGAGCCGGAAGACTACGTGCTGGCTACCGGCGAGACGCACACGGTCCGCTCGTTTTGCGAGAAAGCCTTCGCCGCCGTCGGCATCGACGTGGTCTGGCGGGGAGAAGGCCCTGAAGAGCAGGGATTCGACCGGGCGTCGGGGAACGTCATTGTTGCCATCGACCCCCGGTATTTTCGCCCGACCGAGGTGGACCTGCTGCTCGGCGATGCCCGGAAAGCGCAGGAGAAACTGGGGTGGCAGCGTCGCTACACGTTTGATGCCCTGATTAAGGAGATGGCGGCCGCCGATCTGAAGATCGCGCGTGAAGAACAGATCCTTGCTGCCAACCGGAAGGATTGAAGCCTCATCCCGGTGTGTGAAGAAGGGCGGGGCAAAAATTGAAAAAGAATGCGCAATCTTGAGGCGGCGTATTGTGTAGTATGGGGGCACGACAACCATTGTACGGGAAGCATCTTTTTTCGATATGAATCTAGCCATTGTTGGAACCGGCTACGTGGGGCTGGTCTCGGGAACCTGCTTTGCCGAGATGGGCAATGAGGTCATCTGCGTCGACATCGACGATCAGAAGGTGCAGCGTTTAAGCGCCGGGGAGTTGACGATCTACGAGCCCGACCTCGATGTGTATTTCCACCGTAACCTGCGCGAGGAGCGGCTGCACTTCACCACCGACCTGGCCGAGGCGGTGGCCGCCGCCGAGATCATCTTTCTGGCGTTGCCCACGCCTCCCGGTGAGAACGGCTCGGCCGACCTGTCCTATGTGCTGGGGGTGGCGCAGCAGATCGGCGACTTGCTGAAGGCGTCTCCCCGGCCGAGCTACAAAATCATAGCGACTAAGAGCACCGTCCCCGTCGGCACCGCCGACAAGGTGCGGAGGTTGTTGGAGGCGGCGGGCCTGGAAGCCGGACGCGACTTCGACGTCGTGTCGAATCCCGAGTTCTTGCGGGAAGGGGCGGCGGTGAACGACTTCATGAAACCGGAGCGCGTCATCATTGGCACGTCGAGTGAGCGGGCCGCCGGGCGCATGCAACTGCTCTACGAACCGTTCGTCCGGCAGGGCAATCCGATCCTGGTCATGGATGAGCGTTCGTCGGAGCTGACGAAGTATGCCGCCAACGCCATGCTGGCTACGCGCATCTCGTTCATGAACGAGGTGGCGAATCTCTGCGAGCGTGTCGGTGCCGACATCGATCAGGTGCGCATCGGCATCAGCAAAGACAGTCGCATCGGCAAGCATTTTCTCTATGCCGGTATTGGGTTCGGCGGGAGTTGTTTTCCGAAGGACGTGCAGGCGCTGGCGCGGACAGCGGAGGATCACGGCTACCATTTCAAGATCCTGGAGTCCGTGCTGGACGTGAATGATTCGCAGCGTAGCGTGCTCGTCGACAAGCTTCGTGACTATTTTGGCGGGTCGCTGGCGGGGCGGCACATTGCCGTCTGGGGCCTGGCCTTCAAGGCCAATACCGACGACATACGGGAGGCACCGGCGCACGTAGTCATTCGCGGATTGCTGGCCGAAGGCGCTACGGTCACCGCGTTTGATCCGGAGGCTATGGCGACGACCCGGGCTGTACTGGGCGACACCATTCGCTACGTGGAGAACGTCTACGACGCCCTGAACGGAGCCGACGCCCTGGCCATTTGCACCGAATGGCACGAATTCCGGCGACCGAACCTTGAGAAGATGAAGGCGCGGATGAAGCAGCCGGTGATCTTCGACGGGCGTAACCTGTTCAAGGCGCGGCGCATGGCCGAGGCGGGCTTTACGTATTACAGCATCGGCCGGCCTCATTATGCGTCCCACACGGAAAAGACCGTCTCGACACAACCCGACGGATTGGGGCCGGACGCGTGATGTATACCACAACTCGTTCGCTTCGGTTGGTTGGAGGGGGCAGATGATGGACCTGGATTGGCAGGCCTGGCTCACCCTCGCTACCCTCGTGGTGATCGCCGTCTCTCTTCTCCGCGACGCGGCCCGTCCCGACCTGATCTTTCTCGGAGGGCTCGGCGGGTTGCTCCTGGCCGGCGTCGTTACTCCCGAAGAAGCCTTTGCAGGGTTTTCCAACGCTGCTGTGTTGACGGTAGGGGCGCTCTTCGTCGTCGCGGCAGGCGTGCAGCAGACCGAAGCCCTGGGGTTTCTGGACCGGTTGATTTTTTCAGCTTCCTCGTCGATCAAGGGAGGCTTGCTGCGTCTTATGCTGCCCACGGCAGGTCTCTCGGCCTTTCTGAACAACACGCCCATCGTGGCTATGTTTATTCCCCGCGTACAGGAGTGGGCACGCCGCGCCGGGTTTCCGGCCTCCAAGTTCTTGATTCCGCTCTCTTATGCCGCCATCGTGGGCGGTATGATGACGCTCATCGGCACCTCGACCAACATCGTCGTGTCCGGGCTGCTGGTGGAGGCCGGATTTCCGGCCCTGGGCCTGTTCGACCTGACGTGGGTGGGGTTGCCTGCCGCCGCCGCCGTGATCGCGTATTTTGTGCTGGGCGGTCACCGGCTGCTGCCGGACCGTCCCCAGGAGCGGACGGTTTTCGAAGACGGCCTCAAGGACTGTCTGTTCGAAGTGCGCGTGGAGGCCCCGCTGGTCGGCCGGTCCATCGAGGAGGCCGGACTGCGTGCGCTGGGAGAAGCCTACCTGGTGCACGTCCGCCGGGCTGAACGGCTGGTGCCTGCCTCTCCGGGAGAGATCCTCCAGGCCGGCGACGTGCTCACCTTCGCGGGGAACGTCGCGATGCTCGATCCCTTGCTGCGGCGTCCCGGGTTGGAACGCAACGTGGAGGCCGTCGAGGGAGATGCGTTCCAGACGCTGCCGCTGTATGAGGCGGTCGTGGCGGATGGGTCGAGTTTGATAGGCAGGACGCTGCGCGAGGTCCAGTTTCGGGAACGTTTCGGCGGGGTGGTGCTGGCCATCCAGCG
The DNA here is from genome assembly GCA_046756545.1 of Rhodothermales bacterium. GTDB lineage: Bacteria > Bacteroidota > Rhodothermia > Rhodothermales > JBHHWM01 > JBHHWM01. The sequence goes on along the minus strand of JBHHWM010000008.1, from coordinate 2,514 downwards.
GCGCAACGAACGCGTGCGCCGGTCGCTCGGGCGGCTTCCGATCCAGGCAGGCGATCTCTTGCTCATCGAAGCGAGTGAGGGCTTCGACCGGCGATGGAACGCGAACCGGGAGTCGTTCTACCTGGTGGCTCCGCGGCGTCCCGTGCGGGCGAAGCCACAGCCCCGCAAGGCCCCCATTGCCCTGTTGATCCTGCTGACCATGGTCGTACTCGTGGCGACCCGGCTGGTGCCGCTCGTGACGGCGACGTTCGCGGGGGCGCTGGCGATGCTCTTCACCCGTTGCCTGAGTCCGTCCCAGGCCGGCCGCGCCGTCGACGTCCAGGTACTACTGATCATCGCGGCGGCGTTGGGGGTCGGCCGTGCGGTAGCTAAGACCGGTCTGACGGACGTGCTGGGACATTCGATGCTGGTTGCGACGGCAGGGCTGGGCGTGTTGGCGACACTCGTCGTCCTCTATCTGGTCACCAACGTGTTGACCGAGTTGATCACGCACAAAGCCGCCGCCGTGCTCATGCTTCCGGTTGCGCTGTCGATGGCGCTGGAACTGGGCGTCGAACCGAAAGCCTTCGGCCTCGTTGTAGCGGTCGCAGCCGCTGCCAGCTTTATGACGCCCATCGGGTATCAGACCAACCTGATGGTGATGTCGGCAGGCGGCTACCGCGTTCGCGATTACCTGAAAGTGGGATTCCCCGTCAGCTTGCTGGTGATGGGGGTGGCCGTCACGGCCATCTATTTCGTATGGCTGCGCTGAGGCATGATGCCACGCCGTCACCCGTTCATTCTTTAATAACCCATACAACATGAACACAATCACCCTGATCGAGCCGCATGGCGGTGTGCTTTGCGACCTCCTCGCGTCGGGAGACGAGGCGCAGGCGCTGAAAGAAACAGCCCTGTCCTGCCCTTCCGTCGCGTTGACGCCGCGTCAGTTATGTGACCTGGAACTGCTGCTCAACGGCGGCTTCTCGCCTTTGCGCGGATTCATGAATCGGGAAGACTATGACCGAGTCGTGAGCGACATGCGCCTGGCCGACGGGACGCTCTGGCCGATGCCGATCACGCTCGACGTGTCCGAAGAGGTGGCCCGGTCGCTGGAGGGCGAGGAGCGCGTGGCCCTGCGGGATCAGACGGGGCTTCTGCTTGCGATCCTCACCGTCGAAGACCTCTGGAAGCCGGACAAGGCCCGAGAGGCCGAACGCGTGTTCGGGACGACGAACAAGGAACACCCGGCCGTGGCCTACCTGATGGACGAAGCCGGCGACTACTACGTCGGCGGGAGGCTCGAAGGCGTCCAACGGCCGAAGCACTACGATTTTCAGGAACTGCGCCGGACGCCGAAAGAACTCCGGGCGCTTTTCGAAGAGCGAAACTGGACGCGCGTCGTCGCCTTCCAGACGCGCAACCCGATGCACCGCGCACACAAAGAGTTGACGGACCGGGCCGCCGAAGAGGTGGGGGGGCACCTGCTCATCCACCCGGTCGTCGGTATGACCAAGCCCGGCGATGTCGATTACTACACGCGGGTGCGGTGCTACAAAAAACTGCTTTCCTATTATCCGGACGGCAAGGCCACGATCAGTCTGTTGCCGCTGGCCATGCGCATGGGCGGACCGCGCGAGGCCGTCTGGCATGCCATCATCCGCAAGAATTACGGCTGCACGCACCTCGTCGTCGGGCGCGACCACGCCGGTCCCGGCTCGGACAGCAGCGGCACGCCGTTCTACGGCCCGTACGACGCGCAGGACCTCGTCATCGAGCACCGCAACGAGATCGGCATCGACGTCGTGCCGTTCAAACTGATGGTCTACCTGCCCGCTGAGGATACCTACCAGCCCATCGACGAAGTGCAAGATGGCGAAGAGACGCTCAGCATCTCCGGCACGGAGCTACGGAGGCGGCTGGCGACAGGTGAGGAGATCCCCGGCTGGTTCTCCTATCCCGACGTGGTGGCGGAGTTGCGGCGCTCGTATCCGCCGAAGGAAAAGCAGGGCTTCACCGTGTTCTTTACGGGGCTTTCGGGGTCCGGTAAATCCACCGTCGCCAACGCGCTGATGACGAAGCTTCTCGAACGGACCGGCCGCCCCGTCACCCTGCTCGACGGCGACGTGGTGCGCACGCACCTGAGCAAAGGCCTGGGCTTTTCGAAAGAGGGTCGTTCGACCAACGTGCGCCGGATCGGGTATGTGGCGAGCGAAGTCACCCGGCACGGCGGCATCGCCATCTGTGCGCCGATTGCGCCCTACGAGGCCGACCGCCGCGCCAACAGTGATCTGATCTCACAGCACGGCGGCTACGTCGAGGTTTATGTGAACGCGCCGCTGGAGGTGTGCGAAGCGCGGGATGTCAAAGGGCTCTACGCCAAGGCGCGCGCAGGCATCATCAAAGGATTCACCGGCATCGACGATCCCTATGAAGCGCCTGCACAGGCCGATGTCGTGTGTCACACGGCGGAAGAGACCGTGGAAGAGAGCGCGGAGAAAGTCCTGGCAAAACTCCACGAACTGGGCTATCTGG
>JBHHWM010000007.1:0-43455 GCA_046756545.1 Rhodothermales bacterium | reverse complement strand
GGCAGGGGAGCCGTCGCTCCCTGGTACGCTCCACGCTCGTCGTCGCACAGTTTGCCATCGCCATCGTGCTGATGATCGGGACGCTGGTGGTCTACCGGCAACTCTCGTTTGTGCAAAACCAGAAGCTCGGCCTCGATAAGGAGCATGTGCTGATCCTCCCCGCCATTCGAGAGATTGCGACGGATTTTACTCCCTTCCGCGAGCAATTACTCCGAAACCCTGACATTGTCAATGTTTCTCAATCCAACCCGGTACCGTCCCGGCGGCTGACGTTAACGGCGGAGGCCAGCACCCAGCACGGCACCGACAACACAATCAGCACGGCATCGCTCCTGGGTGCATGGATCGACGAACATTTCTTCCCGACCTACGGCGTCGAGTTTGCTGCAGGCCGTAACTTTTCGGACGAGTTTGCCAGCGACACCGATACGGGCTTCATCCTGAATGAGACGGCGGCAGCTCAGCTAGGCTGGGCCTCGCCCGGAGAGGCCGTCGATCAGCCCCTCCGATTCGGCGGCTGGCAGGGGTCCGTCATCGGCGTGGTCAAGGACTTCCATTTCGAATCCCTGCACCAGCAAATCGCGCCGATGATCTTTTACATGGAGCCGCTCAACTACCGGCAGGTCTCCGTCAAGATCCGGGTCGGTAGCGACCTCTCCGGCCTCATCGATTTCCTGGAGACGCAGTGGCAACGATACGATCCCAACTACCCTCTCTCCTACTCCTTCCTGGACGAGCGATTCGGGGCCGTGTACGAGGCGGAACGGAAGCTCGGGCAGATTTTCGGCTTCTTCGCCCTGCTTGCCGTCTTCATCACCTGCCTCGGTCTTTTCGGGATGGCCGCATTCACCGCCGAGCAGCGAACGAAGGAGATCGGGGTGCGTAAGGTCCTCGGCGCGTCGGTTTCGGACATCGTGCTGCTGCTCTCCCGCGAGTTCAGCGTGCTCGTCCTGCTGGCTTTTACCGTCGCGGCGCCTCTCGCCTACTTCTCTATGGAGCAATGGCTTGAAAAATTCGCCTATCACACGGCGTTGTCGTGGTGGGTCTTTGCCCTCGTCGGCCTGACCGCCCTGGTCATCGCCCTGTTGACGGTGAGCTACCAGTCCATCAAGGCTGCCTTGACCAACCCGGTGAAGGTGCTGCGCTACGAATGAGCGCCGGGCCGTCGTCCTGCGCTATTCCTCCACAAAAGCAACGGCACGGGCAAAGGCCGCCTCGCCTCCTTTGAATTTCCACGGGAAACAGCCGATAGTCAGTCGGCGGTTTTGGAGTTCCGGGGCGCTGATTTGCCCCCCCATGTTCTCGATATGGATGCAGTTGTGCGGGAAGAGGGCGTTGTGGGTGAGTTGATAGTCCTCTTCAGGGAAAAGCCTGTCCACCTGGTCTTTGCCGAACTTAGCCTCGCATTTGGCCCGCACACGGTCACATTGGCCGAACATCCCTTTGCCAAGGAATCGTCCGATGGGCAGGTTCATGGGATGGTCGGTGGAGACGGCATCCAGGCCCCAGATGTGGATCTTCTTTTCGAGCAGCCAGGGCACCATGTCGGCGTGCGGACCGGGATGCAGCAGGATGTAGCGTTCTTCGTCGGGCTCGGCCCCGAACTGGGCGTACCGATGCCAGCCGGTGTGCAGAATCAGAATGTCGCCCTCGCGCACCTCGACGCGGCGTTCGATCATCTCCGGCGTGTAAATAGCCAGGTCGTCCATTTCGTCCGTCAGGTCGACGATGACGCCGGGACCGTAGAGCCATTCGAGCGGGATTTCGTCAATGGTCATCCCGCCCGTGACGAAATGCCGGGGCGCATCCAGGTGGGTGCCGATGTGGTTCGAGGTCTGGATGTACTGCGCATTGACGCCGTGCTCCGGCTTGCGCTTGATGAATTTGACCTCGAAAGGCGGATAGTAGGGCCAGAAGAAAACCTCTTGATTCAGCGGTTGTGACAGGTCGTACAGTTTCATGGGTATCGTCGGTTGTTCGTTGTAAAAAGGTGGAAGCATAGTACACGACATTGTTCAAAAAGTCCTTTGGCACATCGTATGGGGGTGTGGGAGAACGGGAGAGAAAAAGTCCCACACACGCCCATACACCCACCCCCCCCATACCGCGTGACGACCCAGACCCATTTTTTTGTCGTGTACTATGGGGTGGAAAATAAAGTACGGCGTCAGGCGGACCGACCCTGTGCCTGGAACAACATCTTCACCGCCGGCTTGGTCACCTTCCCCATGACGTTGCGCGGGAGGGCGTCCAGAACGACAAGGCGGCTGGGGACTTTATACAGCGCCATCTGCTGTTTGGCCCATGTACGTAGGGTATCCAGCGAGAGGGAGGCGCCTTCTACGCAGGTCACTCCGGCACAAACACGCTCGCCCCATTCGGGATCTTCGACTCCCACGACGGCACATTCCCGGATGGCAGGATGGGTACGCAGGGTCTCTTCAATCTCCAGCGCCGACACCTTGTACCCTCCAGTCTTGATGATATCGACGGAACGGCGACCGAGGATCCGATAATAGCCGCCTTCCTTGACCGCCATGTCGCCGGTGCAAAACCAGCCGTCTCGGAAGGCGTGCTCCGTCGCCTCCGGTTTGCCCCAATATTCGAGGAACACCGTGGAGCCGCGCACCTGGATCTCTCCCGTCCACTCCTCGTCCTCGACGACTCGACCGGCTTCGTCCACGAGCCGCAGTTCTACGCCCGGCAGGGGCCTCCCTACGAAACCGGGGCGTCGCTCACCATGCAGGGGATTCGACAACGCCATGCCGATCTCCGTCATACCGTAGCGTTCCAGCAACGTATGCCCGCTGATGTTCTTCCACGTCTCCAGCACACGCACCGGCAACGCCGCCGACCCCGACACCATCAACCGCAGACGCGCACAGGCCTGCGACCAGCGCTGTTGCTCCTCTTCCGACGCCTCGTCCCAGGCCCGGATGAGGCGACCGTAGATCGTGGGCACTGCCATGAACAGGGTCAACGGACGTTGTACGAAGCGATCCCACACGGCCTGCGCATCAAAGGCGGACATCATCTCGCAGGTCGCGCCAGCCCATAGCGCGCACAATAACACGTTGACGATGCCGTGCGTGTGATGCAACGGCAAGACGTGGAGGATATGGTCGTCTTCCATCCAGGCCCACGCCTCGATCAGCGAACCAATCATCGCGGTGATATTCGCGTGTGTCGTCACCACGCCCTTCGGTTTGCTGGTGGTGCCGCTGGTATAGAGGATCATGGCGCGCCGCCCGGAAGCCACCTCCGGCAAGGCCCCGCCGGGGAATGCCACCGCCTCCACCGTCGTCACCAGGCGGATCGCTCGTGCCTCGGCGGCCGGTCGAAGCCTCGCTTCATGATCCGGATGCACTATCACAATAGCCGCCGTGGTATCGTCCAGGACATATTCGATTTCGGGGAGCGGGTGCGCCAGGCACAGAGGCACGGCGATGCCTCCGGCCATCCAGATCCCCCATTGCACGGCCACATAGGCCATGCCCGGCGGGACCATGAAAGCCACCCGAGCCTCATGCAGATCGGAAGCCCCGTCGAGCAGGCACGCAGCGACACGACCCGCCGCATCGAGCACGTCCGCATAGGTATGCGCTCCTTCACCATCCACAATCGCGCAACGCTCACGGTGGACTTGCGCCCTCTCAATGATGGGTAGCGGGGAATCCGGCGGCATGGGGTCTCGTTGTTGCTCAAATAATGGTGATGGAGAGGGTACCGCGGCAGGCGAATCATCCGGCGTCGGCAGGCTCTTGCCGAGACCGCATCAGGATATAATACACCCCGAAAGAAACGAGAGCTGCCGAGAACCAGGCTCCGTTGAAGAGGAAGGCGAGACTCGGATGAAGCTTGCCCGCAAGCGCCACGACGATGCCCGCCACCAGGGCTACGAGCGCCCGGTAGTTGAAGCCGCCGGAATAGGTATACGCTCCTTCCTCCTGGTACAAATCGCGCAGTTTGAGGTTCATCCGACGCAGGATCACGTAGTCGCAGATGATAACGCCCCCCACCGCACCCAGTAGCCCGGAATAGCCGATGAGCCACACCAGGTACATGTCCAGCAGTTTCCAGGGAAAAATGAGAATGCCGATACATCCGGCCATGAGTCCGCCCAGACGAAAGCTGATTTTATGCGGCGCAACGTTGGCAAAACTGTTGGCTGGAGCCACCACGTTGGCGGCGATATTCGTGCTCAGCGTCGCGATGACCAGCACGACCAGTGCGATCAACCCCAGCAAGGGACTCTCGGCTTCTTCCGTCAGGCGGCCCAGCAAGACAATAGGATCCCAGATGGCCTCGTCATACAGAATCAGCGTCGCCCCGGTGACGGCCACACCGATGAATGCAAAGAGCGGCATCGTCGTTAACAGGCCGATGCTTTGCCCCACGACCTGATCCTTTTGACTCTTCGCATAGCGCGTAAAATCAGGGATATTCAACGACAGCGTGGCCCAGTACCCGACCATCGCGGTGAGCCCCGGTATGAAGAGCAAAAAGATAAACTGCGACACCGACCGTTCCTGGCGTGCCTGGATCAACTCGTTCGACTGTTCCAGGATCGCGCCGAGGCTTCCTACCTTGGCGATGGCCCAGAACAGCAGCGCAAGCCCCATCACGATCAGGAAGGGGGCCGCCAGCGTTTCCAGCCATTTGATGCTCTCGGTGCCGGCCCACACGAAGTACATGTTGATACACCAGAAGAGCAAGAAGCATAAATAGTGCGGCAGCGTGTAGCCCATGAACTGCCCGCCACCGCCGAACCCCTGCCAGCCGTCCCAGAGGATACCGATGATTTCGTAGATGGCCTGCCCGCCGATCCACGTCTGGATGCCGAACCAGCCACATGCCACCAGCGACCGCAGCAGCGAGGGAATATGCGCTCCGGTCAGACCGAAGGAAGCCCGAACGTACACGGGAAAAGGAATGCCGTACTTCGTCCCGGCGTGGGCATTGAGCACCAGCGGCACCAGCACGATGGCGTTGCCGAGCAAGATGGCGAGGAGGCTCTGCCACCAGTTCATGCCTGCCTCAACCAGGCTGGCCGCCAGCATGTACGTGGGAATGCATACACTCATCCCGACCCACAACGAGGCGATGTGCCAGCGATTCCACGAACGCCCCGCAAGAGGCGTCGGGGCCAGGTCTTCATTGATCAGACGATTCTTTGGAAGCTCCTCAGTCAGTTCGATCATTGATCCTACATCGATGCCGGAAAATCGTGCTTTTTTTACTCCTGTGTCTCTCTTCCTGAAAACCGGGCTCGCTCGAAGGCCTGGGTCAACACATCGGTCGTCAGCACTCGCGCCAGGTGCCGCCGGAAGGCTGCCGAGGCATGGATGTCGCCGGCCGGATCGATGTCGCGGGTCGCTGCTGCTTCCGCCGCCGCCCGGACGACCTCTGCCGTGGGCGGCTGCCCGACAAGGATACCAGCCGCCTCGTGGGCTTCCACAGGGCCATCGCCAACACTGAGCAACGCGATGCGGGCCGTCCGGCAGCAACCGTCTGCGTCCAGGGTAACCAACGCGGCCACCCCCACGAGCGCGTAGTCACCGTGACGGCGAGCGACTTCTCGAAAAGCCCCTCCGCTCCGCGGCGGCAGCGACGGCACCGCAATCTCGACGAGCAATTCTTCCGGTTCTCGCGCCGTGCTGAACATGCCGACGTAGAACGAGGAAGCCGCCAGCCATCGCTCGGCGTGCCGGTTACGCAGACGAAAGCGCGCATCGAGCACGAGCATGACGGCAGGAAGCTCGGCCGCCGGGTCGGCGTGCGCGATGCTCCCCCCGACGGTACCTCGATTACGAATCGGCGGGTGCGCAATATGGGGCATCGTCTCGTAGAGCAGCGGCGACCGTTCTCGAACCAGCGTGCTGCACTCGACGGCGCGCTGGCGGGTCATCGCGCCCAGACGCAGAACGCCCGCCTCGTCCGCACGGATGTAGGCCAGCGTAGGAATGCGGTTCAGATCCACGAGCACCGACGGCTGAGCCAGGCGGAAGTTCATGGTGGGCACCAGGCTCTGCCCCCCTGCCAAAACGCTGGCTTCGTAGCCGTACGTCGCCAGGTGGGCCAGCGCTTCGTCCTCGGTTGAAGACGCAAAGTAGGTAAATGGAGCCGGTTTCATCGATGGTTACGGCACAACAAGCGCCTTATCTAGAAAGCAAGAATACGATCACCACGACAAGGATGATCACGAAGGCCACGGCCCAGATGATGCTGCGAGACTTCACGGTTTCCGCCACGACGTCTCTGGCAACGCCCCTGGCGAAGTCGGCCTGGGTTGGTGGCGTGTAGGTGTCCTCCCGAGCCTCGCTGGTCGCCGCGCCGAGACGAGCTTGCAGGGCTTCATTCATGGCTTCCAGCCCCTGGCGCGTCAGGCTTTTGCCCACGGTGTCGAGCATCCGCTGACCCACACTGGCGAGGCGCCCGCCTACCTGGAGCGTGGCCTCGTACTGCATGAGGGTCGTATTCGCCGCCTGCTCCGTCAGGGTCACATGAGCCGCACCCCGGGTAAAACCGACGCTGCTCTTGCCTTCGATCTGCATGGTATAGCGTTCAGGCGGGATCTTGTCGGTCAGCACTACTTTGGTATCAAATACCCCGTTCACCGGACCGACGCGCACCTGGAGCCGGGCGGCGTATTCGTCGTCGCCGACCTTATGGAGTTCTTTCGCTCCCGGCAGCGCCGTCACCAACACGTCGGGGTCCTGGAGCAGGTCCCATACGGCCTCGCGGGGGCCTTCAAAAGTAAAGTCTCCTTGTAATTGCATGGCGAGCTACCATTACTATGCGTACATGCGATCAGAAGGCCGTTTATCCCTCAGGATGGGCCTCCGTTATCATCTCGAACAATCGACTGGGGCTCAGCGGCATTTCACAGATTTCAAGATCATAATCAGCGAGGGCATCTTCGACGGCCTGCGCAAAGAGAGCACCTACGGGGATGGCCCCTGCTTCTCCCGCCCCCTTGACGCCCAACGGATTGAGCGGCGAAGGCGTTTCCACATGATCCGTTTCGATGGTGGGCACGTCGGTGGCGGTAGGCAGCAGGTAGTCCATGAACGAGGCGTTGAGCAATTGCCCCTGCTCGTCGAAAACCAGTTGCTCGTAAAACGCATCGCCGATCCCTTGCGCCACGCCGCCGTGCATCTGGCCCTCCAGGATCATCGGGTTGATGACCCTCCCGCAGTCGTGAATCACCACGTAGCGCTTGATCTCGACCATCATCGTCTGCGGATCGACCTCGACGATCATCGCGTGGACGCCGCTGGCCGTGCTGCCTCGTTCCGGCCCGAAATAGGCGGTAGCCTCCAGCCCCGGTTCGGTGCCCGGCTTGACCGCGCCGCGTAACGGATTGGCTCGCAGGGCCAACTCGCCCAGGTCGATGCCCCGTTGCGGCACCCCCTTGACGTAGACCCGCCCCCCCTCTAGTTCGAGATCATCCTCGGCTACTTCGAGCAGGTCACCTGCCAGCTTGAGGATCTTCTCGCGCACCGCTGCGGCGGCTGCCCGGCAGGCGTTTCCCGCCACCACCGCCCCGCGACTCGCAAACGTGCCGGTGCCCCAGTGAAACTGGCGCGTGTCGCCCGTCACCACGCGGATGTTCTGCACGTCTACGCCCACCTGATCGGCCACTACCTGGGCAAAAGACGTGTAGTGCCCCTGCCCCTGTGTGCCCACGCCCATCGCCACGCTGACGGTGCCGCTGGGCTCGACGGTGACGCGAGCCCCTTCGTACGGTCCGATTCCGGTCCCTTCCACATAGGATACAATGCCGATGCCCACCTGCCGCCCTTCGGCGCGGAGCCGGGGTTGTTCCTCGTCTACAAAGTGCTCATAGCCGATCCGCTCGGCGGCCCGTTCTAGCGCCGGGAGGTAGTTGCCGCTATCATAGACGAGGGGAGCGAAGTCCTGGTAAATGATCTGATGATCGTGGGGAAAGGCACCGGGTGCGAGAAAATTTCTCTTGCGGATCTCGATCCGATCCAGACCGACCTCTCTGGCGGCCAGATCGAGGAGCCGTTCCATCACGAAGGTGCCGTGCGGCCTACCGGCACCGCGATAGGGGGTAACGAGGGTTTTGTTGGTGAAAACGACCGTGAATTCGCTGTAGTAATTCGGGATGTCGTAGGGCCCCAGCAGCGTACACTGGCTGTTGATGGGGACGGTGAGGCCGTAGGGGTCGTAGGCCCCGGTGTCGTGCAAAAAGACGTCGTGGACGCCGAGGATGCGGCCGGCGGCGGTGAGCGCCAGTTCCGCCTCGTGGATCTGGCTGCGTTCCTGGGTCGTGGCAAAAAAATTCTCCTGCCGATCTTCGATCCACTTCACGGGCCGCTTCAGGCGCATGGCGATCCAGGGAACGAGCAGTTCTTCCGGATAGAAGAAAATCTTCGGCCCGAATCCCCCGCCGATAAACGGCGCGATGACCCGCACCTGCGACTCGGCGAGCCCCAGCAAGCCGGCCAACGCGTTGCGCACCGGAATCGGGGCCTGGGTGGTATCCCAGACGGTCAGTTGCTGGTTCTTGTCGTCCCACTCGGCCACGGTGCCCCGGTTTTCCATCGCCGCCGCCGTCCCCCGGTCGTAAATGAAGCGGCGCTTGATGAGCACGTCGGCCCGGTTCCGGATGGCGGCATACGCCCCTTTTTCCTGGATGACGTGCGAGGCTACGTTGGATGGTAGGTCGTCGTGGACCAGGGGCGCACCGGGCTCCAGGGCCTTCTCCAGATCCACGACCGCGTCGAGAGGCTCCACATCTACCAGGATGTCGGCCAGGGCATCCTCGGCGAGATAGCGACTTTCGGCCACCACGACGGCCAGCGCCTCGCCTACATGCCGGACCTTATCCATGACCAGCGGCCGCTGAGTGCGGGTATGAAACGTGAGCCGTTCGATGGGCGGCGGCGGCACGATGAGCGGCCCCGGCTGGTTCAGGTCGCCGAGGTCCGCGGCGGTGAAGACAGCGTGGACGCCGGGCCGTTGCTGCGCTGCCGAAACGTCGATCCGGATGATGCGCGCGTGCGCATAGTCGCTACGAAGGACCGCCATGTGCAGCATGCCGGGCCGGTGCACATCGTCCACGAACAGGGCCTGCCCCCGCAGGAGGCGCGGATCTTCGTTACGCCGGACCGGCTTGCCGAAAGAGCGTGTTGCCACGGTTCGTTCTTCGTTTAGCGATAAATTCTATGAGAAGTCGGACACGTCACTCAACCCTTGCGCCGCTCGTTTCACCGCCTTGACGATGTTTTGATACCCGGTGCATCGACAGAGATTCGACGACAGCGCCTCTCGGATTTCCGCCTCTGTGGGGTGCGGATGGGCCTCCAGAAACGGAATGAGCATCATCAGAAAGCCGGGCGTGCAAAACCCGCACTGGAGACCGTGCGCTTCGTGGAAAGCAGCTTGCAACGGATGCAACGTCTCAGTATCATCCCGCGTCAAGCCTTCTACGGTGATCAATTCGCGGTCGTGGGTCTGCACCGCAAAAAGCAGGCACGACCGAACGGCTTCGCCGTCCATCAGGATGGTGCAGGCCCCGCATACGCCGTGCTCGCAGCCTACATGTGTCCCCGTGAGGCCCAGTTCGTGTCGCAGAAAATCACTCAACAACAGGCGCGGCTCGACGAGACGTTCGTAGGAACGGCCATTGACGATGACACGAATGGGAACGGAATCCGGCACGGCGCGGGAGATTGGTTGCAGGAAAAAGTTCTAACTACGTTTTTTTCATCGAAAAGAAAACACCCTGTCAGATTTATTGGACCAGACCCAGGGAGCAGGGCATAGTATGAACACGTCCCATAATACTCATCCATGCTTCTTATTTGCGTAGTGCTCTCCATCTATGTTAACGCAAGACAGAACGATCTTCCGCGAAGCCCGAACGCCTGACGACCGGCAGATAGCACGAGCCATCAGAGAACACGTCTTTGTGGAAGAGCAAGCCATTCCTGCTGCCCTGGTGCACGACGGCCTGGACGCTGCCTCGCTCCATGTGCTGGCTCTGTACGACGGCGTACCCGCAGCCACCGGGCGGCTATCCGTGTCGACCGACGGCGAAGGCGTCATCGCTCGAATCGCCGTCCTCCCTCCATATCGCGGGAAAGGGCTGGGACAAGGCGTGGTCCGATGCCTCGAGTCGTTGGCTCGCCGGGAAGGCATACATCGTGTTTCCTTACTCCCTCACGATTACCTGGAGACGTTCTATGAGAACATGGGGTACGTAACGATGCCGGGGTCCACGGTGGTCGGCACCCACCGCCTGATTACGATGACGAAAACCCTTGCTGATCCGGAATGACGGGGCAAACCGAAGAGCGACCCGGCAAAGGACCGGGTCGCCCCTGGGATGATGCTGTTGTTCGATCTACTTCAGGTCTCTCAGGTATCCTCTGAGATGCCTGCCAGAATCAAAGCCCCGCCGGCCAGACCCAGATCTTTGAGCATGCTCGACATCGCCATCTGCCGGGTGGCCTCGTCAAGCGCGCCGGGAAGGTGGATGGTCAACACGAAGATCATAAGCAACAGGGCGAGCAGCAGACAGGCCTTTTGCGTCCACTTCCCGATGAGAATGCTGATGCAGGCAGCCAGAAGCGCAACACCGACCAGGTACACCCAGAAAACACCGCCCGGTATAAAAGAGGGCACCATGCCGGCCATGTCGGACCCGAACACAAAGTGCATGATTCCAAACATGCCGAACGGAACGGCAAACAAGATGCGCGCAACGGTTGTTGTGAGTACTTTCATAGATTCGGCCTCGTGCCTTAGGTGGGAGATAAGGTTATCGGCTTGAAACGCTCGCTGGTTGTAGATCTCGCAGTCATTCCGGGCAACAACCAACTCCCTGTTCCGACCCTTCGTTATGAGCAACTGAACGGGTCAAACATATCAGCACAACACAACATTCAAGCGTTTGTATATACCATAGGTAACCCCTCAAATGCAAGCGGCTCAAGGGAGAAAGGTTCTGCTTCCAATGCAGCCCGAACCCGATCCAACCTCGCGCCAGGGACCCGTTCCGGTGCCTCCGAACCCGCAGATCCGGTAAACGATGGCCAGCGCCGGGGATCCTGCACTTTTCTTTGATATCCCCTACTTTTTAAGAACCTTAAAGTACGTACGTTAACGCATCATCCCCGGCAGGAACAGGGTCCTTCGTTGACGGCGCAGGCAACTCAGGATCGACCCTCTGAATAACTCCTGATATCAATGGATCGGATAGGCAAGTACGACATCCTGGGCGAACTGGGAAAAGGGGGCATGGGCACGGTCTACAAAGGCCGCGACACCATTATCGGTCGCGAGGTGGCGATAAAAGTCATCCGAGAACGCGCCCTGCAAGACCCTTCCATTAAGAAACGATTCTACCGGGAAGCCCGGTCGGCGGGGCGGCTCTCGCATCCAAACATCACGATCATCTACGACGTGAGCGAGGAGAACGAGACGCCCTACCTGGTAATGGAATACCTGGCGGGAACCGACCTGCACCATCTCCTCAAGTCCGGCACAAGCCTGACGACCGCCCAGAAACTATCCATTGCCGCACAGATCTGTAGCGGCCTGCAATATGCCCACAACAATGAAGTCATCCACCGCGACATCAAGCCTGAAAACATCCAGGTGTTGCCCAACGGGACTGTCAAGATCATGGACTTCGGGATCGCCCGCATCCAGGATGAGACCCAGGCCCTGACGATGACCAACACCAGCGTGGGCACGCCGCGCTACATGGCTCCCGAACAGGTCAAAGGGGAAACCATCGACCACCGGGCCGACATTTTTTCCTTCGGCGTGCTGTTCTACGAATTACTAACCGGGATCAACCCGTTTTCCGGCGATAACATCACCACGATCATCTATAAGATCCTCAACACCGAGCCGAAGCCGATTGAGCTGGCCCCCGATGCGTTGTGCGCGGATCTCCAGGCCATCGTATCGAAGTGCCTCAAGAAAAATCCGGACGAACGATATACCAGCTTCATCGACGTACAGCGGGACGTACAGGCCATTACGATACCGGAGGACGTACGGGTCGCTGAAGACGAGACGGCGTTGATGGCCACGATCCCGACCCCTACGTCCCTCCAGGCACCACCTCAACCGAATGTCCTTTCCCCCTCCGAACCAGCGGCGCTACCACGTTCAGCCTCTTCCCGCAACAGGCTATGGGCTGCTTTCGGAATCCTGCTGATTCTGGGACTGGGAATCGGTGGCTACTTCGTCTTCCGGCCTTCGCCCCCTCCCGAGGTGGCAGGGATCATCATCACACCGAGCGAAGCCACGGTAGAGGCCGGCGAGGTACTGCGACTGAACGCCGAACTCCGAGACTCTCAAGGCGCAGCCATCGGACCGGCATACCTTTCGGCCTACGAGGTGCAATGGACGAGCGCAGACACTATGATTGCCGCCGTCACTCCGGCCTTGGGAGGGGAGGATCTCGGTGCTACCGTGGCGGGACACAAGCGGGGAAGCACGACGATCACGGCCACCGTAGGCGAGCACGCGCAATCGGTGCCTGTTGAGGTGACCATTTCGATTGAGACGCTGAACCTCGCCCGGCAACACTTTACCGACGCCCAGGCTGAACTCAGCGATGCCTCCGTGCAGGACTCGGTCGTGCTGACCCACTTCGAGCGCCTGAAGAACGACCTCGGCTATGCCCTGGACGAAGATCATCGCGCAGATGTCGAGCAAAAAATCCAACAACTCTCGACCCTGATCGCCACTTTTAACGAAACCACCCGTCTGGACCAGAGCGACTCGCTGTCGATCCTCGAAAAGCGAGCATCCTGGCAGGCCTTCCTCGACCAGGCTTTCCGGGAAAGCCCGGCTAGGCAGCAAGCCGAAGAGAAGCTGCAAGCCTTCGACGAGATGGGCCGACGCTCGGCCCTGTTGGAAGAAGGGTCGTTTACCACCTGCGACCAGGCCGTCCCTGGAGGCAGCACCGGCGCGCTCCGGGTGTGCCGGGACGGCGCCGTCGCTGAACGGTTTCCGCCGGGCACGTCGGTCTACTTCAATGCACGCGTGGACGCCCCGAGAAGTACAACGATTCGCTGGGAATGGCTCGACGCGCAGAGAGTTGTCGTCAAGCAACATCGTACGAGCGTGATGGGCGTGCAGGGATACCGGATATGGGATCTTCTGAGCAGCTCCGACACCCGGCAAACAGGCCGATACCAGATCCGAATCTACAACGAAGAAAACCTCCTCATCGGGCGACACGTTTTCACCATCCGATAACGGTTCCCGGCCCTTCAATGCATCGTCTCAACCCAGGCCGGTCACAACGTGGGTTCTGTATTACACCAGCTATCTCGATAACACCAGCTTCCGGACTTCGCTTCTATTACCCAAACGAAGCCTGTAAAAATAGACCCCCGAAGCACGGTCGGCGGCTTCCCAGGGCACCAGGTGCTCGCCGGAAGGCATGTTCCGGTCGATGAGTGTGGCGACCCGGCGTCCGGTCGCGTCGAACACCTCAAGATGAACCACCGCCCCCGGCGGCGGCACGGTGAACCGTATGTTTGTGCCCAGGCGGAAGGGATTCGGAAACGGATAGCTCAAGCGAATAGTCTGCGGAACGTCGGCTTCCAGCGAGGTAGAGACGACGGTTGTATAAGGGAAAATACATTCGGCGTGCGCCCTCCATTTCGGAGCAGTCGCAGGGTCCTGGCCGAGATGCTCGAGCAACCCGTAGGCGGTCCATCGATCATATTGCGTAATCAGGGCGAAGGCCGTGAACAGCCCCCCGCCCTGTTGATACCAGATATCGTAGAAATCGCAATACAGCCTGCGCATCCGGTCATCGCGGTTGACGGCGTGCATGACGTCGATATAATTCGGCGGACTATCTTCGAAACCCACCAACGCCTGGCCGCCTTCATACGCGATCAACTCGACATCGTAGCTGTCAGCCAGGGTTCGGTAGTCCGTGATCCATCCTGTCACTTCCGCCGCCATCTGCGCCTCCAGGCTGTCGAGCACCTCACCGGCACCGATCGTTGCCGCTCGACCGCTCTCGTGCAAGCGATAGCCCAGCTCCCAACCAAAATAGGGAGCGATGGCGAGGGCGTCTATTTCGACCTGACCTGGATTAATGGACGGATCGGCAGAAGCCGCCATCATCGCTTCGCCGACCGATATCCATACGGGGGCGGAGAGGACCTTTACGAGTCGCGTGTCGCCGCCGAATTCGTCCGTGAAAAGGTCAAAGATTTCAATAGAACGCTGCACGGCATATTTCAACCCTGCGCGGGTCGAATCGGCATCCAGGCCGAGATCTACGCCCATCGAGCGCGTGTACTGGTAGGAGGCATAATCTGCGTTCCAGTTTTCATTGCCGTACTCGACATAAATCTTCAGGTCGGAATTCAAACGATCCCGGAGTACACGGGCGAATTCCCGCACATACGTATCGTTCGCACGGTACGGAAGCGTGACCCAGGCATCGACGCCCAGGGTGTTGCACAGGTCGGCAATGTATTCGACGGCCATCCCGCCGCGGGCGATGTTCCACTGCGTTGCATCCTCGGGGGTGGTCCGTTCGCTCCAATCCTGAATGGGAGATTCTTCCACTTCCAGCGGCTTCATAAAGCGAACAACGCTGAAGTAAGACAGCAACTCCAGCATGCCTGGGTGAAACGGCTGCGATTCGTAGTTGGAAAGGAAACCGGGCAGGATAACCCGGATATTCCGAACGGGGTCGTTGATATCGGAACGGACAATGGTTAAGTGGATGCCGAACGAGGTAGGATTGACCTGAAAAGAATGCGGCGTGTTCGGCGTAGTGAAGGTAAGATCATCGACATCCCAATCGATAAAAATCTCCCCGGTCCCTTCGAACAGTAAGGTATACTCGCCGCCGGGATACGCATGGGGTTGGCTCGCTACCATGGTCGTATGCACGCGGAACGAATCGGTACCCTGTACAAAAGGGACATGCGAGGGGTACCCGTCCGCGCGTGTTGGCACCTCCACGGTATCGATGGACCATTCGATCCCCGCGACATCCTGCACAAGCCAGCCCTGGCTTTGCTTCATTACGTCCACAAACAAAAGCTGGGGATCCCACGGACCGATATTGTACAAATTGATGCCGATCTGCCGAGGAGCCTCTTGAGCCAACGAGACGGACGACACAGACAACAGGCAGGCGATTGTCAACCCCAGCAGGCGTTTCATAGCAATACATTCACTGAAAAGTAGACGGGACCTGATCCTTAATTCGTCCCACCCCGCTCAATTCTTAACGCGCGATGTCGAAACATACTTTTTTTGCGTTCATGTTCCACAAAAAATACAACACCGTGACGGTGCCTGGTGCGTACCGGTATCTGGCACAATACCGAAGGGTTTTTCAGGTCGGCTTCTTCCTCTTGCAAGAAACCATAAAATGATAGAGTTTATGGCCGAGGGGACGTGGTGTGTTCAGATCGGTATCTGTTCTCTCGAACGGATCCAGGTTACCAAGCAACCCTACGGAGGCCACCATGCCACACCCCTGCGAGCAAGACTTTCCCCTCACCAGCACCCGGCGGCGACGGAGCACCGGCGTTTTCACCGATTCCAACCGGCGGGAGGCGGCCACCCGCGCCACCCGGGCGGTCAGCGAGCACCTCACCCAACAGATCGACGGGATTACCTGCACGCCCCCTTGCTTCAAAGAACCACCGGGCGCATTTACCATCAACGTTCGCCAGCCGGTACGGTGCAAACGCTACTGGTTCACCTTTTTCATCGTCGTCCGGTGCTGGGCCACCGCCGACGGCAGTGTTACGTTGAGATGCCGGGTGCCGGGAGGATAAAGCCATTGCCGCCCCACAGAATGGAGATCCGGCCTGCTCCTTTTACCAGAACGTATTCATAGAAAAACGCCCCAAATGACGCTGATTTGGGGCGTTTTTCTAGGTGGCATGGGAGAGACTCGAACTCTCGACCTTGCGATTATGAGTCGCACGCTCTAACCGGCTGAGCTACCATGCCCTGTGGGATATCTAAGGATCCAAAATACGAACCAGACCCACCGAATCAAACAGGCTGGTTGATCGATTGACGCATCGTTTTTGTTTCCAATTCAAAGATGAAAAAGGGATAAACCCGGCCTCCTCGCCTGGATTACTCCCCGGCAAGATCGGCGGTGCCTTGCCTCCCGTCGAGCGACAACTTACTTTCGACCGTGCAATCTCTACGGCAACAAAACAGATGTCAACGACTTTCTAGTCCTGAACCATAGGATCTTCCTGCCATGCCCTGGTCCGACCTGATTAACCAGCACCGCGCCATCGAAACCCTGCAACGTGCCGTCGCCGGGGGCCGGGTGGCGCACGCCTACCTGTTCTATGGACCGGAAGGGGTTGGTAAACGGGCGGTGGCACTCGAATTCGCCAAAGCGCTTCAGTGCGAACAGGGAGGGACCGAAGCATGCGGCACCTGCCGGGCCTGCACCAAAATCAGCCGCATGGCGCATCCCGACGTGCACGTGCTCTTGCCCTATCCCAGCGATGCGAACCTGGACGACGTGGCCGCCCGGCTCCAGCGTATTGCCGAGCATCCATACGCTGCCGTGGACTTTGTGCGGCGTCCCGTCCTCAACGACCCGACCGTAGTCTCCAACAAGCAGGCGTTCTACTCGGTCAAGCGCATCTCCGACGAACTGCAACACACGATGAGCTACAAGCCGCTGGAGGGGCACTACAAAATCGTTGTGATGACCGACGCCGACCTGATGCGCGTAGAAACCGCCAATGCGTTTTTGAAGCTGCTCGAAGAGCCCGGACCCCAAACCGTCTTCATCCTCACGACAAACCGCCTGGATCGCCTGCTGCCCACCATCCTCTCGCGATGCCAGCGCCTCCGCTTCGACCCACTGCCTTCCGAGAGCATTGAGCAGGCGCTCGTCGAACGAGAGAAGGTAGCGCCGAGCCAGGCCGCCACGCTCGCCCGCATGGCCAACGGATCCTACACACGCGCCCTCGACCTGGCCGAAAACGAGGACTTGATGGCCGACCGCACCCTGGTCGTCGATTTTTTGCGGTTTTCGTACGTCCAGAACATCGACAAGCTGGCCGACCTGGTCGAGCAGATCGCACGAATGGGCCGCGAGCGCGTCAAAGGCATCTTGCGCCTGGCGCTGAGCTGGATTCGGGACCTGACGCTCTACCACACGTCCGGCCCCGACGCCGCGCTCGTCAACATCGACCAGGCTGATGCCATCGCCCGTTTCTGCCGGAACGTACCCCGGGCCGACCTGGAGGCGATGATCCGGCTCGTAGAAGAAGCGACCGAGCTGGTCGGGCGCAACGTACACCTGACCCTGACCCTCACCGCCCTGTCGATGGCATTGAGCCGTGCCATGCGCGGGCCACACAGCAGCAAGCTCTACGTCCCCCTGGCCGAGGTCGATGCGTTCGCACTCGGGTGACGAGAACGCGGCTCACACTTGACATAATGTAAGCGTCTTATTATTCATGGTAGCGTGGCGTGAACGGAGTGCATACTCGCACGTTCAGAAGAAAGTCAACGGAGTACCAGGCAGTTCTACGCGACAGTGTCGTTCCCGCCGAACGCCGCGCCGGTCGATTCCGCGCAACCTGCCTGCTCACCCACAACCACGACGACTAGCGTTTTGATATAGATATGGGATGCGGATCCTGTCGCTCAGAGAGCGGTTGCGACTCGGGTAGAGGCTGCGATATAGGCAGATGCAGGTCGGGGGGATGTACTTCGGAAAGAGCCGGCACCAGGGCCTGTCCGGCCATGCACGTCTTCGACTGGCTCAACGCCCCCGGCACCGAGCATCCGATGACGGTCTACGACCTGGTCGAAATCTCCTTCAAAGCCGGACGGAAGGGCGTGTATCGTAACATGCGCACCCTGGATCTCCAAACGGGCGACTTCGTCATCGTCGAAGCCGACCGGGGGATCGACTTCGGCACCGTTCACATGACGGGCGAGCTGGTCCGCCTGCGAGTAAGGACGAAAGGAAAAGAGGAAACGGGCGAGTTTCCCGGCATCGTCCGCCTAGCTACGCTCTCTGATATCGAGCGTTGGGAGACAAACCGGGAATCCGAACGCGAAGCCTTCTACATCGGGCGGAAAGCTATCGACAAGCTCACCCTCCCGATGAAGCTGGTGGACACCGAGTGGCAGTATGATCAGAAGAAAGTCACCTTTTATTTCACCGCCGAGCATCGCGTCGACTTTCGCCAGCTCGTTCGTGACCTCGCCCGCAAGTTTCGCACGCGGGTGGAACTGCGCCAGATCGGCGCGCGCGACGAAGCTGCCCGTATCGGCGGCCTCGGTTCGTGCGGACGCGAACTCTGCTGCGCGACATGGCTGCAAGAATTCAAGCCCGTCTCCACGCAATCGGCTAAAATCCAGAACTTACCCCTCAACCCTGTTCGCCTCAGCGGCCAGTGTGGACGATTGAAATGCTGCCTCAATTACGAATTGGAACAGTACATGACGGCGCTCAACCACTTCCCCCGCGTCGATACGCCCGTCACCACTCCGCATGGAACCGGAATCATTCAGAAACTCGATATCTTCAAGAGTCGGGTCTGGATTCAATATCCCGACGGCACCTGGGAAGACAAATCGCTCGTAGAAATCAAGGAAATGACCGACACAGATGATTCCACGGACGGAGATGGCGCATCAGGTTCCACGAAACCTCCGGAGCAAAACAACAAAGGCCGCAAGAAATCCCGGCGTCGAGGAGGACGCCGCAATCGCTCCAGGAACCAGAACGGAAAAAATAACGGCTCGCGCTGAGGGCGCATCCAGAAAGAATCTCCCTATTTTGTCGAATTTCGAATTTGGAACAGGGAATTTCGAATGATGAAGGAAGATGCCCTCGCTTCGACATTCATCATTCAAAAGAAACGAGAAGTTTTTCTTGGACAAACCCATTATGAAAGAGAGCGATCGCGGGAGAGAGATAGGCCCTCTCCTCCTTTCTTCTCATCCTGTGCTATACGCACCCGAAGAATGATTCATGGCCGCATCTGAAGATATCACCCGGCTCCCGGCGAGCACGTTGCGACGGCTCATTGACCGGCGCGAACTCTCACCCGTAGAACTCGTCGAAGCGTCCCTGGCTCAGGTCGAACGCTATCACGACCCCATCAACGCCGTGGTGACGCTGAACGAGCAGGCGTTGGACGACGCGCGACGGCTGGAACAACGAGCCACGCAGGGTGAGCCCCTGGGACCGCTGCACGGCCTTCCCGTAGGCATCAAAGACGTGACGCCGGTAGCCAACCTTCGAACGACGTACGGGTCGCCCCTCTACACCGACTTTGTGCCTCAGGAAGACGCGCTCGTCGTCCGCCGCCTCCGGGATGCCGGGGCCGTGATCCTCGGTAAAACTAACACGCCCGAATTTGCCACCGGCGGCAATACCTTCAACGAGGTCTTCGGACGGACGCGCAACCCCTGGAACCCGAAGCGGAGCGCAGGCGGCTCTACCGGCGGCGGCGCGGCAGGACTCGCTACCGGCATGATCGCCCTGGCCGAAGGCACGGATCTGGGCGGATCGTTACGGATACCGGCTTCTTTCTGCGGCGTGGTCGGCCTGCGACCGTCGGCGGGGCTGGTGCCGACCTACCCCTCCACGTATCTCTGGGACAATATGCAGGTGACCGGCGGCATGGGACGTACGGTGGAAGACGTGGCCCTCTTCCTCCAGGCGACGGCCGGACCCAGTCCGAACTGCCCCATCTATCAACCCACCGAAGGACGCGACTTCGTGAGCGCGGTGAAGGAAGGGCTTCCCGGCAAGCCCCGCATCGCCTACTGCCCGGATATTGCCGGAATCGGCATCGACGACCCTATCGAGCGCATCTGCCGCCGGGCCGCTTTCGAGATGGGGCAGGCAGGAGGTCACGTAGAGGAAATCGACCTCGACCTCGCCTTCGCCAGAAAAGCGTTCCTTGCCCTGCGTGGCTACTGGATGGTGGCCCAGCACTACGAGCGCCTCGACCGGATCGATCACTTTGGAAGCAACCTGTCGGGCAACATACGCGCCGGCCTCTCGGTGACAGCCGAGCAACTCGGGATCGCCGAGCGCGCGCGAGGACGTCTCTGGCAACGCTTCCGCACCCTCTTCCTCTCGTTCGACTTCCTCCTGACACCCTGCATGGCCGTCCCCCCCTTCCCGGTGGAAGAGAACTATCCCGAAACCATCGGGGGCCGCCAGATGAAGACCTACATCGACTGGGTAGCCCCCACGTTCGTCCTCAGCCTGACGGGCCTGCCGGTCGCGTCGGTGCCCTGCGGCCTGGACGGCAACGGCCTACCCGTCGGGCTCCAGGTCGTGGCCCCTCCGCTGGGCGAAGAGCGCGTCCTGGCGCTCGCTGGAAAGGTGCAGGAAGCCTTCCATATCGGCCTGCCTTCGTTGGCGGGACTGACGATGTAGCTCACCCTGCAACCCCCGCAATGACCTTTTCTTCCGGTACGGCCCGGGGGCCAGGCACCATACGGCTAACGGGGACGGATCAGGTAGAAACATATGCCCGGGTTTTCTCGCTCTTCAGGATAGCCAGAGCCAGGCTCACAGGGATGAGAACGAGGGTCAGAAAGAAGAAATTGCCCCCCGGTATCACGACCTTCGGTGCAACCAGACCGACGAGCACGACGAACAGGAAAGGCAGGAACCCCACCAGTAATCCACTCAACACAAAGACGAGCCCCTGATCCGTCCGCTCCTGCGCGTCGGCGCGCACAAAACTATGCACAAAAGCCGCCAGCGACAAGCCGAAATAGCCCAGAATAAATAGCCCGACGAGCAGAATGGTGATCACATTGAGGGCACTCGTCGCCGGGGGCTGCACCACAAATCGAAAGATCAAAAAGAGCGACAGAAAAACGGCCGGTCCGTAGATCAGCCGGGTACTATGCGGCTTATCCAGGATCGCTTTGCGCCGGGGAAAAGCGAGGGTAAAGTGAAGCAGCGCTGCGAAGCCCAGGGTCACCAGAATCGTCCCGACGGCTCCTATCAACGTGCGTAGTACGTACGAGGAGATATTCGGCCCCCCGAAGAAGGCAAAACCCAGGCTGAGACCGAACAGGGCAAACAACAAGGACCGCTTGCCGGGTACTTTCAAATAGGGTATCAGCCCGAAAATCAGAAAACAAAACCCCAGGAGAATACCCAGGTAGACCAGCACCTTGTTGGTGCTGGACAAGGCTGTATAGGTCAGATCCAGGCTTACGTTTTCTCCATCACGCTCGACGATAAACGTGCGGACCTCTCCGATGCGGGCACGGGGACGCCGCGCCAGCGCCCCGGCATCTTCTACCGGGATGCCTCCATTGACCCGGATGTAGTCGCCGACCTGAAAGCCGGCCCGTTCTGCCGGACCGCCCTCGGTAACACGGGTCACGGTGTTGTTTCCATCGGTTTGATAGCCGTTGAAAGGAAGGTTCCCAACGTCGAACACACTGAGCAGGCCCCACACGGCGAAAAGGCAAGCTGTGACCAGCAAGGCGGTTCTATATCGGGCATTCGTATTCCCATCCATGGTGTGATCCTCCAGGCAAGCGTCTTGTTTTCATAAAGGATGTCGGAGGCTGTCCTGCAGTAAGACATCCTTTATGAAAACAAGACTGCGACTGCACCGGCCATCCAGGGTCCTGTCACCGGTTATTCGTATCACGGTCCGGTGGAACGCATCCCACACTACGGCAACGGCAGAAAGAGGGACAAGGATTTGCAGCGAATGGCGAGGTGGTTGCAGGGAACGGCGCGCCCGACCCGGTCAATGGCGTATCAGGCCGACCGACCCAGCCATGTTTCCAGCTTATGTCGCTGGCGGCGGCTCATTTTAAGCTGGGTCCCATCCTGCATAAGCACGACGTAATCGCCGTGGAAGTAGGGTTCGAGGGCTACCACACGATCCAGTTGCACGATGGTGGAGCGATGGATGCGCAGAAATTTCCTGGGATCGAGTTGCTGTTCCAGGTTGGTCATGGTTTCGCGGAGCAGATGCGATTTGCCCCCCACATGGATTCGCACGTAATAATCCGCCGCTTCTATCCAGTCGATTTCTTCCACTTTGATGAAAAACACACGCCCCCCCGCCTTGACGACCAGACGCGCCAGGTAGGGTTCGTCCTCCGGTACCGGCGGTGCCACGGACCGTTGGTTGCGGCCCGGCGTCTGTTCCAGCATCGCCACCAGTCGCCGGCTGAGATCGTTGACGTTCTGTTGCTGGATCTGGGTCTTGGCGCGTTCGAGGGCTGTCAGGAAGCGTTCGTCTTTATACGGCTTCAGGAGATAGTCCAGCGCGTGCACGTCGAACGCTCGAAGCGCGTGCTCGTCGTAGGCCGTCACAAAAACGATCACCGGCATCCGATCCGGGTGCACATGAGCTAGCACCTCGAATCCATCCATTTCCGGCATCTGGACGTCCAGGAAGACCAGATCCGGGGCCAGCGTCTCAATGGCAGCGACGGCCTCTCGTCCGTTGTCGCACTCCCCGACGATGTCCACACCCCGGTCGCGCTGGAGCAACACCCGAATCCCTTCGCGGGCCAGCGGCTCGTCATCGACTATCAATGTGCGGATCTTAGTCATGGCGTACCGGTCACTTCGAGCTAGAAGTACACACGAGGTATGCAACCGTGGACCGCATCAGGATTCGTGAAAAGGCAGCCTCAGGGTAACGACGGCCCCTCCTCCCTCTGCATTGCCCAGCGTAACACCTTGGGCTGCGCCATAGAGATGCCGGAGCCGCGCCCTGGTAGTCGAGAGTCCCACACCTTGTTCGACGGATTCCTCGTCCGGAAGCCCCGGCCCGTCGTCGCGTACTTCCAGACGCAGGAAGCCGTTTTCGCGTTCAGCCTGGATCTCGATGACGCCGGCGGAAGCGCGGGGGGCAATGCCGTGTCGAACAGCGTTTTCGACGAGAGGCTGAAGGACCAGATTCGGCACGCGGGCGTGCAGTGTTCCCGGATCGATGTGCATCTGCACACGCAGCCGCTCCCCGAAGCGGATTTGTTCGATCTCGAGGTAGCGTTCGAGAAATTCGAGTTCCTGCTTCAGCGACACTTCGTGTGTGCCTCCGCTCTCCAGGGTCAACCGCAGGAGGTCACTCAGTCCGGCGATCATATCCGTTGCGGCCTTGTTCTGGCCCGTCCGGACGAGGGTAGCCACAGCGTTGAGTGTATTAAACAAAAAATGGGGATGAAGCTGCATTTTGAGGGCCTGCACCTGCGCCTCCGCCAGTTGCGATTTCAGGTGCAACGCATGCAGTTCTCCCTCCCGGTATTTGCGATAGAAATCCACGGCATGGCCGACCCCCAGCACCGCCCAGTAAATGAGCACATCCACGAATAAAAGGGTGCCTAGAAGACTGAGAAATACCTCGAAGAAGGTGTAATTTTCCCGTGGGAAGGGTTTCGTCAAGACGAGACCGACGGTGCTTAGAAACAAATGCAGCACCGCCACCACCACGCTCGCTGCCAGATGCGTGAGCAACCAACGCACCCACCGGTTACCTTGCCTTTTTTGCCCTGCTTCCGTTGATGACGACGACAAGCCCGGCGGCGGGAGGCTCTGCGGCCTCCGCACCAGCGAGACCCGGCCCGTCAGCCGGAGCACCACCGGCGTAAACACGATCCAGAGCCCCCAGTGAACGACCTGCGACAGGAGGATGCTGGTTAGCCCCACCGAGGGGTCCTCTTCGGTCATCGCGAAATAGAACTGGGCCGTAAACAGCAGCGCCACCAGCAACCAGAGCCCCACAATCAAGCTCCATTTCAGCCATCGCCTTGTTGGAGGGTTCATCGCTTCGGGTTCATGGCTGCTCATCGTAAAACAAGGGTTCCATCCTCTGCCCACCTCCTCTCCTTGATCGCCGCATTATACCGGAAGGATCGCCGCGCGTTGCACCGCGAGAGGAAGAATGTCCCTGGATGGCTTTCAAGCGAGTCGAAGATGAGGTTGTTGTGTGAGGTGCTTTTTCCAGACGGGCAGCGCGAACGAGAACGTGGTGCCCTTATCCCGGACGCTCCGTACGGACAGGGTGCTGCCGTGGAGTTCCAGTATTTTTTTGGCAATGGCCAGGCCGAGGCCCGTCCCTCCCTTGTCGCGGGCGCGGCTCTTCTCAACGCGGTAGAATCGTTCGAAGATATGCGGCAGGTCCTCTGCAGGAATCCCGTATCCTGTGTCGATCACCCGTACGCTGACGGCCTCGCCTTCCTCGGCAGGTTGAATCCGCACGCCCCCCCCTGCCGGGGTGTAGCGCAACGCATTCTCGATCAGGTTCGAAACGGCGCGTTCGACCAGGCCGATGTCGGCATACACCGGTGAGAGGCGTTTCGGAAGGTCGGCCTCCAACGATACGTCGAGTTGTTCGGCGCGTGGCTGGAACTGCATGACCAGATCCTGCACAAGTTCGGCCATGGAGAACGCCTCAAACTGCGGCTCGACCTGCTGGGCATCTAGCTTCGACAATTCAAAGAGTTCTCCCACGAGGGTGTTCAGCGACCGGGTATTCTTCAGCACGATGTCCATGTATTCTTGCCGCTTTTCCGGGCTGAGCGTGTCGTTCTTGATCATGATCGTCTCCAGGTAGCCCTGGACCGCAGCCAGGGGGCTACGCAGATCGTGCGACACATTGGCGATGAGATCGCGCCGTAACCGGTCGGTTCGTTTGAGATCCTCCATGTTGGCGACGATAGTGTCGGCCATCTGGTTGAACGAAGCCGCCAGCTGGCCCAGTTCGTCCGACGACGTGATCCCGATGCGCCGGTCGAGTTGGCCCTGCTCGAACGCCCCGACGACCTCCTTCATGGCTCGCAGGCGACGGGTGAGCAGCCCGAACAGCACCAGGCCGATGACCCCGGCGGCCAGCAACGTGAGCCCCAGGCCGGCCAGCGTCGTTTGCACGATATAGCTATTTTTAACCATGCCGGCCGCCGAGTCGTACTGCTCACTGCTCAGGATGACGTAGAGGTAGCACCCCTTTTCTCCCATGATTTCGATGGGGGCCGCCGAGAACGGTTTTTTTCGGCGGATATTCAGCGGATCCGGCCCCAGAATCGGAATCTCGGCCCCGCTGATAAAACGGTTCAGCGGCTCTACATCCAGGTCGGTCTGAACCACCTGTTTTCCCGAATCGACCAGGTAATTGGCTTTCATCATGCCCGTTCGTCCCAGCAGGTATATCTCGATGCGGGGATTGATGCCGGTCATCTCCTTGATCGTCTGCCGGATGGCGCGATGGTGAATGCTGTCTTGAACCAGGGGCTGAAACCGCACGGCCAGGTCGGACGCCAGGTTGCGATTCAGTTTTTGTTCGGCCTCATCGGCAAACATCATCACCGACTGTACACACAGGAAGGCGATGATCATGCCCAGGGTGACGATGAGCACCACGAAAAGCGCCGAGAGTTTGGCATAAAAGCTATGCATGAGGTGCGTCATGTCAGCAATTCCTCCCGCTCGATAAAACGATAGCCTACCCCCCATACCGTCTTGATATAGCGCGGGTTGGAGGGATCGTCTTCGATCTTGGCACGGAGTCGGTTGATGTGGGTGTTGACGGTGTGGCTATACCCGCTGTACTGATACCCCCAGACGAGATCCAGCAATTCCTGACGGTTGTAGGCGCGTCCCGGATGCTGCGCGAACAGCATCAACAGATCGAACTCCTTGGCCGTCAGCTCAATGGGTTGGTCGCGCAGGGTCACTTTTCGTTTCTCGGCATTCACCACGAGATCGCCATATCGCAGTTCTTGTACCCTTCCCTTCCGGCTTCCCTCCCGATCGATGTCGATGCGTCGAAACAGCGCCTTGACGCGGGCGATCAGTTCGCGGATGCTGAACGGCTTGGTGAGATAGTCGTCCGCGCCGAGTTCGAGCCCGAGCACTTTGTCCACCTCTTCCGCTTTGGCTGTGAGCATGAGGATGGGTAGATAGGGATTCTCGACGCGGATGCGCCTGCATACCTCCAGCCCGTCCAGTTCGGGCAGCATCACGTCGAGGATGACCAAGGCATACGTGCGAGTGAGGGCCATGCGAAGCCCGGTCTTTCCGTCGCCGGCCTGCTCGACGGCATAGCCCAGATCCCCCAGGTGAATCCGAAGCAGATCAGCAATATCCGGATCGTCCTCTACAACGAGGATCGCCTCTTCCGATGTAGCAGTATGTCGATCAGGCAGCATGTAGCACAGGTAGGGGATGCCTTTCAAGGTACTACAAGAGATCACAGCGTACCGTTTCTTGCACGCGAAATCATCACGTAAGAATAACACCTCTGAAAACAAAGAAGGAGACTACCCGCCTCATTTTACGTGTTTTGAACAACGGATAAAGGGGATCGTGTGTGACTTTTTTTCATCAAGCAGCGACTTCGGGGCAGGGGCGCAGCGATGAATGAACGTTCTCTTCCTCCGCACGACGCTACATTCATCAAGAAGAAGATTGGTACCTGGACCTACGAGCAGGTGTAACTCAGATGAAGACGCGGACACGTGTTCGCTCCCGTATCCTCTAATGGAGCCTCGACTCTAAACCTGACTTGAACCCATGAAAACTTTTCAGATAGCCCTGATTTTACTGCTTGTAACGGCAGCCACAAACACGGCCCTGGGGCAGAAACGCACCGTCGAAACACGCACGCCCGTCGATTCGACCACGTCGGTCATCGTGAGTGAAACTGAGGACATCACGCCACGCAAACACGCGCTCATGGTGAATCCCCTCGAATTTTTCCTCTTTTACAACCTCACCTACTACCACAGCATCTCACCCAGCGTCGCCATCGGGGCCGGTTTTCGGGTTCCCACCATCAAGGCGCTCGATGGGGCCGGGGTCCATGCCGAAGCACGCTTCTACCCTTCGAAACGTTCGCTGAAAGGCTTCTACATCGCCCCCAAAGCCTCCATCAACCGATTCACGGAAGATGATGGGAACGACAGCGTTACGGCGTCATCGCTGGGCATTCGCGCTGGCTGGCAATGGTTCGTGGGACGCGACTTTTCCATCGGCTTCGGGCTAGGAATCGATCATTACGTGCTCTCCGGCTCGTCGGACGATGACGACTTCGACAGCGTATCGGGCAACGTGCCCGCCCTGCGATTCAACATCGGCTACGCCTGGTAGTAACCCTACGAACCTCCTTCTTCGCGCTCCCTCTTCGCCGGAGGGAGCGCTTTTTTTTGCTAAAGGAACGCCCCTCTTCAATTCCTCGACTCCTCGATTCTTCGGTTCCTCGTCTCCCTTTTTTCTCCCTACGGGAAACGTGTATTCCCTTCCGGCGTAGGCACGGCTAGACGTATTTCAATAATTATTGAAAGTCCATCCCGAAGTACCTCCGAAACCATGTCCTCCCCCCCCGTACGAGACTGGAGTCCTGTTTCCTGGCAGGAGAAGGAAGCCCTTCAGCAGCCCGTCTATCCCGATGCGGCAGCCCTGGCCGAGGTGTTAGCCCAGTTGTCCACGCTGCCGCCTCTGGTCACTTCGTGGGAAGTGGAAACGCTGAAACAGCGACTGGCCGAAGCCGCCCACGGAAAGCGCTTTCTGCTGCAAGGCGGCGATTGTGCCGAGCGCTTCGACGAGTGCCGCGCCGACATTATCACGAACCGGCTCAAGATTTTGCTCAAGATGAGCGTGGTGCTCATTTACGGGCTGCGGCGGCCCGTGGTGCGCGTGGGCCGGTTCGCCGGGCAATATGCCAAGCCCCGCTCCGCCCCGGTGGAGACCCGGAACGGCCTGTCGCTGCCCTGCTATCGCGGCGACAACATCAACGCGCCCGATTTTTCCGCAGAGGCGCGCACACCTGACCCTCACCGCCTGCTGCGGGCGTATAGCTGTTCGGCACTGATGCTCAACTTCGTGCGCGCGCTGGCTGACGGCGGCTTCGCCGACCTGCATCATCCCGAATACTGGAACCTCGACTTTGCCGAGCATTCGCCGCTGGCCGGAGAGTACCAGGTCATCGTCGATTCCATCAGCGAGGCGCTGCGTTTTGCGGAGACGGTGTCGGAGGGACCGATTGCCGGACTCGGACGGGTGGACTTCTTCACCAGCCACGAAGCGCTCCACCTGCCCTACGAGCAAGCGTTGACACGCCATGTGCCGCGTCGAGAAGGGACCTATAACCTTTCGACGCATTTCCCCTGGATCGGCAAACGCACCGCCCACATCGAGGGGGCGCACGTCGAGTACGCCCGGGGCATCCGCAATCCTATCGGGCTGAAAGTAGGGCCGGATGTGCCGCCTTCCGACCTCGCCCACCTGGTCCGCTACCTCGATCCCGACGCTGAACCGGGCCGCCTGACGCTGATCACGCGCCTCGGTGCCGAACGGATTGAGGCCGCTCTGCCCGCCCTCATCGACGCCGTGCTGGCCACAGGGAGAACGGTCCTCTGGTGCTGCGACCCCATGCACGGCAATACAGAGATGACCGAGACCGGCCTGAAAACGCGCCGGTTCGACAAGATCCTGACCGACCTGGAATACAGCATCGACATCCACGAGGCCCAGGGCACGCGGCTCGGCGGCGTCCACTTCGAACTAACCGGCGAGAACGTGACCGAATGCATCGGCGGCGCGCGCGGCCTTCGCGAAGCCGACCTCGACCGCGCTTACCATTCCCATGTCGATCCGCGTCTCAACGCAGAGCAAGCCCTGGAGATGGCCCTGCGCATCGTGAGAAAAGTGAAACAGAAGACGCGTTGAACGCAGGGAAGCAAGGCTCGTGCAAATAAAGAAAGGGATGTTTCCTGTATGCAGGCACATCCCTTTCTTTTCGGCCTCCCTTGCCTCATTATCCGTCGCTCGGCCAGAGATAGGTCGGTACCAGCCGGAAGACCAGCATCCGATGAATGTCGGTAATTTCGATCTGTACATCATCCAGAATGTTCGCAAGTCCTCCGTTATAGGCCCGGCACAGTTCGGCTATTTCGGCCAGGAACACATCTTCTCCTATCTCTCCGTTGCGGAGCCGTTCGCGGAGGGCGTGTACCGCCTCATAATGGCCTTGATGCAGCCGGTTGAGCGCATCCACCTCTTCCTCCGACAACCCCAACACCTCGGCCATGACACGCACGGCGGCTTGAAAAGCCCGAGGCGGACCATCCGTGGGACCGTCGGACGGACTGTCCGTATCCCGTGATAAGCAGGCTTCCACCTCGGCGCGTTGTTCTTCGGTGAGCAGCGCGAGGATCTCGGCTTCCATCGCCTCTTTGAGTTCCTGCACCTGAGCATGGAACTCGTCCGGCGTGATCTCGCCGTTTTCGAGCGCCTGCCGTAGCACGGCGACCTGCTCGGCAAACCGATGGCGTATGTCGCCGGCGAGCGCTTTCTGCTCTTCGGTCATGACACGGAAGACGCACGTAAACCGGCCATGCCGATCTCGCGGACGGTCGTGCCGGCGACGATGCAGGCTGGCGCGAATGTCGTGATAGACCGTCAGGCATTGCCCGTGCGCCAGGCGGCGCGCTTCCAGTTCCTCGAGTTGCGCGAAGAGTTCCGCCTTCACGCCCGGTTCCAGGCTCTGCTGCAAATCGGCGGCGACGGGCCAGAGGAACCCCGGCTTCGCCTGGTTCCCCGCATGCCGGGCCATCGTGGCATGGAGTTCCTGTGTTTCCGTCGAAGAAAGCCCCAGGTTCAACGCCAGGCTATCGGCCAGGACGCTTAGCTCCGTCGATTCGGTAGCCAGATCCTCGACGTCGTCGACCGACACCGTCGAATCGCACGCGGCCAGCGTAACGCTCGCTACGAGCACGGCTACGTACATCCAGCGTAGCAGACGTGTGCTCGTCTGAGATGAAAGAATATAGGAATGCGACCGGGTCGCATGGGTTTTCAAATGCATTGTACACCTCCAGATGTTAAGCGATACCAATGACTGCCGCGACATGCTGTTCGGATATGCTACACCACGCATCCGGCGGATACCCATCGGCGAGACCTTGTGCCCCTTTTCCGCCGAGCATACTATCGCGCGCTCCCTTACATTCCACTGCGGTGGGCGGTACCGGCCCATCCACAGGCCCATCAAGCGCACCCGTTTTTACGATGGATAGTTTCTGGGGAAATATTTTCAAGCGCGAAGCGCAGCAACACAATACCCGGACCCTGCTCAAAAACACGCCGATCTTCGAATCGATGAATCGGCGTGAGCTGGCCGCCGTCGAGCGCATCATGTACCGGCGGGAGTACCGGGCCGGCGAGGTCATCTTCCAGCAGGGAGAACCGGGGCTCGGGATGTACATCGTCCAGCGCGGCACAGTCTCGATTGTGTATGAACCCACCGGGCAACTCTTGACGGAGCTGGGCGAAGGCGATTTCTTCGGCGAAATTGCCCTGTTGAACGAGACGCTGCGGTCGGCCACGGCGCGCGCCAAGACGGCATGTACGCTCTGGGGCCTCTTCCAGCCGGAACTGCTCGACCTGCTGAAACGGAACCCGCGCCTGGGTGTCAAGCTGTTGCTACCGCTGGCCCGGATTGCCGGGCAACGCCTGGTCCGGGCGGATCAGCAGATGCAGTCGCTCCGGGAAGAAGTACAGCGTAACAAAACCGGGGTCGAAAACGAACTTGAGCAACGCGATGGAGCAGCGGATTCCTCTGTGGGGTAAGGTGGCCCTGCTGATCGTCGTCGGCGGGGGCGTACTCTTCGGGCTGGCTGCCGTCAGCGAGGTCGTAACCCTGGTGGTGATCGGGGCGCTGTGCGCGTATGTGTTCGATCCTCTGGCCAGCCGCCTCGAATCGCACGGGTTGAGCCGAACGCTGGCGACCACGGTGCTCTTCGCCGGCCTGGCCCTGGCGCTGGGGGCCTTTCTGTTTTTCCTCTTCCCCATCGTCGCGGCCCAGGTTCAATCCATTCAAGAAGGGTTCGACGTAGAGCAGGCCCGCGCTTTCATCGAAGACCTGGAACGTGTCCTCGAAGAAAAGCTGGCGTTCCTGGGCATCGACCGTCTCAACGTGCTGAGCGCGGCGCAACAGTTTGTAGAACAACATGCCGACGACGTGTTGAACTACGTACCGAGCGTGCTTTCGTTGTTCGCCCGGCTGCTCATCATTCCGTTCATCATGTTCTTCCTGCTCAAAGACGGGCGTCGGATTAAGAAAGGCTTCATCAACCTGGTACCCAACCGCTATTTCGAGTTTACGCTGAACGTCTTGCACAAAACCAACGTGCAGTTGGGCAACTACTTGCGGGGGCAGTTCCTGGCCTCCCTTATCGTCGCGGTGCTGTCGATGATCGCGCTGCGGCTACTGGGCGTCGATTATTTCGTGCTCATCGGCCTGTTCGCCGGACTGACGAACCTGATCCCGTATCTTGGCCCGGTGGTAGGCGCTTCGGTCGCAGTGCTGGTTTCCTTCGCCACGACCGGCACCTTCGACAAGGCCCTGTTCATCATCGCCGCGTTTGCCCTGATTCAAGGAATCGACAACGCGGGCGTCCAGCCGGTCGTGCTCGCTCGCAACGTAAAGCTGCACCCCTTGCTTATTCTGATTACCCTCCTCATCGCAGCCCAGTTTTTCGGATTCCTGGGCCTGCTCCTGGCTGTGCCTGCCACAGCCGTCCTCAAGGTTTTTGTGCAGGAGACCATCGCCAACCTTCGACACTATCACCTGGCCTGACCCCGTCATGAAACACACCGCCGTAGTCGCCTTTATCGTCCTCTTTGCCATCGGGCCTGCTCGGACCGTTCTGGGACAATCCTCAGATGCACCCACGGTCGTCATGGTCATCCGCCATGCCGAGAAGGCCTCGGATCAGGGCCGCGATCCATCGCTTACCGAAGCCGGAGAACAACGAGCCGAGGCCCTGATCGCCGTGGCCGGAGAAGCCGGTGTGAAGGCCATCTACTCGTCGCAGTTCAAGCGCACGACGGAAACCGTGGCTCCCCTGGCCCGGCACCTCGGCATTCCGGTCACGACGTTCGAGATCAGCGGAGCCAATCTCCACGACTACCCGGCAATGCTGGCCGAAAAGATCCTGACCGAGCATCGGGGCGAGGCCGTGGTAGTGGTCAATCACAGCAACACGGTGCCGGCCATCGTCGAGGCCCTGGGCGGCGCGCCGACTACTGCCATGTCAGAGGACGAATACGACCACTTCTTTATCGTGGTGATTCCCGCCTCGGGACCGGCACGCACGATCAAGGCGCAATACGGCCTCTAGCTCGCGCTTCGGGTCTTCCGCTCACTCCCTGTTGATGAGGTCCCGGTAGGTCTGGTACCGCCCCTGTTCATAGCCATCAACCAGACGCTCTATTGGCTGGAGCAGTTGGGTGCTGGCGTAGCCGGGCACGGTCTGCGGGTGCTCGGCGCTGAACCGGTTGAAATAACTGCGAATGATCACGCTTTGCGTATCCAGGGGAAGGTGTCGAACATTCTCGACGAAGCGGGCGAAGCGCCGTCGCCGCATGAGGTAGAATTCCACGTTCGAGGTATAGAAGGCCGAAACCGTCATGCCGCGTTCGGCCAGGTACGCCCCGATGGCCGCCAGCGCGTGTCCTCCCGCCAGATCACCCACCACCGGAACGATCAGATCCTGGTGCTGCATGGCCTTGATGAACTGAAAATCCTCCTCACGCGCTAGATAAGCCCCCTGACGCCCGGTCAGGTCCGTCTCCAACAGCAGGTCTCGGTAGGACGGATAGTAATAGCGAGGAGGTCGGTTGTGGCTCGTAAACTTGAGGTCGAGACCGGCGTGGATAAACTGGGTGTGGATCCGGTCGATGGCGGCGAGATCTTCGTCGGAGAGGGCCAGCCCGGAACGGCGCACTTCGTCCTGAACCAGCGCGAGCGCCTCTGTTCGGTGCCCCTCCCAGCCCGGTGTCTCGTCGATATAGGCCAGGAGCTGTTCGATAGGCCCGTCGCTCCACGCGGCTACGTCGGGTGGTACCGGCTTGCCGAAAAGCAGGCACACATATTCGAGGCGATTGCGAGCCGCGTTAAAGAGGGCCTTGAAGAAGAGGTGCTGGAGGAGGTTGTCTCGCCGGATGTCGATGATGAACGCGATCTCCGGGCGGACCTGCGCGATGTAGGCAAAGTTTTGGTCCGGGCCGACGCCGAGATACGCCCCGCCCTGAACGCCCTGTTCTCGCATCCCACCGAGGACGTGCAGATACGACCGCTCATTCGAGATCAGGTTGTCCGTATCAAAGTAACCGTCCGGCTCCGAGAGGCGCTCGACCAGCCGCGCAAAAGCCGAATCGACCGCTACGGGTTGGACGGCTTCGGACGTCTGCGCAGAACCGGAAACAACCTCTTTTCTTTTGGTGGAGGGACCGTGGCACGAAACCAGGGGCAGCATCAGCGCCAGGGCAAAACACAGCCCGAGAAGCCTGCTCCACGTCACCGCCTCTCGATGTGCTCCTCTAGAAGCGCGTTGCCTCACCGTCATGCCGTTCATGCTCCGATTGAACCCGTCGTTACGGAATCCTGTTGTGCAACCCTCTCCGTTTAGTGCCCTCCCACCGGCGGTGCGTTGCGACAGAGGGCGGGATTTGCCCCGAGAGACGCCCCGTTGCGTAACATGGCCCATGTTGTGTCCTCCGGCTCCAACAGGGAAACGAAGCCGATGAGCCGACGCATGAGGAGATCCCACCTTGATTCATCGTCTCCCCGATTCGTCGTTTCAACGGGGGGCACAACGTGGATAAATATAGCGTCCGACACCGGAGAAAAAGGCGAAAATGCTGTACCTTCCTCCAGCCCGGAGACCCCATCGTCGCAGAGGGGGACTTTGCGCGCCGTCTCATTCACCCATCCAACACTGTAATGTTTGAAAATCAAGTCGTCGTCATCACCGGAGCAGGGCGCGGGATCGGAGCCGCCGCAGCCCGGCTGTTCGCTCAGCATCATGCGCTGGTCGTCGTCAATGATTTGGACGCGGCTCCGGCGGAAGCCGTCGTGCGAGACATTGAAGCGGCAGGCGGCACCGCCCTCGCGGCTCCCGGCGACGTGACGGATCCAGCGTTCCCCGACCAGTTGATGCAAACCGCCATGGATGCCTACGGCAAGATCAACGTGCTGGTGAACAATGCCGGGTATACGTGGGACGGCATGCTGCACAAGATGAGCGATCAGCAGTGGCAGCGTATCCTCGACGT
This sequence comes from Rhodothermales bacterium, assembly GCA_046756545.1. Classification (GTDB taxonomy): domain Bacteria; phylum Bacteroidota; class Rhodothermia; order Rhodothermales; family JBHHWM01; genus JBHHWM01. The sequence goes on along the minus strand of JBHHWM010000007.1, from coordinate 9,365 downwards.
ACACGCCACGGCCCCCTTCCGCATGGTGCGCGCCGTGGTGCCCCACATGCGCGAGCCGGCCAAAGCTGAGCTACAGGCCGGCGTCCCCTTCACCGAGCCCCGCTGCATCGTCAACGTGTCCTCCACGTCCGGCCTCCACGGCAAGGCCGGACAGGCTAACTACGCGATGGCGAAGATGGGCATCGTCGGGTTTACCAAGACCGTGGCGAAGGAATGGGGACGCTTCGGCATCCGCTGCAATGCCGTGGCATTCGGTTTTATCGAGACGCGCCTGACGCAGTCCAAAGAACAGGGAGCCTCGATAGACGTCGGCGACCGCGAGGTCGCTCTCGGCATCCCGGATGCGTTGCGTCAGACGGCCTTTCAGCACATCCCCCTCGGGCGTCCCGGCACGGCGGAAGAGGCGGCAGGCGGCATTCTGCTGGTCGCATCTCCCCTGGCGGCCTTCATCACTGGACACACCCTCGAAGTGACGGGGGGCATGGGGATCTAACCGTGAATGACCCCGATCTCCCCCGATAACCCTCTCTTTTTGCCCCGTGCATCTCAACCATGGATTCTATCTTGAACCCATGAGATGACGCGGATCATTCGAGACGATCCCATGCCTCCTGCTCCTGATTCGAGAGCCCTCCCTGCTCCAGACGAGACCCGGCGCGGCCTTGAGGTAGAAAGCCATCCATCGAAATGGCGCATGGGCGACTGGCTGATCGACGCGGACACGCACCGCATCTCGGGACCGGAAGGGACGACGCGGGTCGAGCCCAAGGTGATGCACGTGCTGCGGTGCCTCGCCGAACAACCGGGCCAGACGGTGAGCATCGACCGTCTTTTGCACACGGTATGGGGCGATACCGTCGTGGAGGAGAACGCGCTACGACGGGCCATTTCGCACCTGCGCAAAGCCTTCGACGACGATCCCAGGCAGCCTCGATTCATTGAGACCATCCCCAAGAAGGGCTATCGCCTGATCGCCCCGGTCACTCCTTCGTACCTGGGGGACGCAGCACCGCCCGCCGTCGCCGACATTTCGCTTGCTCCTTCGGGCTACCGGCCTGTTTCCCCGGCCACCGCTTCGCCGCTCCGAAATCGTTGGTTCTGGGCAATCCTCGGTCTTGTGCTTGCCGGGCTGGTATGGGTGGTCGTCGGCATGCTCGAATCGCCCTCGCCCATGAGGCCCCTGGCGAAAGTACCCCTGACCAGCTTCCGGGGCCTCGAAACCAGCCCCGTCCTCTCGCCCGACGGCAGCCGCGTAGCGTTCGTCTGGTGGGGCGAACACGGCAACGACCGGAAGGTTTACGTCAAGCTCGTCGAGGCCGACAGCCCCCGGCGGCTCACCGACAGCCCCGGTCAGGAGTCGAGTCCGGCCTGGTCGCCCGACGGTCACCGGATCGCCTACTTCCGCTACACCAGCGACGCGTGCGGTGTGTATGTGGCTCCGGTCACAGGCAGCGGCGAGCACAAACTAGCTGATTGCCCTCCCTATACCGGCGGCATGCTCGCCTGGTCGCCGGACGGGAAATGGATGGCGCTACCGGCGCGAATCGCCCAGGAAGAACCACAACGTATCTTCTTGATCTCGACGGACACCGCCGAGCAACACCCGCTCACCGACCCTGCACCCGGCTTCGACGACTCCGATCCGATGTTTTCGCCCGGAAGCGACCGGGTCTCCTTCATACGTTATGCTCGCGGACAGGAAGACCTGTTCGTGGTGCCGACCACGGGAGGTGAGCCGTCCCGCATTCTCACCGCCTGGGGAGACATCGCCGACCACGACTGGACACCGAACGGCAAGCACCTCGTCTTCTCTTCCAACAAAGGAGGCAACTACAGGCTGTGGAAGGTAGCGGCCTCGGGCGGAACACCGGAATGGCTCGCCGCCGTCGCTCCCTACGATCCGTCCACCCCCACGTTCGCGCGCACGGGAAATCGCATGGCCTACGTCGAATGGTTCTTCGACTTCAACATCTGGCGCATCGCCACGACGGCCCCTTCCGGCGATGCGCCGGTACCTACCCGATGGATCTCTTCTTCGCAATGGGACCAACACCCCCGGTATGCCCCGGACGGACGGCACATCGCCTTCACTTCCAACCGCTCCGGGAGCAACGAACTCTGGGTCGCCGACGCCGACGGCTCCAGGCCCTCGCGATTGACGTCTTTCGGCAGCGCGTTCGTGAGCACCCCACGCTGGTCGCCCGACGGACGGCACATCGTGTTCGAAGCGCGGTTGGAAGCTCAGGCCGACCTCTACGTCATCGACGCCCGGGGAGGAATCCCCCGGCAACTCACCACCCATCCTTTCGACGACATCGCGCCGCATTTTTCCCACGACGGCGCGTGGATCTACTTCGGCTCCCGGAGAAGCGGAGCGTGGCAAATCTGGAAAATACCAGCCTCGGGCGGCGAGGCCCTTCAAGTCACCGAGGAGGGCGGTATCGTCGCTGCAGCGTCGTCGGACGGCCGCACCCTCTACTATTCGAAGGCGACCTCCCCCGGTCTCTGGCGCAGGCCGGTCGAAGGAGGCGGCGAAGAGCTTGTCCTTCCCGCTCTCGCCGTCGTGGACCGGGGAAACTGGGCGCTTCACACCCACGGCATCTACTTTGTGAAGCGTGATCCGGGAGGTCCGGTCCTCGCCTATTATGACTTCACCACGGAGAACACCACCCCCCTCACCGATACCGGCGCTCCCCTCTCAATGAATGAAGCCGGCCTGTCGCTCTCGCCCGACGGGGCCTATCTCCTCTTTACCCGGACCGACCAGCGTGAAAGCGATATCGTGTTGGTCGAAGATTTTCGATGACCGATGGAGGGTCTTTCCTCCCGCATTTCTACTCGGATCGTGGGCTTCAACGGGCTCTATCTCGTCGCTCTTAAAAAAATCAAGAGACCGTGAGCCCGTTCGCTTCGAAAAGGCACGTTAAAAGATGAAGGGACAGGAGATCCGGCTGTATTCCGCTACGGTCTCACCACGGACGTCCCGTCCGCACGCCCTCCACGAAACGCGATTACGACGATCCCAACGAGGTATATACCATGAAACGGCAACAATACTATGCGATGATCTGGCTGCTGGCCCTGCTCCTCACCTGCACCTGGATAGCCCACGCCCAGATCCTGCCCCCCTTGCACGAAGCCGCCCGGGACGGTGACATCGAGAAAGTGCAAACCCTGCTGGACGAAGGGGTCGACGTAGACATGCGAGACGGGGACGGCAAGACGGCCCTGATGCAAGCCGCCTCTCAGGGACACCGTCAAATGGTCAGCCTTCTACTGGGTGCAGGAGCCGATGTCGATGCTGTCGACAACCTGGGCGACACCCCCTTGATGACCGCCATTTACTGGGACCATTTCGATCTGGTGGATCCTCTCCTGAATGCGGACGCCGACGTCAACGCGCAGGATAACCACGGCAACACCGCCTTGATGCTGGCGGCCTATCGAGACCTGGCCACCGTCGAGCGGCTGCTCGACGCCGGGGCCGATGTCAATGCACGAGGGCACAACGGCGGCACCGCCTTCGCCCTGATGGCGGCTACGTCTCGCAACAAGCCGGCCATCGCACGGCGGCTCCTCGACGCCGGAGCCGTGATCGACGCGCAGGACGACGAAGATCGAACCGCCCTGATGGTCGCCTCCTGGCGGGGATATTACGAAATGGTTGAACTCTTTCTGGAGACGAACGCCGACCTCAACATGCGGGATCAGAACGGAGAAACCGCCTTGACTCTGGCAGCCCAGGAAGGACACTATGGCATCGTAGCCCGCCTGATGGCCTCGGGAGCAGAGATCCGCATTCAGATTCCCGCCCTGTTGGTGGCCGCCTCACAAGGAAACCATGCCGAAGTGGCCCGCTTGTTGAGTGCCGGGGACGACGTAAACATCCGCGACGACAACGGATGGGCCGCGCTTCACCTGGCCGTTCGCGGCGGGCACCTCGAAGCCGTCAACGTGCTGCTGAAGGCCGGGGCCGCCCCCGAAATCCGAACAAAAGAAAAGGACACCGCCCTGATCCTTGCAGCCAGGCAAGGGGACCGGGAGATCGTATCCGCCCTGTTGGAAATCGGAGCAAACGTCGATGCGCAGGGCGTGTTCGGGATGACGGCGTTAATGGAAGCCGCTCGAAGCGGTCATGTCGAAAACACACGCCAGTTGTTGAAAGCCGGAGCCGACATCTACATCATCGACGAGTGGGGGCGAACCGCCCTGGACTGGGCCGATTCCGGCGATCATGACGAGGTGGGTCAACTCCTGCGAAGGGCGCAGTCCAAAAGTTAAAGCGACTACATATCAGAGAGTCGAACCATTCAAAGAGCGAGATCAAAAGGTCTCTTTGCCGTAGACTTTCTCCCCCGCCTCTATCCGTAACGGGAGGCGGTTCTGCGGTGTCGGAAGCGGACAGGTGGCGTAAGGGGTGAACACACACGGCGGATTATAGGACTTGTTGAAATCGATGATCAACTCGTCGTTTTCATCCGGCGCATCGACCCACATGTAGCGACCTCCGCCGTAGGTTTCCCGTCCGTTGGTCTTGTCGGCAAAGACGACGAAGAACGCCTCGTCGCCGCGCTCGCCCGTCACGTCGAGCCGGTAGGTCGCCCCGTCGATCTCAAATACCAGGGTGCCGGGGGCCGTCTGCTCCGATATGCTGCCCATGATCGTCGGGATCTGGAGCACCTTCGGAGGATCATACCATTCGACCCGTCCCTTCAACCGCAGGGCGAGGTCGACGGGGAAGGTCTCGATGCCGTCGAAAGCGGCCAGGGCCGGATGTTCGCTGTCCTTGAGGCGGATGCCCACGCCGTGATCCCGTTCGATGACATACCACGTCAACGATCCGTAGCGCAGCTCGGTGGGCGTCTCCCCGGCATCCGATACCAGCGTGAGCGTATCGACCGGCTCGCCCTCGTGCGTGAGGACCACACCAGGCTCCACCCGCATCCGAACGGTCTGGCCGTCGAAGGTAAACGTGCCGATGCGCTCAGGGGCCTTGCCTTCAGCAAAGACGATGTCGTTCGACGGCGCGGAGCCGAACGTGGTTTCGCCCTCGTCGAGCCAGTGCAGCCCGGCCAGCGTCAACCAGCTATCCGGTTGCTTTAGTTCTTCGATGCGCTCCCGGCGAAAGGTCGCAATATCCTCCAGCGCGACCGCTTCCGCCTCCTGCACGTCCGGCGGGCTGCCGCATCCCGCACCGAGGCAGCCTCCCCAGGCGAGAAGAACCAGTCCGAGCATGCGACATCCTGTGAGGATGCCCGGCCTCCCTGCATGTGTGGCGGCAAGCGGCATAATACCAGCGGATAGCAGGACGGTCGGCCTTACAGCCGGTCCAGGAGCTTTTGTTTTTGTGCTTCGAATTCCTCTTCCGTCACGACGCCTTTCTCGCGCAACGCAGCCAGCTTCTCCAGCTTTTCGAGCACGTCCTCGGAGCCATCCATTTCGGCGTTCTGTTTTTCTTCTTCCAGCGTTTCTACCACCTCTTTCCCTTCTTCGAACGCTTCTTCGTAGGCTTCCCTGGCTTTATCCAGATCGATATCTTCCAGCGTGCCGGACGACTCGAACTGGCTGATCGCTACCTGCCCAACGGCATAGGTAGACGCCCCGGACGTGGCCGACATGGCGACCCCGCCGATGAAGCTCCCCACCCCCGGTATCATCTTGATCAGGCTCGATCCCAGCTTGGCCGCCGTGCTCCCCGTCAACGCCGCGACAAACGACTTGGCGATGGACCGGGAGTAGCTCACCTCGTAGAGATCGGCCAGTTGCTCCAACATGCTGACCTGGAGGGCCGTCACCGCCGCCATGTCGGCCAGCGGAATGGGGATGAGCCCGCCGCCAATCGACAAAAGGACGTGTTTCTTGACAATCGCGTCTGCTGCCTCTCTTGTGCTCATCGGGATTTTTTGGATGGAGGGATATAAAGAATCAACAGGGTAGAAACCTGCGCCACGCGGTTCCTTACGCCGGGGATCTACGCAGGGTTCGCAGGGGGCCTTCGCCGTGAAGGGTTCTGTGCACTCACAAAATATAACGGCTTCCTGCAAGATAGACCAGAAGGAACTCCGGGCCGGTTCTGGAACAGAACAAGACAGGTGTTCCGAACCGCGACGGCACCATCGGGTACAAGCACGACCCGGACTCCATCACCCAGCCCCTACCCTCCAATGAAAGCCATGTGGAACGGAGCCGTCCTGGCCGAGAGTGACGCGACGGTACTCGTGGAAGGCAACCATTACTTCCCCCCTGAATCCATCAACCGCGCCTTTTTCACGGGGAGCGACACGCACACCCGGTGTCCCTGGAAAGGACTCGCCAGCTACTATACCATCGAAGTGAACGGCGAAAGCAACGTCGATGCGGCCTGGTACTATCCCAGCCCCAGCGATGCCGCCGGACACATCAAGGATCACGTCGCCTTCTGGCGCGGCGTCCAGGTCGTCGAATGATCATGCCGCCCACCCCAACGCCTGAAGCTCCCGCTACCACCGACCGCGCTGCACGGTACGGCGAGGTGTTCCACCATATCGACGCCTTGCTCAACGGCGAAGACGACTGGATCGCCGCCATGGCGACCGTCGTCTGCGAGTTGCACCACGCCTTTCCCTATTACCACTGGACGGGCTTCTACCGCGCCGTCTCGGACGACCTGCTGGTCGTGGGACCGTATCAGGGCGGGCATGGCTGCCTGCGTATCCCGTTCGCACGCGGCGTGTGCGGTGCCGCGGCCCGGACGCGCCGGACTCAGCTCGTGCCCGACGTAGAGGCGTTTCCCAGCCATATCGCCTGCTCGTCCACCACGCGCTCCGAGATCGTCGTCCCCGTCCTCACCCCCGACGGTCGCCTGCTCGCCGTCCTCGATGTAGATTCGGACGATCCGGCGGCCTTCGACGAGACCGACCAACACTACCTGGAACACCTGTGCCGGAAGCTCGGCAGCCAGTTCGCCTGACGTATTCGGCGGGTACGAAGGCCAGGCCGTCCGGGGTTCCACGGTTGAACCGGTCGGCCCTTCGTTACCCTACACATCCGCCCCTTTCCATACAAGCCATACGAGCATGCCCCGCCTGCCTCAGCTTTTTGCTCGATGCTCGAACACAGCAATAGTTAGGATGCCGACGAGAGTAATCGCCAGGGTAAGAGGTGCAGAAACGCCGGTAACCGCTACGACGATGACGGCAGTGCCCGCCGTAAGGATCACACGCGGAAGGAGCAATCGCCGGGCGGCTCTCCACAGGGCACCGGCCGCTCCACCGACAAAAAGGACCAGCCCCAGCGCCAGGGCACCTCTTCCTACCAGCGAAAGCGGCTCGTCCGGATGGGCCACGGCTTCCTCAATCGACACGGCGTAGGCAATCACACCGCATATCATGGGGAAGTGGATCAGGCTGAAGACATCCCTCCCCATCTTCGTTTGCCCGGTACCCCGGCGTGATGCTAACGCCTGATCGAGCACGGCTTTCACTCGCGAAAAGTAGCTCCACCAGAGTCCGCACGTGACGGCAACAGCAAGCACCGCGACAGCGAGAAGGTCGTTCGTCCACACTGCTTCCGTAACCCCGCCGGCAGCGACAATCAGGGTTTCCCCCAACGCAATGATGACAAACAGCCCGTGGCGCTCCCCGAAATGGTCGGCATGCAGGTTCCACCCCTCCATCTGTCCCCCCACAGCGGCAGCGATAACATCCAGTACAATGGCGAATCCCCAGAACCAGTACTGCGTCGTGCCTCCGACGAATCCGCCGACCAGTACAGCGATGAGCCCGCCAGCGGATACCAGGGTGAAGATGCGGACGGCCGCACGCTGCGTCGGGTTCTCGGACGCAACCCAGGCGTAGACCGCGAGTCCTATAACGCGCACCAGAACATAGGACATCGCGAACCACAACGACCGATCCTGAAAGGCCTCAGGGAGCGCTATCGCCATAAAAAAGGCGACGGCGGTTGCTATCAGAACCCCGATGCCGACGAGATGATGCGTGGTATCTGCCGCATTCAAGGCCCATGTGAACTGGGTCCAGCCCCACCATACGAGCCAGAACACAAGGACCGCCTGCCCCACGGAGATCCAATCGACTCCATGATGAAAGAAACTGACGACCTGCGTCACCGAGAAGACGAACACGAGATCGAAAAACAGTTCGATAAATGTCACGCTCTGATCTTCTGGAGAGACGACGGCCTGGGGCTTCATAGACACGTTCCCGGTGTTTTTGTTTGTAGATGGTCGGAGACATGAAAGCAGCCGGGCGGTCCCGGCATCTCGTACAAACCATGTCGCTCGCTACGCCTCAGAATAGCGATTTCGGGAGTGCTGGGCAATACCGCCGAGGAGGGTCGCACGGTGGTTTTGCACCGGAATACGATGTGTATTAGGCCCTACTACGGCCTGGAGGGGTGGTCCGGATGACCCGAAAAAACGAGGCTACAAACGCTTTCAATCGACGATCAAGCGGCGGGTGCGCTTCGTGCGCTTTGCCACGCTAGAACACCTGTTTGCCTGTGCCCAGGCCTCGGTGCGCCACGGCTTGCCGGAGAGACGCGTCGAGGCCCTGGAGGCCCGCCTTCGGATGCTCTTCAGCGATCTGCTGCGTCATGAGGCGCGCTGCGCCACGACCGATACGCGAGAGACTATGCCCGTCTAGATCCGCCAGATGGAAGCCTGTCGCCGCAGCAGACCGATGCCACAAGCATGGGATAGGTGAGCTATGCCGCTTCAGCAGAGCGGAAGCAATCTGCCTTAACAAGCAAGAAAAACAGCCCCCAACTCTTGACTTTAGCCTAATAAGAGCGGTGGTTAGGCGGCAACTGGCACTACTCTGAATCAAGTATCTTTTCGATTCTTTTTTTCATCCAATTGCCAAACACTACCGGCTTCCATTCAGAACCGATTTTTGCGGCCAAATCGAGAAGATAGCCGCCGCCAGCACCGACAACAGCTCCCAAAGGGCCACTCAACACCGCTCCAGCCGCTGCTCCACCAAGCACACCAAAAATACTGAGTCCCTTCCGCGAGGCTCGTAGGAGATTGGATTCCTTTGCTACTTCATGATGATAGGCGATGATTGCATCACGATCTCGGTCAGACTCCTGTTGTAGCCATCGACGGAATTTGACAGCCTTCCGGCGGATTCTGAGCACATCACTCCAGGTCAGATCTCCTCTACCCACTAGAGAGCGAACGTCCGGGAACTCGACTATACTTTCCAGCGACTCAATAGTCTGCCCCAGTTTCGCAACACGTGAGCCTTCGTAAAGCTTGTTTCCAACCAGCACACTCATCGGGCGGCCCAGGTACAAATCACACGACAGCATCGGTATGTGTCAACAACTTTGAGACAATCCTTTTGTGAATTTAGTGTCGAGGC
>JBHHWM010000006.1:0-44479 GCA_046756545.1 Rhodothermales bacterium | reverse complement strand
TTGAAGGAAGTCGTTCAAGTTAACCCGACAAAATCACTTTGCAAACCCACTAGCGTTATCTTTCTCGCAAGACCGGACGTGTTTCGTTCCTGACGGGCTCTAACGTCCTGAGGTATCGATAAAGGGCACGCAGATCATCGTCGCTCATCGTGGCATACGTCTCCCAGGGCATATGGGATGACTTCACGAGGCGTCCTTTCCTGAACCGCGCCAGGAAATCGTCTTCGCTCCAGGAAGTCATATACCCGGTTGTGGAATCCGGTGTCAGGTTAGGTGTTACCAACACGTGATGAGGGTCCTCTTCGAGCGGCATGGTCCAGCCTCCGGCGAAACGGGGCCCCTTATACTTGCCTAGGCTGCTTCGCCGTGTGTGACAACTGGCGCAGTTGGCGACGGAGTTGGCGAGGTACGCCCCTCGTTCCACGGTCGGAGCTTCTTCCGGACTGAGCACGACCGGTTTTCCTTCTGGGCTCCGGGGATGTATCAGCAATGCCATTCCAATCTTGCCCATCAGGTTGAGCCGCCGCTTGGGTACGGGGTGGTGCACCGGAGCCTGAGCACGCAGGAACGAGATCAGCGCTATGAGATCTTCGTCGCTGAGGTTCTGGTATTCCATGATGGGTACCGCCTTGCGTCCGTCGGCGCGGATCCCGTAGCGCAGCACCCGGACCAGTTCGGCATCGGTACGCTGCCCGATTCCGGTTTCCGTGTCCGGCGTCAGGTTGGGAGCATGGACCAGGCCGCCGGGAAAGCGGAACGGGTACCCGCCGACGAGCGGTGGCGTCTCCTCGGGCTCGAAGGAGGTCGACGGGCCGTCCGGCGTATGACAACTCACACAATGGGCAGGACCGTAAGCAAGGTAGCGCCCGCGCGCTATGACCGTTGCATCGGTGGTCGCCGAGATCGGTGTGTCCGATACGTCGAACGCATCACGCGATGCTGCACAGCCGGCCAACAGCACCGCGATCAGCCCTGCACATAGGACATCTCTCTTCTTCAAGGTTCTGCTAAATCCGGCGCGTGTCATGGCAACCCTCGCAACGGTGTGGTTTGAACAAGGAGCCTCCCCGGTCCGTGTGTTTAGAAGGTCTCCATTAATAGAGGCGACATCGTAGCCAAAACGGGATCATGGACCCTCACAGGGTGTGTATTTACCTGAAGGTCCAGACGACCTATTTCAGTTTTTGAACCTTTATCTGGTACCCCTCATAGGTGCCCTTCATGATTACCTTTTCATAGTTCATCAAGGAAATGTCATGGAAGCCTTTGAGGAAATCTCCTGCCTTGCCGCGGACAGTTTTCGTCTTGTCTACGCCTCGCAGAGAGGGAAACGATTTGTATCCTCGGGCACGAAGATGATCCTTGAACTGGTCGGTGTCCATGAGACAGGTGTAGCCCACACGAAAGTTGTTTCCATCGGGAAATATGAGCCTTGCTGTGCTTTTGGTGGCCTGGCCGGGTACGACATAGCTGGGCATCGCCACCCGGCCCGATCCCTTAAGTAAAACACAATCCCAGACACCCGGCGGGTGTGAATAGGATTCGATGCCGGTAATGACGTTTTTCCCCGTTCCGCCCCTGTACTGCCCTCCCTGTATTCTGAAATCAACCGTCGTGCGCCAGTGCACTTTTAAGCCTTTGAAGTGCTCATAGCTGTCGCCTTGCCTTAGCACATCATACCCGGTATAGGTGACGCGCCAGCGTTCTACATCTTTCCCATGAAGGCGCCATCGTTGGGTCCCGTCGGCATCGACCACGTCCTGGATGGTCTCGGCTCCATTTCGGACAGGTATCGAGACCCGCCTGTTGACGTTAAAATGCTCATCTGGGTAGTCCGACCAGGTGACGCTAAACCCGCCCGAATTGATGTTGCAGGAAGTCACCTTAGATCTTGGTATAAACGTGAGCGTATCCTGCGCGACGGTTCCGTCAAGGATTAAGGAAGCCGTACAAACCGTGCTGTAATTCGGACCGTCGCAACGAGCGTCCATCGGCCCATTGCCACGAACCGGCCCGTCTTTTTCCGGCAGCACGAAGGTCACTTTTCCGCTGTACTTGCAGTGCTGGGCCGGGGCGGTCCATTCCCCCTCAAAGTCCAGCGTCCACAGGTCGTCGGATACAGCGGATGAGGATTCCGGTTGCGCGGCGATTCTGAACGGTTGGAGCATAAGAGCAAGAAACAAACACGGGGCGAAGTATTTCACAATGTTCGATTTCCGGATCGTGCCATGTAATGCTGGCGATGGTGAAAGCAAAGGCGTTTCCGAAGGCTCAATGAATCCTGGCCTGAGCCAATCGACCGGTTCGTGCTACCGTGCGCGTTCGAACTCGATCTGGCCGATATGCAGGTTGTATTCGTCGATTCCACCCGCAATCGTGAAAAAAACGCTGTTGGAGCCGGCCCCTTTGGTAATCAGACTCGCAATGTAGTGGCCCCTGAGCCAGGTGGGGTTTTCGGCAGGGACCAGGATCTCAGCGACTTCGACCCATGGTCCCCACGGCGTGGGGGCCTCGAAGAGGGCTCCGGGGTTTCTAGGGGTCGTGTCTGCTTGCGCGGTGAGAAAGAGGTAGCGATCAATTCCCTCGTGGTACATGGCCGATGCCTGCTCCAGCGTCCTGAGGTTTGCGAGCGGCACACTGCCGGATTCGTTCGACTCCCAGACCGGATCCCCGGCGCTGTCCAGGCCGGCGAAGTATTCGTATTGAGTGTAGTCGATGACGGACGCCCTCGGCACGCGCGCGAGGTACACGGACATGGGTTGTCCCGTTTGGCTGATTTCGTGACTGACTCCCAGCGCGTAGACGTAGTTATCCTTGTTGAGTCCGTAGGCTTGGCCCATGTTGATGAACATGGCCACGCGAAAGTTGCTGTTGGCTCCCCAGGGCGAACTCTCGACCTCGGTCCATGTCCGGCCGTAATCGTCCGAGTGGGCGATGTATCCGTAGGTGGGCTCGCCGGCCGGCCGATGCCCCGCATAGAGGAGGCGACCGTCGAGAAAGAGGAGGCTCGATGGCTTGTCGTTCTTGCCCGGCATCAATGGGACCCACCCGTAATCGGGGAGTTGGCTGGCCGGAATGTGCAGCGACGTGATGCAGTCGTTCTCATCCTCGCACGGCAGAATCGCATTCACGGGGCCTTCGAGGCGAAGCAGTCCCGCATCGGTCGTCGGGCAAAGGGGCTGGCATTGCGTGAAACACTCCATCTGATTGCAGGTCAGATGGATCAATTCGCATTCGATGTCGCAGCCCTGGTCACAGGAGCAGAGCGGCCCCGGCAGTGAAAAGCAGCCCGACGACACCTCGATAACATTGCTAAAGATGGGCTGTTCTCCGTCCTCCGATGGAAGGCAAAAGAGGCGCCCCGTGCCATCGCCCCAGGTTAGATAGAGGGCGTCATCGTCCGACCAGGTGGTCATCCACAAGTCGCCCGTTCGGGGAATATCCTGATGGTCATTAATCGCACGAGCCGATTGGATGATCGGCTGGTATGTCGTGCTGTCCACACGGTCGTCGACGGTATCGCAGGCAACGTGCATCCACGAGATCAAGATCAACATCAGTCCGGCGCGTGTCATGGCAACCCTCGCAATGGTGTGGTTTGAAAAAGGAGCCTCCCCGGTCCGTGTGTTTAGAAGGTCTCCATTAATAGAGGCGACATCGTAGCCAAAACGGGATCATGGACCCTCACAGGGTGTGTATTTACCTGAAGGTCCAGACGACCTATTTCAGTTTTTGAACCTTTATCTGGTACCCCTCATAGGTGCCCTTCATGATTACCTTTTCATAGTTCATCAAGGAAATGTCATGGAAGCCTTTGAGGAAATCTCCTGCCTTGCCGCGGACAGTTTTCGTCTTGTCTACGCCTCGCAGAGAGGGAAACGATTTGTATCCTCGGGCACGAAGATGATCCTTGAACTGGTCGGTGTCCATGAGACAGGTGTAGCCCACACGAAAGTTGTTTCCATCGGGAAATATGAGCCTTGCTGTGCTTTTGGTGGCCTGGCCGGGTACGACATAGCTGGGCATCGCCACCCGGCCCGATCCCTTAAGTAAAACACAATCCCAGACACCCGGCGGGTGTGAATAGGATTCGATGCCGGTAATGACGTTTTTCCCCGTTCCGCCCCTGTACTGCCCTCCCTGTATTCTGAAATCAACCGTCGTGCGCCAGTGCACTTTTAAGCCTTTGAAGTGCTCATAGCTGTCGCCTTGCCTTAGCACATCATACCCGGTATAGGTGACGCGCCAGCGTTCTACATCTTTCCCATGAAGGCGCCATCGTTGGGTCCCGTCGGCATCGACCACGTCCTGGATGGTCTCGGCTCCATTTCGGACAGGTATCGAGACCCGCCTGTTGACGTTAAAATGCTCATCTGGGTAGTCCGACCAGGTGACGCTAAACCCGCCCGAATTGATGTTGCAGGAAGTCACCTTAGATCTTGGTATAAACGTGAGCGTATCCTGCGCGACGGTTCCGTCAAGGATTAAGGAAGCCGTACAAACCGTGCTGTAATTCGGACCGTCGCAACGAGCGTCCATCGGCCCATTGCCACGAACCGGCCCGTCTTTTTCCGGCAGCACGAAGGTCACTTTTCCGCTGTACTTGCAGTGCTGGGCCGGGGCGGTCCATTCCCCCTCAAAGTCCAGCGTCCACAGGTCGTCGGATACAGCGGATGAGGATTCCGGTTGCGCGGCGATTCTGAACGGTTGGAGCATAAGAGCAAGAAACAAACACGGGGCGAAGTATTTCACAATGTTCGATTTCCGGATCGTGCCATGTAATGCTGGCGATGGTGAAAGCAAAGGCGTTTCCGAAGGCTCAATGAATCCTGGCCTGAGCCAATCGACCGGTTCGTGCTACCGTGCGCGTTCGAACTCGATCTGGCCGATATGCAGGTTGTATTCGTCGATTCCACCCGCAATCGTGAAAAAAACGCTGTTGGAGCCGGCCCCTTTGGTAATCAGACTCGCAATGTAGTGGCCCCTGAGCCAGGTGGGGTTTTCGGCAGGGACCAGGATCTCAGCGACTTCGACCCATGGTCCCCACGGCGTGGGGGCCTCGAAGAGGGCTCCGGGGTTTCTAGGGGTCGTGTCTGCTTGCGCGGTGAGAAAGAGGTAGCGATCAATTCCCTCGTGGTACATGGCCGATGCCTGCTCCAGCGTCCTGAGGTTTGCGAGCGGCACACTGCCGGATTCGTTCGACTCCCAGACCGGATCCCCGGCGCTGTCCAGGCCGGCGAAGTATTCGTATTGAGTGTAGTCGATGACGGACGCCCTCGGCACGCGCGCGAGGTACACGGACATGGGTTGTCCCGTTTGGCTGATTTCGTGACTGACTCCCAGCGCGTAGACGTAGTTATCCTTGTTGAGTCCGTAGGCTTGGCCCATGTTGATGAACATGGCCACGCGAAAGTTGCTGTTGGCTCCCCAGGGCGAACTCTCGACCTCGGTCCATGTCCGGCCGTAATCGTCCGAGTGGGCGATGTATCCGTAGGTGGGCTCGCCGGCCGGCCGATGCCCCGCATAGAGGAGGCGACCGTCGAGAAAGAGGAGGCTCGATGGCTTGTCGTTCTTGCCCGGCATCAATGGGACCCACCCGTAATCGGGGAGTTGGCTGGCCGGAATGTGCAGCGACGTGATGCAGTCGTTCTCATCCTCGCACGGCAGAATCGCATTCACGGGGCCTTCGAGGCGAAGCAGTCCCGCATCGGTCGTCGGGCAAAGGGGCTGGCATTGCGTGAAACACTCCATCTGATTGCAGGTCAGATGGATCAATTCGCATTCGATGTCGCAGCCCTGGTCACAGGAGCAGAGCGGCCCCGGCAGTGAAAAGCAGCCCGACGACACCTCGATAACATTGCTAAAGATGGGCTGTTCTCCGTCCTCCGATGGAAGGCAAAAGAGGCGCCCCGTGCCATCGCCCCAGGTTAGATAGAGGGCGTCATCGTCCGACCAGGTGGTCATCCACAAGTCGCCCGTTCGGGGAATATCCTGATGGTCATTAATCGCACGAGCCGATTGGATGATCGGCTGGTATGTCGTGCTGTCCACACGGTCGTCGACGGTATCGCAGGCAACGTGCATCCACGAGATCAAGATCAACATCAGTCCGGCGCGTGTCATGGCAACCCTCGCAATGGTGTGGTTTGAAAAAGGAGCCTCCCCGGTCCGTGTGTTTAGAAGGTCTCCATTAAAAGAGGCGACATCGTAGCCAAAACGGGATCATGGAACCCTCACAGGGAGCTGCTGCTGCAGAAGAGGCCGGAACAAGTCGAAGCCCTCGCTTATCATAGGAAAGAGAAGGCCCCGGTCGCCTGTGTTCGTCTGTCGGGCAGGGGGCCACGATGCATTGGTTGCACCAGAGGCATGCCCTAATGCCTGCATCGCCTGACATAACGGAGTTGCTCCTCGCCCTGTCGAAAGGAGATCGTCAGGCCCTGGATCAGCTATTGCCGGTCCTGTACGAGGAACTCCGGCAGATTGCTCACGCACATCTCCTCCAAGAACGCAAGGACCATACGCTCGACACCGCCGCCCTTGTCCATGAGGCGTACCTCAAGCTGGTGCAGGTCAACCGCGTACAGTGGCAAGACCGTGCCCATTTCTGCGCGATGGCCTCACGCGTGATGCGGCGTATCCTGATCGACTATGCCCGAGCGCGGATGCGAGTACGAAGAGGCGGTGATCTGCAACGGGTGAGCGTCGACGAAGTAACGCTGATGCCCGCAGCACAAGCAGAAGACCTCATCGCGCTCGATGAAGCACTCGAACGGTTCACCGCCGTTTACGAGCGCGCGTGCCGCGTTATTGAATGTCGTTTCTTCGGAGGGCTCAACGTCGAAGAGACGGCTGAAGCACTTGGCATTTCGTCTGCTACGGTCAAGCGCGACTGGGCCCTGGGCCGCGCCTGGCTCAATCGAGAACTGGCATCGTCGTAAAAGGAAACCCGCCACGTCCTTTTCGACCCCTGAAAAATCTGCGTATCATGGATCACTCGGAACAGATTCAGGACCTCTTCGCCGCCGCCCTCAAGCATGACCCGGACGAGCGGCCAGCGTTTTTGGACGAAGCGTGCGCCGGCGACCCTGACCTCTATGCCGAGGTCTATTCGCTCCTGAATGCCGCTGCCCGTACAGGCCGTTTTGATCGTCTTGCCGATCAACTCATGGGACCCTCACCCGATCAGGATCACGCAGCATCCCTTGCCGGTCAGCATATTGGATCCTATCGATTGGAACGGGTGCTGGGCCGGGGGGGCATGGGCACCGTTTTCCTGGCCAAACGTATGGACGGCCAGTTCGAACAACAGGTGGCGCTCAAGCTACTTCGCTACGACGTCGTCGGTGAGGGTCCCACCCGTCGCTTTCTGGCCGAGCGCCAGATCCTGGCTCGCCTGACCCATCCCAACATTTGCCGTGTCTTCGACGGGGGCGTCACCACGCCCACCGCCGGGCAGCCGGGGGATAATCGCCCGTACTTTGTGATGGAGTATGTCGACGGGATTCCTATCGACCAGTATTGTGATGCCCATCAACTCACGGTGCGGGAGCGCTTAGCCCTGTTTCGCACCGTCTGTGCAGCGGTGCATTATGCACACCAGAACCTAGTTATTCACCGCGACCTCAAGCCGTCTAATATCCTGGTGGCGGAGCCTGCCCCCGAGCAGTCGGGGAACGGCACCGTCAAGCTCCTCGACTTCGGCATTGCCAAGCTGCTCGATCCGGAAACACACCCCCAATCCCTGGTTCGGACACGAACCGGCATGCGCTTGATGACGCCGGAATACGCCAGCCCGGAGCAGGTTCGCAGCGAACCCGTGACGACGGCCACCGATGTGTACCAGTTGGGTGTCTTACTCTATGAACTGCTCACCGGACGCCGCCCGTACCAACTGCCGAGCCGGTCGCTTCACGAGGTCGAGCGCATCATCTGCGAGGAAGTCCCGGAAAAGCCGAGCACTGCCGTCAGCCGCGTGGTGGAAACGGAGGAGCCCTCGTCAATGGTCACCCCGGCGCAGGTGAGTCGCGCGCGGAGCACGAGCACGGAGCGTCTGCGCCGGCGGCTCTCAGGCGACCTGGACAACATCGTGCTGACGGCGATGCGCAAGGAACCGGAGCGGCGATATGCCTCGGCAGAGCAGTTGGGCGAGGACATCCGGCGGCACCTGGCCGAGCTACCGGTCAGGGCGCAGTCGGACACATTCACGTATCGGGCCTCAAAGTTTGTGCGCAGGCACAGGTTCGGGGTGATGGCCACAGCCGGGGTGATGGTGCTCCTGGCCGCATTCGGGCTTGCAACGGCCTACCAGGCTACCCAAATCGCCCAGGAACGGGACAAGGCGATGCAGGTGTCGGCCTTCCTGGTGGATTTATTTGAACGGTCCGATCCAAACGAAGCCCTGGGCGATACCCTCACCGTGCGAGAGGTGCTCGACGAAGGAGGCAGGCGGGTGCGTAGCGAACTGGCCGCCCAGTCCGACGTGCAGGCGACGATGATGGATGTGATCGGGCGCGTGTACGTGAATCTGGGGCTCTACGACGCCGCGAGACCCTTGCTCGAAGAGGCCCTCGCGATCCGGAAACAAACGCTCGGTGCCATGCACCTCGACATCGCGACAAGTCTCTCCCACGTCGCCTGGCTTTTCCGTGAACAGGGGGACTACGAAGCGGCAGAGCCGCTCTACCGCGAGGCCCTGGCGATGCGGCGGGCTATGCTCGGGGAAGAACACCTCGATGTAGCGGACGTGCTGAGCGGCCTGGGGGATCTGTTATACGCCAAGAGAGATCTGGATGCCGCCGACTCCCTTTTTCGTGAGGCACTTGCCATCAACCGCAACGCCTACGGCGAAGAGAGTCCGGAAATCGCCGAACGTCTGAACGACGTGGCGGTGGTGGTGCATACGAAAGGGGATTATGAACAGGCAGCCCTGCTATACAATGAGGTGTTGACCATCTACCGAAAGGTACATGGCGACGTCCACCCGGAGATAGCCGTTACCCTGAGCAATCTGGGCTGGTTGCACCAGGCAAGAGACGACCTCGATTCGGCGGAGACGGTTTTTCGTGAAGCGCTGACCATGCGTCGTACGTTGTATGGCGAAGCGCATCCAAAATTGGCTCGGAGTCTCAGCGCGCTGGCTCAGCTTCTCAGTCGTAAGGGGAACAACCAGGCTGCCGAACCGCTTGCCCGTGAAGCATTAGCCATGCGGCGCACCTTGTTAGGCACCCGACACCCGGACGTGGCAGAGAGCCTGCTCTCGCTGGGCGGAATCATGGGCGGACAGGGAGATTACACAGCCGCCGAGATGGCCTATCAAGAAGCACTGGATATGTATCGCGAGACCATAGGGGAGGAAAGCCTCGATGTGGCCCGTGTGAGCAACGACCTGGCCTCTCTGTTGAGAAGTCAAGGCGACTATGCTCGGGCCGAGCCCTATTACCGCGAGGCCCTCCGGTTGTATCGCAAGAATCTGGGCGATGATCACCTCTTTACGGCTATTGTCCTGAGCAATCTCGCGTACAATGTGCATGCGCAAGATCAGTACGACCAGGCTGAACCTATGTATCGCGAGGCCCTTGAGAAAATGCGCGCTGTACGTGCTGAAGATGACCCCGGCCTTGCCATCGTGCTGGTGAATCTGGGCCGGTTGCTCCTAGATCGTCATGCCTACCAAGATGCAGAGCCGGTGTTGCGTGAGGGATTAACCATTCAGCAAAAAAAATTGTCGGACGGCCATGTGCAGACCCTCCAGACGCAGATGCTGCTGGGCCGTTGCCTGACGGCGCTTCAGCAATACGACGCGGCAGAACCTCTTCTCCTCGATAGCTATGGCGTGTTGAATGAAAAAAGCGGGGACCAGGACCCATACACTGTACAGGCGCTCGATCTCCTAATCGACCTCTACCAGGCCTGGGACAAATCAGATCAGGCGGAAGTATACCAGGCTGTTCGATCTGAAGCAAAGCAATAGTAAGAAATGCGATGATGGCCGTCGCTATTGAGGCGGGGCGGCGGCTCAGGTCGGTTGGTGGCAGAGAACGCCCGGGGTGTGAAGTGATCCAACGATTTCAATGTCATTGTACGTAGCTCGCCGCACGGTTACGGTTCACTTTATTTCTCTCAGAGGGAGATGCAGCGGCTGATCGGTCCAGTCACGCTCCAGGATAATCACGTGCGCGGCTCCTTCCATGATATACCCTTTTCTTCGCACGGCAATGGTGCGACGCCCGGGATGTACGAGAACCACACCGGGCGTAGTTTGCCCCGTGGGTTGTCCGTCCACCAGAATCTCGGCCTGGTCGGGCTCGGACGTCACGGCTACCTCAAACTGCTGCTCGAAGTCGAAGAGAATGTCCCGGGTGCCGCTGCTGTCGATGGTCACTTGCTTGTCCCAGGTGCCGAACTCAGGGTGCATGGCGCGCACATGATAGACCCCCGCGCCGAGGGTCTCGGTGACGGGGGCATCGGAGCCCTGGGCCTTGAGCATCCCGTCGATATAGAGGTCACCGAAAGGCTTGACGCTGATCTTCAGGGTACCTGTCAGGGCGATGAGCGTCGCCGCCACCAGGTTGTCGGTGCCGGGTTCCACCGTAATCGACCTGGAATGGTCTTCGAACCCTTGTTTTCGGAGGAGCAGGCGATGCGTGCCCGCTTCCGGGTCCTGCACCGTGAGGGGGGTTTGCCCCAGGCTCCGGTCGTCGAGCCAGGCATCCGCACCCGGCGGTTCCGACCGGATGGTCAGGGTGCCCACTACCGGCTGCCGGCGAACCGGCGGTGCAGGCGCATCTTCCTGCAACGAGAAGGCAAACGTGGGTTGCTGATTGGCACCGAGGGTTATCGACGTGTCGAGAGGGAGATAGCCGGGCATTTCGATGTGAATCGCGGTGGTACCTGCGCTGATGGCATAATCGATCAGGGGCGTGTTGCCGACGCGTTGCCCATCGACGAAGACCGTGGCCTCGGCGGGGTGCGTGCGAATAGAAAACGAGGCCGAATCCTCGGTTGGCGTCAGGATCTCACTTTCCGCCGGGGGTTGGAGGATACGCTGTCCTCCCTGGTAGAGCAGGAAGCCCAGCAGCAAGAGGACACCGACCGCACCCATCATGAGGACGGGATGGTGTCGTATGCGCAGGATCGCGTGTGGAGTGGGCTTGCGCTCCGGCTGAGGACGCGGTGTTATCAGGCCACTTTCCGGGGGTTCCTTGTCGGGAGTTTCCCTCTTGCCGGGCGACGGCTTTTGCTGTTGGGATATCCTGGGAACGGGTTGCTCCGGCGTCTCTTTCGGAGGATCCTGCGTGAGCATGGTTTTGAGCGGAGCCGGGACGTTTTCCCGGTGCGCTTCTCGCCGTGTTCGCCGGGCGGAGGAATACCGCTCGGCTCCTTTTGCCAGCACCGCTTTCAGCGACGCCAGGATGTTGCTCCGGTCCTCTGTGCTCGGGGCGGGGGATGCTGCCGGAGCGCCGGGCCTCGCCGGTCGATCCTCGCCCGAAGGGATGGCCTCGGCCTGCCATGCATCCAGTGCCATCAACATCTCGCCCGCTGTTTGATAGCGGTCGGCGGGATATCGTTCGAGCGCCTTCATTACCATCCGAATGAGCGGCTCGGGCACGTCGCTCGTCAGTTGATCGAGCGAGGGAAAGTCGTGGGCGTCAATGGCTTTGAGGATGGCAAACTCGGAGCTTTCTTTATCGAACGGGACGCGCCCTGCTAAGATCTCGTAAAAGGTCATGCCGAGCCCGTAGATGTCCCCCCGGTGATCTACTTTGGAAAACCCTTCAAGCTGTTCGGGCGGCATATAGTAGAGGGTGCCCCCGGTAAAGCCCGTTTTTGTCAGGACTGCGCTGTCGGTGTGGGACGCCTGTATTTTGGCCAGGCCGAAGTCGGTCACTTTGGCGATGCCTTGCGGCGAGAGCAGGACGTTATGGGGCTTGATGTCGCGATGAATGATTTTTTCTCGATGGGCATAGTCGATGGCTCGAAGCGTCTGCTGCATGACCGGGACGGCGTTCTGCCAGACCATCGGACCCCGGAGCTTGACGTGGTCGGCCAGGGTCGTACCTTCGACATATTCCATCACGATGAAGAGGTGGTGCTCGATGTGGCGAAGGGCAAAGACACTGACGATGTTAGGATGGTGCAAGCGGCCCAGCGCCCTGGCTTCCGACTTAAAGCGCCCCAGGAACCGTTCATCCTCGACGAGCAGGGGGTTCATCAATTTCAGCGCGACGACTTTGTCGAGGGACGTGTCCACGGCTTTGTAGACCACCCCCATTCCTCCCTTACCCAGCACCGCCTGGATGCGGTAGCTATCTAGGACCTTCCCCACCATGTCGGATGCGCGCTGCATGGACATCGCCCTGGTATTGGTTCATCCCCGCTGCCGAGGAAGCGACGATGACAGAGATGGGTACGTGCCCCGGCATCTACTTCCCGAAACAACCCTCATGACATGCCGGATAGGTGTCAATTAATGCGGTACCGGCATAACAAGCAAGACCGCCGGCCGGCGTCTCGACGCGCGCCGTCGCCTCACCCCTCGACCATCTCGACGACCACCGGCCCGCTTGCCTTCACCATGCAGGCCAAGCGGCACGCGCCCGGTTCGAGTTCACAGATGTCTTCCAGCGTATCGGCCTCTTCGTCGCCCAGTGCGTTCAGGTGTTCGCCTCCGGCGAGGATGCGGATAGGGTCGCTCCCGCACATACCGGCGTGGCACTCCGCATTCAAGTTGATGCCCTGTTGTTCGGCTGCGTCACAGATGGTCTGCCCGTGCTGGAGGGCGAAGGTTTTCCCCAATCCCTCGAACGTCACCGTGGGGGTGGCTTCCGGGGGGTGCAACGGCGCTTCCGGTTCCGGTGAAGGAGCCGCCGGTTGGTCCTGCGACGGGGCGTAGGGGGGTACTCTAAAAGTCATCGAATCCCGGGACACTTCTTCTCTCAGGTGCAGCCGGAAGATGAGTTGCCCCACCCGGAAGACGTCGTCGTGCTCGACCCGGACGGCATCGCGCACGCGGAGGTAGGTGCCGTTGAGACTCTTCAGATCCTTGACGAACATCTGCCCGTCTTTGACCGAAATCGCGAGGTGGCGTCGAGAGAGGATCTTATCCTGCGGGTCGAGGATGACGTCGGGCGCTTGCCGCCCGACCACGATGGTTTTTTGCGAAAGAGGATACTGGTTGACCAGCCGGCCGGTGTGGTCGTAGTGGAGGAGCGAGCCGCTTCCCTGTTCTTCCTGGAAAAGTAAAATCTGCCGCCCCAGCCGCACGAGGTCGCCGGATGAGACCGGCCGCGGGGTGCCCGCCTTGAGGCGTAGATACGTGCCGGTGTCGCTCCCATCGTCGCGCAAAAAATAGCCGTCGGGGCTGTGAGAAATAGAGGCGTGGCGGGCCGACAACGAGGTATCCTGGAGGAACGTGACGTCGCATCCTTCCCGGCCAATCGTCGTTACGCCGTTCACCGGGAGCGTAAACTCATCCTCGTCTACACCGGCATGCGTCATGCGCACCAGGAAGGCCGGTTCTTCCCTGACGTCCCGGTCCGAGGAGATACTCGCCGGAGGCGGCCCTTGCGCATCGACGATCATCCGGAGCATCGAATCGGTGGCTTCTCTCGCGGGCATGCCCGGTGCGGCCTCCGGTTCGTCCTCTTCAAAGTCGAGCGTCACCTCAATGATCTGCTTCCCGTCGAGCTTTTGTTTGATCACCTCGGCGACGAAGACCCCGTCGCGCAACGCCGCCTTGATGTTGCCACGGTGCTTGATTTCTCGAAAAGTCGCCGGGTCTGCGTCGAAGGCGTCGGTTTCGAGATAGGCCTGGCTTAGAATATCGCCGATCAGGTAGAGGTTTGGCCGGCGGGTTTCGAGCAGGGGGGTCACGACCATACGTTTCTTGTTTTTCGGCCCGCCGGTAACCATCTCAATTCCCAGGGAGTTCAGGAATGCCTCGGGGATATCCTCGCCGATGCATGCCAGGCAGTTGGTCTTTAGGAACTCCAGGTGCACGGTTTCGCCGGGCCTTCCGTCGATCACCTTGCGATCAATGCGGAGCGAGAGGTAGGGCCGGCGGTCGGGACCCGTGACGACGGCCACCGGTTCGCTCCGGGGAAAATAGAGGATGTTACCATTGCCCATGTAGGCGTCGAAGAACACGTCGGAGAGGGCTCTGGACACCTTCGGCATTTTGTCGCCCCGGTAGGACCAGTAGACCCGGCACGTGTCTCCGGCGGCGGCCTTGGCATGGGATATGGCGATGACGGCCTCCGCCGCCGACGTGCCTCCGCCGATTACGAGGGTCGGCGCGCCGACGTACCTGGTTGCATCATCGAGGCGGTAGGCAATGCCGTCTGTGTTGCCGGGAATGTCGAAGCGACGGGGCACGCCGCGTCCAATGGCTATCACCACGTGTTTCGCCCGGTAGGTCTGTTCCGCCTTGGTCTTGTGGTTCCACGCCTGAACCTGCCATACGTCGTTTTCTTGCTGTTCGAGGCCCGTCAATTCGACGCCGATCTGGGCCGGGATACAGCCCTGGCGATAGTGGCCTTTCCAACCGGCACACATGTCGTCCTTGTCGATGGGCGAGAAGCACAGCCGTTTCACCATCTCGCCCCCTTTCGGGAACTTCATCTTGTCGCCGCCGCCGAAGTGAGGCAGGATGAACTTGTCGTTGGCATAATCGCGGATGCGCTTCATCAGGTCGTCGTACTCGATGACGAGCGCAGCCAGCCCCAATTCCTTTGCCCGGAAGGCCGCCGCCGTTCCCGCAGGGCCTCCGCCGACGATGAGCATATCCAACACGTCCGGCAGGCGAACGGGGGCGTCGAGCACGTAGGTGCCGTCGGATAACATCTCTGCAGGCATACACACTTCCTCCATGGACACGTTAAGGATGCGGCTCCTCACGCCGCAGGATTGCTTCGATATTGAACCCGAAGCGAATGGGGATTCCGGGTAGAATTTCTATTTCGGATGTCAACTTTTCCCCCTGGACGTACGTGGCGTTTTTACTCCCTGAATCTTTCAGCAAAACCTTCCCTTCCCGTACCGTTAACACGGCGTGGTTGCGCGAAATGGAGGGGTGAGGTACCGGCACGTCGGCAGTAGATTGACGGCCCACCCTGTTGGTGCCTTCCTTCAAGGGGAAGACCTCGCGCGTTCCTTCCGGCATGGTGATCTCGACCACGAACGGCCCCGCCCGGACCGGTGTTACCGGCTGAACGGGTTCTACCGACGGTACTGGTTCTTCGGGCTGATCCGACGGCGGCACGAAGAGCGTTTCATCCTCTCCCGGGACGGGGCCTTCGGGAGGCAGCGGCGGGAGGGGCTGGAAGACATCTCCGATGCTCGTCTTGTCCGCAGGGGCCGCTTCTTCCAGGATCGGGGGAAGATCGCCGAAGGGATCCCCGAACCGTGTTTTATCGACCCCGTCGTGTGCCTCCTCGACGGCCAGCGGCGGGAGGACGTCGAAGGCATCCCCGAATCGTGTCTTCTCGCCTTGATCCCTGGATGCTTCTCCGGGGGCCGCCCGTTCGACGGGTGATCGGGGCAATACCTGGAAGATAAAATCGAACTGCCCGGCGAACGTAAGCACGTGGAGGCGATCCAGCCGTGTCGCTTCCTTGATGTCCATCCCGTCGAGCTTCGTGCCGTTGCTGCTGCCGAGGTCTTCCAGGAAGTAATGCGCTTCGTCAGCGTCGAAATAAATGCGGGCGTGATGACCGGAGATGAAGGTCGGGTGCAGGGTGATCTCGTTTTCCTGGAGCCGCCCGATAGTTGCCTCGCGGTCGATGGTATACGCCGCCCCGGCAAGCTCTCCCGTTTTGCAAAACAGCCGTGCAGACATGATCGGTTCTCCGTAAGCTTCAAGACCTTTCCGGCCTTACTCGTTGTTGTCCGGATTTCGTTCATCCAGATAGAGCAGCAAGTTCGCCCGCTGCGACGTATCGGGGTGAAACAGGTGACAGGTGATACAGGTGTTCGACGCCTTGTCGTTGGCGTGGCACGTCCGGCAGGTGGTGATGGTCGGAATGTTCTGGATGCCGGCGTGATCGAGCGTGGAGTCGGCGTCGGTCTCGGTGGCTACCAACCGCTGGATAGGGATCTCGGTGTGACACTCCAGGCAGCGGCGCTGAATGATATGCGCCCGGTGGTTGAATTCAGCACGGGTTAATACCTTCTGGTCGGTCTGTACCCGTAACAGGGTGGCGTTTTCGACCTGGTGGCACTGCTGGCAGGGTTCGGTGAGTTGGTCGATAAAGGTGCGGTAGGCGGCTACCTGTTCCGGAGACAGGGCGGGGTCGAGTTCTGCGGCACTGATCAAAAACCGGGTTTCATCGAGTGGGCTGTAGGGATCGCGCAACCGTTGCTCGACGATGAGCAGCAGTTGTTCCACCTCCTCTAACGCCTGCTGGACATCCCGCTCCGGCCGGCCGCGGAGCGCTTCGGCATAGTCGCGTAGCGTAGCCAAGGCCTCTTCGTAGAGCACCCCGGCGTCCTGCGGGTCCACGTCTCCCGATGTTTTCAACAGGTCGGCCAGCCCGCGCGTGGGGTAGAGGAGGCCCCGTAGCCGCCTGAGATTGTCGAGGATCCAGGGGTCCTCGTGATACAGGGGCCGTTTTCGGACGCGTGAACTGCGCCGCTGAAACTCGTTCGGATTCGTATACTCCGCCCATCGGGTGCCGGGCGACTGCTGTGCGCGGATGGTTTCGAGCGTATGGACCGCGGGCGCACCGGCGGGCGCGTCGTCGGTGGTGACGAGCCAGGGGGTCGCCGTGCTGGAGGTCAGGTGGCAGGCATCGCAATCCCGGTCGAAGTTGAGGGGCTGGAAGGTTCTGCCGTCGGGCTCGGGATGATGGCAGTACAGGCAGGTTTTTTCCACGTCGGCCAGGGCTTCCTGGTCTTTTACCTCCTTCACATGGAATGCGTGCGGAAACGAAAGATGGGCTTCGTCGGCCTGTTCCTCAGCGGCAAACTCGAACTCAGGGTGGTGTTCCGTGAACGATCCGAAGGGGTGGCAGGAAAGGCACCGGGCATCGGGTATGCTTGTGAGAGATACCTCGCGCCCTCCATGTTCCATGTGACATCCCGAGCAGGCAGGTTCGCCGGGTGCCGGGACGAGGCGCGTGAAGTCCCCGGAGCGATAGAGGTAGTGCGAGGCCAGGGTATGCACGCCGATTTCGTCGCCGTATTTCTCGTGGCATACCGCGCACTTGTCGTCCGTCACCGCGCCGAAGGGCGTGTGACAGTTCGAGCAATCCGTTCCGAAGATGGCATGGTCGGACGAGAGCGGTCCGTTGGAGATGAGCGCGCCCCGCTGCATGGTCACATTGAACACAAAGACGACGGCAATCAGCACCGCGCCGAGCCCTCCTGCGAGAAACATGACGGTGCGCGAACGCGGGTATACGTACCGCTTGGCGACGGGGAGGCGCACGTCGCTGAAGAAGCCTTTCTTGCTTTCGTGGTTCTGCTCGGGAGCCATGGGGATGGCACGTTACCTGGAGGGAGACGGTCTTTTTATGCGTCGTGCCGCGAGGCCGCCGTTTTCGAACCGTTGGCCGCAGCACGACGGACACATCCGGCAAGGGGGTTAATAGTACAGCACGGCGAACAGGTGTAGTCCCAGGAGGGCGATCAGGAGGATCGACACCGGCACATGGAGGTAGAGCCACCAGCGCAACGCTTTCTGCAAGGTGTAGTGTGCATCGATTTCCAGTTTGGTCTTGTAGATGGCCCGCAACGCATCCAGCTTTTCTTGCTCTGCTGCCGGAAGCAACGCGCGCAGATAATCGAACTGCCGTATCCGAGCTTGAATACCGCCGGTGACATCGAGGTAATAGATCAGGCGCGTTTCCGGCAATGCCAGGGCCGGGGCCAGGTTCTTCCGGTAGAAGGCGCGGATTGGGTAGTCGCAGGAGCGCGCCAGTTCGTCGGCACGGGCCCGGATGCCCTCAATGAGTTCCGGAATCCGATCATAATGCACCTCGACGGACAGCCCGGAGTTGAGAAGCGTCGGAATCCATTTTTGCAGGACGACGCCCAGCAGCCCGCTGGCGACCACCCAGATGCTGAAAAACCAGAGCCACCACGCGAGGATACCGTGGGGCACTTTGAAGCCGACGTGCATAAAGACGAGGAGAAGAAAGAGCGACCCCCCGTATACGTGGACCTGGAGGTAATACCAGCTTCTTCCCGGTCTCAATCGGACGGCCCGGCGCCGGAGGGCATAGCCAAAGACCGAAACGAGCACCAACGCAGCGGTGGTTCCATACCCCAGGCTCCAGGCATTCTCGGGGTGGACCGGGCCGATCAGGACGTTCAGTCCATAGATCAGCAGGCACAGGCCTACCACGATCCAGAACCCTAGAAACCAGCGGGGCGATTGCACCCATTTATTGAACCACCGGGAGGACTGGGGCCTTTTTTGCTGAAAGATAGCCGTTTTCTTCATGGCCGCTCCTGGTCTACGGCTAACAGATCCTGAAACTCTTCCAGGCTGCTCACCCGAAAGGCACAGGCATGGGGGCAGTTGTTTACACAGGCCGGGCCTGCCTCCGCCGTGTAGCACAGATCGCACTTGCTGGCCACCTTTCGCTCCCGTCCCCGAAGCCATTCCGGAAGGGTCGTATCCGGCCAGGTCGTCTTCGTGTCGTGCATGATGATGGCGTCGTAGGGGCACTTGGTGGCGCAGTTGCTACAGCCGATACAGAGGCCGTCGTCAATCTCGACCACCTCGCCTACATTGGCCCGCCGAATGGCTCCGGTGGGGCACCCGATCAAACACACCGGGTCTTCGCAGTGATAACACGACCGCGCCACAAGGAAGTTATGATACTTCTCGCCTTCCCGCACGAAGCGCGGGCGCCCGCCGTGGGTATGCTCGCATCCTCGCACACAGTCGTCGCACCGGGTACAGACATCCAGGTCGATGACGAGGATGCTGTTGCCCTGCACCAGCCCTTTGGCAAGGGAAAACTCGATCAACTCCGATTTGTCCAGGCTGCCCCGGGTGCGGCCCGTCTCTTTGATCGTGGCGACGGCCGATTCCCATAAGCGCCGCGTGATGGTGGGAAAGCGCTGCGTGATGGCGAGAAAATCGTCTCGCTCGATTTTGACCAGTTCGGTGAAGCCTACCGAGGTCGTGGTAAACTGCCAGCCGTCGAGGTGTTCGATGAGCAACTCGACCTCTCCGAAGGTCATCCCTTTGCTGAGGTAGGTGAGTGCCATCTCGTCGCTTCCCATCCGTTGCGAGAGCTTGAGGAAGCCGGAACGCACGAGGTATAACGCATCGACGGCCTCGCCTTCGCGGGCCACCACGTCGCCCGGTGCACACGATACCAGCGCGACCTTCTGGGCCAGGGCGTCGATAAAGCTATCGGAAGCACCCCGGAACAGCGGGGTCGATTTCAACTGGGTGAAGAGCGTCCGCTCGCGATAGATCGTATCGATGCGGTCGCTGAAGGCCGACGACTTTTTCTTCATCTGGCGTAGCGCGGGCACCCTGATCTGTGCCAGTGTCACCTCCGAGGCCGTCCGTGCCGTCACGGATTGCGGCCAGCCGTTCAGCGTGCCGATCTCGCCGAAAAACGCTCCGGGGCCGAGCGTGACCGTCCTGCCCTGCGGCAGGTCGAAGTCCATGGTCGAGAGGTAGGTGATGCTGTGTTCCCGCACGTCCTTCTGTCGTTCGACCTGGCCGAAAAAGACCGTTTTCGTGTAGGGATCGTCCGCTTCCTCCGGGGCCGCTTCGTCATAGGGCATCGACACGCGGCTGGCGTCGAAGATCGGAATGGCCCCTGTGTCTTGCAGTTGGGTCAGGTACACGTTCACCTCGCCGTCGATGATATAGAAGGCGAGGTCGAGGTAGCTGCCTTCCTCGAAGAGGATTGCATCGGCCTTCCAGGTGGCGATGGTGATGTCCGGCGTCAGGGTCTCCAGGAATGCGTCGTCGTACGTCTGGAAAATCTCATACCGGCGCAAGGCGTCCGGGGACAACCGCTCCGAGATCCGAAGGATACCGGTGTTGGCTCCGTAGGCGGACCAGCGATCCTCGAACAAGCGTTCTCGCTCCTGTGCCGCGATATCTTGCCCCTGCTCCATGCTACTGCCCTCTTCCCAATGCTTTATACAACACCTCCAGCCGCTGTTTTACCAGCAACAGGATGTCTTCGGTGGTCGTGCTGTCGCTCACCAGGGAAAGAAGCGGTGACTCAAGATCTCCTGCTTGCAACGTGGTGAACCGGTCGGAAGGACGCACACGAGGCGGTCTGAACCGGGCCTGTCTTGCGCGGTCGGAACGGGACGACGAGGTCCCTCTCCTCACGCGCCCTTCGGAGGACAGAAGAGGCGGCGGGGTCTCTTCGGCAGGCGGCGTGGCGATAGGGATGTTCTGCGGAATAGGCCGGCGCTGGACGGCCCGGCGGTAGGCGGCGTTCAGGTCGCCGGCGCTGTGGGTAGGGGAGGTCCAGTGCTGGATGTCCTCATCCCGGCGGCCCAGGTCGAACCCCTCTCCCGTGGGATGCCCGGAGGAGATGAGGCGTTCGTCGGTGATGTGGTGGCACCGGGTGCAGTTGTCGGCGCGCGCGGCTACGTCTTCGAGGTTGACCATACCCAGCGCGGCTCCCTGGACGTAGCCTCTGGGCGGAGGATCCAGCTCGTGCTTGCGGTCGTAGGCCTCGCCGGGGCCGTGGCAGTTTTCGCAACTGACCCCGTCGAACACTTCTTCGGCTTCATCGCCGGTGACGATGGTTCCATGGCAATTCATGCAGATCCGGTTGCCGCGCTTCATCTGGGTCAGCGTCAGCCCGTAGGTGCGGGCGATGTGGACGGCCTTCGAGGTCTGGTTGAGCAGTGGTTCCGCCGACCGGCTATGCGGATCGGCGTCCCACCATTCGAACTGGTCGTTGTGGCAACTGCACCCGGACGAGGGGCCGAGCGTGGCGTTCGTCACTGCTGCAAACCACGCCGGTCGCCGCCGTTGCCGGCCCACGACGCGCACGGTTTCCCCGGCTTCCTCCGTGGCGGGTTCGGTCGTCTCGGGTTCTCCGGTCGCGGGATCGACGGGTTCGTCTATTTCTTCGTCGGAAGGTTCTTCGTCAGCGGGTTCATCCTCAGCGCTAGCAATGGGTTTTCCCGCGATCAGCGGATCGAGGGCGGCGAGCCGGGTGCCGTCGTGCGCGCGAGCGAGTTGTTGGGCTCGTGTGCTGATGTCATCGGCGGCGGCAAGCAAGGCGGCTTTGTTGTTGGGCACATAGCGCAGATCGCGGCCACGCAACAGGATGGCCTGGATGTCGGCAAGGGGCGCTACACGGTAGACCTTCTCCAGCGCGCGCCGTGCCCCTTTGACGCGTCGCTCCATCGCTTTCGCATAGTTGCCCGGCTCGGTGGCCGCCGCAACGGCGCGGATGCTATACTCGTAATTCAACACGCTGCCGATGGCATACATCAGGCGTTTCCGTTCCGGCGTCTGGAGGCGGTTCGTCTCGTCATTGCTCCACTGCGCCTGCAAGAAGTTGTGCCGGATCTGATCCGCCCAATCGACCAGGTCAAAATTGCTCCCGCTGGCATGCCCCCCCACGTTGATCAGCGTCTCATTCGGTACGGTGTGGCATTCGAAGCAGTTGGCGGCGACGGCATACAGATCCTCCGAGGGTCGAAGCATTCCTCCCTCGATACTTCGCTCGAGACGCTGACGACGCTGCTCGGCCAGCTCCGTATCATGGGTCGCTCCCCCATAATCGTTATGTACGTCGAGCCAGTCGCGGGCGGCTCCGTGGCACGACTCGCACGAGATGCCTGCAATAGCCCTCGCCTGCTCTCGCTTGAGGATCGCCGTGTAGTGACACCGCAAACAGAGGCTCTCGCGTTTTGCCAGCCTGAAGCCCATGCGGTCGAGGATGTCCTGGGCTTTCTCCGAGCGGTGCAATTCGCTGAAACCGGTGGCGTGGGGTGTTTCTTTCCAGACGTCGTATTCCAGGGCATGACACTCGCCGCATGGGATGCGGGTGTCGCGTTCCGAGAGGACCATTTTCGCCGGATCGATGCGAAGATAGGGCGAGTCGGAGAGCTGGTTCGAGGGCGCCTCCTGCCGGAAGCTATGGACGATGGGAAGGGCCAAGCCCAGGCTCAGAAAACCTGCGATCCATACCAGATACCAGGAATGGTTCTCGATAAACCGGTTGTTCATGGTGCCCTGTTCTTACTGTTTAGACCATGCGGTCTTTGCGTGTACTTCTTGCCGGTACGGGTTGCGTTAGAGCTTAATGACTACCTCGACGCGGCCCCCAAAGCTCAGGTCGGAGTTGTTACCTCCCGGATCCAGGCCGTCGAAATCGTACGAGCCGAAGCCGTCGAGGACGATCACGCCTCGTCGTCCGAACGCCATTTGAAAGCGGGCTCCGACGGCCAGGGCATCACGAGATGCCGGAGGAGCATCGCCGTAGGTAGAGCGTCCGCCTACTTCGATCACCAGTTGCTTGCGGGTGTGATCGAAGAACATCTGGTAGCCGGCGCTGCCACCGAAGGCGCGGTCGGCCTGGTTGCTCAGGGCCGCCCCGTAGCGCCCCAGCCCCACCGCCGCGAACAGGATGCCTGTGCGTCCGAGCGGGCCTCCCGCCGAGGGCGACCGCGCCGCCGACCGAAATTCGCCGACGCCCAGGAAGCCGTTGATGTACACGTGGTTGTGGGTATGGTGGGGCGTCCACGAAAGCTGGTTATGGAAGAGTATGCCCTGTCGGTTCGCGACGGTTTCGTCGCCGACAGGGAAGGAAGCGAGCACTCGCAGGGTATTGCTGTAGCGCCCCAGCCGCCGCGTAGTGCCCAGGCCGACGTAGAGGCCGTCGCCCGTTTCATCATCGGCCGACACATACAGCGCATCGAGTTCAACGGTACGTGTGCGCGAATCGGTTTCCGTAAACAGGCCCACCAGCCAGGCCGACTTGTCCCCGGCATTGCCGCCGGCCGCCGGTCGGTCGATGTCGCCCCAGGCAAACAGCCCGGTGATGCGCACGTTGACCAAGCTTCCGAGCCGCACGTTGGCGCGTGTCAGCCCGACGGCGTCGATGGCATCCTCGTTGATGAGCAGGCCGTCTTGAAAACTAAGCGGCTGGCGACCCACCGAGAGGCCGTAGTCGAGCCCGCCGCTGTCGTCCCAGTCGAGGGCCGGAAAAAGCTCGCCCAGGTCGCCTTCGAAGAAAAGGGTGCGAATGCCGAAGTTGAGTTCGTCCTGAAAATCGTCCAGCGAGTCGGGTAATGCGGGATCTGCGCTCAACGTAAACCGGGTGAAGCGTCCATCCTGGTCGAGCGGTCGAAACCCGATGAGGACGCGTTCGGTCTGGGTGAGGTAGAGGTTGCCGAACAGGTCGAACCGGGCGGCGGCTTCGACAAACCGGGCGTCGTCCACGCCGTTGTCGATGCCCTGTGCGGCACTTCGAAGGGTTCCAAAGGCGAGGAAGGCCGGTTGCCAGACGGCACCCGTCGGCAGGCGGATACCCTGGCTCAACGTGCCGGTGCCCAGAAAAGGTTCACCCAGTTCGATCAGCGGGCGGGGGCGTTTGGGGATGTCGGCCAGCGGGATGGGCTCGTCTGAGAAACGGCTCTCGCTGTGTTCTTCTTCGCCTTCCTCGTGTGCTTGTGCCCTGGCCGGCGTGCCTCCGCCCAACAGCAAGAGGATTAGCGCCAGCATAGCAACCGCAGGGCCGTGCCATCGCGAAGACCGTGAGATGAGTACATGCATGGGTGAGGGGGCTTTTGTTGTCTATCGCAGAAGAATGTCGCGGTCATATAAGATTTGAGCCCCTGCCACGACACCGTCGGCCACCTCGCGCGGGCTCATAAAGTAGTCGAAACCGACCCCTTGTATTTCGTTGACCAGGTTCACGGGAATCATCTGGGCGATCAACTTGATGTTGGCCGTATACGGACCGCGACTGCCTTCCAGGTCCTTGCGTTTCACCCGGTAGCTGGCCCATTTTGCCTTCAAGGGAGCGATGGTTTGCCGGTGCTTGCGCGCGCCGACCGGGCGGCCCAGCAGAATGGTAGATCGGGTGGAGGGCCGCAAGAAGGGCAAGGGGTCGGGGGAGTAGTTGGCGGGGATCACTTGCTCGCGCTCGCCGCCGCGTACCATGCGTACCAGAAACCTCGATTGCAGGCTGAACAGGTATTTGTCCAGCTTCATCTCGCCGTTGTGGACGTAGAGGGAGTGCAGGTCGCGCACGTCTCCGTTCGGATCACGGTCGCCGGATACGAAGACCACCTTGCCGTCGGCGTCGGTGACGGTGACTTGCAGGAACACCAGCCGTTCGGCATCGAAGCCGGTGGGTACGTTATGCCCGTTGGTTCCGTTGCGGACCTCCACCTTGAAGGCGATGCCGTTCGGATCCGCTCGCTCGACGTCGACGTCGCCCAGGACGTAGCCGGCGCGTAAGACGGCGAGGCGCTGTGCGTTAGCCTCATCCAGCAGCGCCATGTTCTCTTCGATGATGTCGCGGGCGTCATAGCGGTCGTCGGCAAATTGCCAGCGTTCGGGGAATTCGAAGTTGTCGGGTATGCTGTCTTCGAAGGCGTCGGTGCCCCAGCCCTGTTCCACATCGAAGGTGAGCCACTCGCGGATTTCGGCCATTTCGGCAGCCCGTACGTTGTGCGGGAAGATGCCCGGATGGATCACGGAGTAATCCGGCCCGGCGAACATGTGGTTGGTGCGCTTTCGGGGCCGGGTGGGTTGGCCGCCCACCAGCGCTGCCGGGGTCTCGTCGTAGCCGGAGGCCACCCCGGGTTCTCTGCCCATGTGGCAGTCCTGGCACGAAATGCCCTGCCTGGCAGCGGCGGTGATTTTGAATTCACTGAAGGCTTCTTCGAGCCGGAACCCGTTGATCAGGTTGACGTCGTGGCAGGTCCCGCAGAAGCCGGAGGTGCCGATCTGCGCAAACCGAACGGCGTCGGTGTGAATGGCGCGTCCGGACTTTCCGCGTTCGGTATTGACGTTGTAGTCGCCGCTCTCCAGTACCCGTTTGAGTTCGGCGTCTCCGGTGGGGCCGAACACCGGGTCGAAGAGGTCGCCTTCAACAATAGCCAGCCGGCCACTCACCTTGCCGTAGGGGTTCTCCAGGCGATGACACACGATGCAGGTGATGCCCTCGCGCGAGGTCGGATGACGATCCATGTTCGTCATGAACTCGGGTTCGCCCAGGTTCATGCCCACTGGCGAATGGCAACGAATGCAAAAATCCCCGTTGGTCCCATTGGTGAGCAACAAAATGGTGCCGTGCAAGGCGTTAAAGACAGGGCTCATCTGCGCATAGGCGTGTTGAGAGACCGACCATTCGCGGTAATGGTCGGGGTGGCAGGTCGCGCAGGCATTTGCCGAAGGGAACCGTTCTTCGAGAAAGACCTGCTGATGAGCCGAGTCGCTGCGTTGAAGGAGGACCTCCTCGGTGAGCAACGTGTCGGTGCCGGGTTGCCGGAGCAGGGGCCATGGACGTTCGGAAACCTCGGCGCTACGAACGCGCCGGGAGGCCGGTTCGGCCACAGGGTGGGCCGCCAGGAAAACGGGGATTGCCGGGTTTGTTGCCGATACGGTCGCTTCCTTCGGTGCAACGCGGAACGACGAGGGGATAAGATAAAGCAGACCTAGCGCGAAGATTCCCAGCAATACCGGCCCGGTACCCCGGCGCGGTTGTGTGGGGGCGAAGATATACTTCCACATAGGGGGCCTCTTGGGACGACGTGTTGACGCTGCGCAACGAAAAACAAACCGGAAGACCGCCTTCTATGAAGGCTCCGGAAGAAACAGGCAGAAACGACATCATGCCTCCACTCCACTACGCCCTGCTCAGCATGATGCTACAGGCATATAGACAGGCACCAAGTTCTATACAAAAATATGTCGCCTATAATTGAAATGCACAAGGGGGGGACAGATAGAAGATATATTCTATCTAGATCCCTGTGCCCGTCGCCGCCGGGATCGGATCGTATGTTTGCAGGTCGAGAGCAAATCCCCTACACCATGTCGCAAGACTACCCGGTAGCACCATCCGGGAGTATCCGGCATATCTATCGAATCCATTGCCGATACTTAAGCAGAAGGGTTTCCAAACCCTTCTCTCACACGAAAAACCCATTCTTTCTATATAGAACCATGATCACGATTCATCTTCCTCATCCGAAGCGCGCCTTCGACTGGCATCGCGCACCGGTATTCGTAGATCGCCACCACGCACCCTCACAACCCAGGCCAAAGCAAGCCGCTCCCCGAAAAGGACGGAAATCCCGTCGTGCATCGGGCGCGCACCCGACGCTCAAGTACGCGTCGCATTAATCGAACAGAACAAGGGGCACGACCTCCCGGCGCGTTGAAGAGCAAGGCGTCGGCGTGATCCCTTTTTACGTGTTTTGCTGTAATAGGAGTGCAGGCCTTCGGCACATCTTCTATTACAGGTCTGCCCTCAAGGTGGCAAAAGCCGGTGCTCTTGTGGTGGGGGGCACCGGCTTTTCTTTTTTTGTGAGCCCTTCCCGGCTCTTTTACTGTACATAGAGATGGAAACGATGTCCGTCCAACAGGTCTCCGGGAAGGTGCACGATGAACAGGTTTCGAGAAGGCGATACGGTCCGGCTTAAGTCAGGCGGACCCAGGATGAAAGTCGGCAGCGCGACCCCAATAGAGGGATTTCGGGCGTGTACCTGGCCGATCAGCGACGAGATGAACGAAGGATGGTTTCCTGAAACCTATCTCGTAAAAGTGGAACCCTCTCAAGAGCACAAAACCTGAGGCTCGCCCCGGCGGGTCGAGTGTCCGTTGCGGGCGAACGGAACGGGATCGTTCTTTGTTTTGCAATGCCCTTGCACTACAGTAGGAAGAGCGCTATCCTGACCCTATCCCTCCGCCTTGAGAACCTGAGGCCGGCGGCTGGTAGGCCGTTGATACACGCCCCATACTCCGGTGAGTCGATTTACAGAGATATTACTGGTATCCCCCCTTCCGGATGGAAGAACGTGGGTCATCCAACGGGATTTCGGCTATGATGTAGGCACGGAAGGCAGCGGGGAGACCATCAACGTACCCATCGGATTCAAAACGGATTTTACGAGCGTTCCGAGGTTGCTCTGGTCCATCATCCCTCGATGGGGTACCTACGGGAACGCCGCGGTTATCCATGATTTTTGCTATTGGGATCAAAGTTATTCACGGAAGCGGTCGGACGAGATTTTTAGAGAGGGCATGCAGGTCTTGGAGGTCAAACGGTGGCGGGTTTTTTTGATTTATAACGCGGTGCGGTATTTCGGCTGGTTTGCCTGGTGGAAGAATCGCCGGGTAAAAGCGAAAAGCCCCGGGCATAAGATATATGTCCCGGAGGCAGAAGAGGAAGAAAGTGTGGTGGGTGAACCATGAGTCACCTCTGAGTCGAGCCCTCTCGCTGCTCTAACGGATGCTCGTATCCGACCCTGGTAAAGCACGACGGCTCTGTCCAACCGCACGTAGTGCCCTCGGGGACATGGTAAAACGAAGGGATGGCGAGGGGATGAATCGATGAACAAACATGCGGGAACCCATTCTTGATTTCTCGTCTCCCCGATGCGTCGTTTCAACCCAGATGGGTCACACGGGGATTGCCCTATTTTTTTGGCGAGCGAGGTTATAAAACGGTCGTTTTTGTGTCTATAGTAGAGAGCATCCGCCACTATTGAATACTTCGACATGATCCCCCTCGAAGAAGAAATTGATATTCGTCTTCTCTCCTTGATGCGTAAATATTACGGCAAGGCCTACGCGCTGCACGAATTCGCCGTTGAAGCGCTGCGCGAAACGGCCCTCATCAGCGCGTGTCTCGGCAACGAGCGTTTTGAAGAAATCGGCATCGGGACACATGCTGTGGCTCAGGCAGAGTTTATCAGAAAACGGTTCCATGAGCTTCTGAGCCGTGGCCTCATCCATCGGAAAGGAGAGGGATTTGCTCTCACCGAGGAGGGAGCCGCGTATCTGAACCGGACGTTGGACGTGCGTCGCAGCTCCACCTAAAGAGCCGGTGCCCCCAGCGCCAGAGAGCACCGGCTCTTATTCCCACCATACAAGGCAAAGCGTAGAAAAGAATAGTTGATAAGCTTGCCCGGTCAGGATATCGACGCGAGGGAGGCGTCATATACCCCCGTCTGCTTGTTGTAACAGGAGCGTTACCAGGTAGATGCGACAGGGAGCCCTGTAGCCCGGCGGAACGAGCACGCGGCGTTGCTCCGCGTTTCCGTTTTCAGTATTGTGAACGAAGGCGGCCCGCAGGGTGTACGCCTGATACAAGGATCGATTTATTAAACATCCCCATCATGCGACGGGGGGTCGTTGCCCAATCGCGGAAGGGGTGGGGAGGAGGAGCGAACATGAAAATAAGAGGCGTTCCCGTTGTTTTGTTTGTGCTGGGCTGGTCCCTATTGCTGCCGGCTCGCGTAGGGGAGGGCCACTCGCCGGATGATCCGATTGCTGTCCGTGTCTACATTGTGAAAGGGAGCATCTGGGAAAGCGTCGCAGGCCAGGACCTCATCCGGAAAGAAGTCGTCGAAGCCAGAAGAATCTGGTTTGCCAACGTGGGGGTGAAGCTCTCTATCAAGCCCAAGTATACCCTCATCGAGGCGGAAGCCGACGCACTGGCCAAGGAAGATATCACCCGATACGCAGCGACCCTTCAGGCCGGGAAGCGCAACATCGTCGTCGTGTTTACCAACAAATCCTGGAAGATATCCCGTGCCTGGACGGAGGAACCGCTCGTCGAAGCCAATACGCCCGTCATCATTGTGGGACGGCAGGTGTATGATAAGCCGGGCACCCACAGAGATCTTGCTCACGAGCTGGGACATGTTTTGCTGCGCGATCCGGCCCATTCACCGGGAATAAACGATTTGATGAATATTACCTGGGCTCCGGAGAACGGCGAGGTGGTGACGGCGGTGCAGAAAAGGAAGGCGCTAACGTACCCGAATTAGAACGATCATCGGCACATCCATAACACGGGCATCGGCCTTTTTATAGTCCGGCGGCATCGAGTGCGAACCGGAATTGCGCGTCGTCGAGCCACGGAGCCTCGGCGTGCGATCCCGGCAGGGTACAGCGGATCGTGGTTCCGTCTTCGGGGGTACTCTCTATATGCAGGGTGCCGCCGATGCGCCGCAGGGCGTGCCGGGCCAGGGTCAGTTCGAGCCCGGTGCTCGGGGAGAAGAAGGCCCGTTCGTCGGAGAGCGCGAAGGGATCGTCGAGCGATTCGATGACCTGGGGTTCGAGGTGGTTCGCCGGGTCGTGGAAGGCGAGGGTTACCGTGTCGTTTTCCGCCGCCCCACGGATCACGATAGGATGATCCGCCGGGGTCAAGAGTTCGGCACGGCGCATCAGGGCCAACAGGGTACCGCCGAGCAGGCGGGGTTCGGTACAGACGACGAGATCGCCGAGGCCGTCCATCACAAAATCCCGATGGCTCGTTCGCGTGCGGAGTACGGTCATAATGTCGGCCAGGGGCATGTTCAGGCGTTGCAGGCTTTCGTCCTCCAGGGTCAGCAGTTCGGCCAGTTGAATGTAGTCGTCCATGAGGCGCTGAAGCTGCGCCGCCGAATCGACGGCGATCTCCAGGATCTCGCGGCTGAACTCCTCTTTCAATACGCCGAGCGACGTGAGCAACGGGGTCATCGGGGTGCGCAGTTCGTGCGAGAGCACCGTGATGAAGTCGCGCTTGAGTTGATTGAGCTTTTCCAGACGCTCGCGGCGGGCGCGTTCGGCGGCGGAAGCCACCGCTGCCCGCGTGCGTTTTTGATGCTCGACGTTATACCGCAGCAACTGGGTGTAGAGGCGGTGGGCCAGCCGGTGGGTAACCAGGCAGATCGACCCGAGATAGCTGAACAAGAGCAGAGCCCGAAGCGGGTGCGTACGGTAGGCCAGCATGACCGAGAGCAGCGAGGCTTCCGGGGGGCTCTGGCGAATGGCGTCGATCCAGAGCGTCAGCACGGTACCGGCGAGCGTGGCTAGCGCCATGAACCCACTCAGCCGGGGATCGCTATAGAGGGTGTAGGCCACCAGCAGCAGCGTAAAACAGCCGACCATCGTGGCATTGGCGTCGACCATCACCTCGAACTGGAACAGGTGCCGGAGCAAGAGGAAGGCGACGAGATCCAGCCCGGCGTAGACCCAGCGCGTATGCTGAAAGCCGGAACTGCACGCGATGCGTACGCCGATGTTGGCGAGCAGGTAGCTCGTGACGAGGAGCACACTGACGGGAAGGCCAAATCCGGTTCCAACCGCGTCGAGGATGAGGTAGCTGATCAGTCCCAGCCCGAGGGCGATCCGCACCAGGAGAAACCAGCTGTCCAGGTATGCCCGGCGCTGCCCCAGGAACAGGTCGAAGTTGGCCTCGACCTCGGACGGGAGCGGGAGCGCTACTTGCCGGCCATGACGGAGTGCGCGTCGAAGCCGTCGGATATGGTCTTTCAGCGGCGGCACGGAGGAGAAAAATGGTTCAGTGTGGTAGAGGCGATGGGTAATAACTACTGCAGACCGGGTGTTTACCCGTACCCAGAGAGGGTAGGCAAAAGATATACCAACTCACATTGTGCCCTGTGGTCGCAACGTGGAACCGGGGAGACGGCGAGGCGAGGAAACGACCGACAAACAGGCGAGACATCCCTCCTCGATGCGCCGGTTCCCCGATTTATCGTTTCTACCCAAGTCGGTCTCAACGTGGGGATACCATCTTTTTAGACAGCCAGGGGAACAGCCAAGGTCTTGCATAACGCAAGGATCGTTGTAGGCATTTGACGGGGGCAGGGTGGGGGAAGCCCCCCTACAACAGCAAGAGAAGTACCTATTCCTGAGGTCGGCACAGCGACGTAGGTTGACGCATCTCTCACCTACCTTCTTGAAGCTATGTATCCCCTTGAGTTTCTGCTTGAAGTTAAGAAGGCGCTCGTCGATCAGATTGAGGCCCTGAAAGCGGAAGGGAAACCCATCCCTTGCTGTTATCAGCGAGCCCTGCTCGTCATGGCCGATGCGTTTCACATGCACGCGTCTTCAGACCCCAACTAATCCAGGAAGAACGTGCGTTATCTCTGCCCGAAACGACAGCAGCTACAGAACCGGTGTTCGTGAGGGGGGCAACGATCCACATTGCCTCATGGTGCAGCGCTATGATAAATGCCGAAACGAGAGTCTGGGAGGACGGTCGCGCAGTATTTTTTCTCGATCCTGGATGCCCTGGCTGATGGATGGTTCTGTCGAGGTGAGCCGCCGGGCGTCGAATAGTTGGGCCAATCGCCGGAAGAGAAGAAACAGTTCCCAGTCGATATACAAGCGCCTTTCCCAACTTTCCGAGGACTTGGGAAGGGCATAGGCTTCCTTCAACAAGGCGTCGATGCGAGCGAGGAGTTCTTCTTTTTGTTTTTCGAACAGGGACATGCAGCAAGGACGGTCGATGATGGAGGCATACCCGTCTCATATCGTTTGCTGCGTGGCATACTCAAGTATCCCGCCTTCCCTGGCTCGGAGTCGTTGAAATGGGCGATTAAGTACGGACTGAGGGCATCGATACAGAATAGGGGAAGTGAATCCGCGTGAACCGATAGCCCATCGACCAACAAGAGTCTGCTGCGGTGGAAAACAAAGCACAAACCACGACGCCCGAGACCGTTTTGGCCAGCGATGTAGTGCAGGGTGCCTCTGGTAGCCCTCCGGCTGATTCCGGATTAACGGTTGGCGCGATTATGACATCCGACATCATCACGGTCGATATGGATGTTTCGCTTATTCAGATACAGCAGATCTTTGAGGAACACGGGTTTCATCATCTCCTGGTGATGGATGAGGACAAACTGGTCGGTGTGATTTCGGATCGGGATGTGTTGCTGGCGGTCAGTCCGTATCTGAATACGCTTTCGGCACAACGGCGCGACGAGCGAACCCTCCATAAGCGCGCGCATCAGATCATGAGTCGCCGGTTGATCACGGCGAGCAAGGATACGAGCGTTGATGCCGCCGTCAAGTTGCTCCTTAAATACGATATCGGCTGCCTTCCTGTGGTTTCTTCCATTCCATCCGTGTCAAAGACGAATAGCACCCATATGCAACTCGTCGAATCGAGCTATACGATTGAAGGCATTGTGACGTGGCGCGATATCCTGCGCTATTATCTGAAAGCGTGATCGGTGTCATCTAAAAAAAAGAACCGATACCGTTAAAGAAATCCGATGTGATTCCGATACATAGAGTAAGCTGGAGTGAAACTGAGAGCCCTGTGCCCCGTAAGGCACGGGGCTTTTTGGTTCTGGT
This sequence comes from Rhodothermales bacterium, assembly GCA_046756545.1. GTDB lineage: Bacteria > Bacteroidota > Rhodothermia > Rhodothermales > JBHHWM01 > JBHHWM01. The sequence goes on along the minus strand of JBHHWM010000006.1, from coordinate 12,201 downwards.
GCGTATGGCCCGATGAGACTGGGTTCTATGGAGGGCTGCCTTCCTCGCAAATACCCGGAGGACGCAGGAATCTCGTGCATACTGCGGGAGAGATAAGGTGCCGGGTGATGTGCCGGATGAAGAGGCGTGGCGTGTTGTACCGAAAGGAAGGGATTAAGCTAGCGCCATTCGGGCTTCCTGAACGGAAGGATAATGCGGAAAGACCTGGTGGATCCGGGTGACCTGTACGACGACGCGTACGGCTTCCGATAGCGCCGCAAACACCACAACGCCATCGAGAGGCACAATATCCCGATACAGGGAGAAGATGGCTCCCAGCCCCGTCGAATCGAGAATCTTGGTCTCGTTGAAGTCAAGGATAAAGTATCGCGAACCCTCTCGAAGCTGGTCGTTGCAAACCTGCTTGAATTCTGTTGCGGTACCCAGGTCGAGTGATTTTCCGACGCGGACGATCACCGAGTTCTGGTTCGTTGGTTCTACGCGGATGCTCATGATCCACTCTTTGTATGGATGGCGGGTGAGGGTGGTTTATTGGTTGTCGCTTCTCGGAGTAAGTTCAAGATGGAAAAAAGGAACACCGGGCGCTGCGTTTTACCATCATAAGCACTTTGCCGAAGCGGTTCGGTATGTTGGCGCTGGGAAAGCAGGTACCCTCGCCCGACAGAACTCAGGCGAGGGTACTTGCAAAGGGTGATGAGCGCAACGGTTTACATCAAAGCGTCGGGGTGGCTGATTGAGTAAAGTGGCAGGGAGCGTGCGGTCCGCCCACATAGTACACGAGTCCTAGATTTTCGTGCTCTGTGGCCAGCCCTTCCAGAGTCGTTCGGAACGTTTCCCCCTGGTTTTCAAGGACCAGGTAGGAAGCGTTCAAGATCATGCTGCTGTTTCCGAACACGCTGTCTTTGGAAACGGGAACGACCTGGTCCTCATCTGAAATCTCGTTCAGAAGACGATGGCACCGTTCTTCGCAATTGCAAAGGATCGTCTCGATAACCTCGTCAAGCGGGATTTCCATGCCTTCTTTCATGGCCTCGACTTCGGCATCCGATCCTCGCTCGCTCCACATTTCAACTGTCTTGCTGAACTGCTCCAGGAACGATTCGACGGTCTTGTCGTGCGTTTGAACTTCTCGTCGCACCTTCTCCCGGTCGCAGTAAATCTTAATGTTCCATTCCTGCTTTCCGCTGAGGCTGTTCAAGGCATCGTTTAGCGCGTCGAGGTGAGAGGTAACGGCGTTCCGGAGGTGTTCGTCGCTTGGGTGTACCAGGCTGGAATACATCGGAAGGACGGCATAGCCTGCCGAAGTCACCTGTTCCAGGATGTGCTCCTGGACGGCCGGGATCTGTTCGTTTTCCTCTTTATCGTTGAAGGCATCCAGCGGGATGGGGCTCACGATGACGCCGACCGAGTCGAAGGACAGGAGCCGGGCGGGATACATCGTTTCTAGTTCAGCCAGGGTATGGCCCAGCGAACGCTTGGGATGGGCCACGACGCCGTGGACGTAATAGACGCTATCGGTTCCTTCCAGCAAGCTCTCGACCTCGATGGGGTCTGCTGCGGCCAGCATACTCTCATCCATGAGGTATTCGCCGTTCGCGGCCATCTTCTTCCGGAGGTGGGCCGTCGGAGGGGTAGCCTGGACGTTTTGTTCTCCGTTAGAGTCTGCCTTAGGCTCGACCGGACCGCGCGCATCGGCGGCTTGTTTGGAGGAGGACGACTTGGCCGGCGTCTTCGGTTGGGGCGGAGCCGGAGATAAACTGCCCATGAGCAGGGAGGTACCCACTTCGTCGCTGATCTTGCTCAGCGATTCCTGGACGATGGTCTGAAGGATTTGCTCTTTGAGCTTGTTGATCGCCTTCAGGATATCCTCTTGTTCTTTGCTGATTAACGCCATGGCCTGCTTGGCCGTAGCCTGGGTGTTGCCCAGGGCCTCGGTGGATCGGCGAGCGATCTCCTCAATCAGGTGCTGCTTGAGTTCATCCACCGCTCCCAGGATCGAGGCGTGTTCGTCGTCGATGAGGGCCTTGGCGCGGTCGGCCGTGGCCTTGGCATCTCCCATTTCTTCCAGGGAACGGTCGGCGATCTCCATGATGAGATGCGCTTTCAGGGCGTTTTTGCCGTGTACGATCGTGTTATCTTCATCATCGATCATATCACGCGCCTTGAGGGCCACCGATTCGGTGTTTGCCAGTTCCGAGGTGGAGCGCCGGGCGATCTCCTTCAGCAGGCGCTTTCGGAGGGTGTCCTGGACTTTAAGAAGCGCTTCGTGCTTCTCACCGATGCGCTCCTGGGCACTCTCGGCGACAGCGTCGGTCTCAGCCAGTGCCTCCGTAGACAGGTTCGCCACCCGGTCAATCAGCCGCTCCTTGGTCTTGGTGACCGCGTGCTGGAGCGTCTTGTTTTTCTGGGCAACGTGCCCGAGAGCCTGTTCGGCAATGTTCTCAGGGCTACCTAGGTCCTCAATCGCCTCTTGCAAGGTGGCGATGAGCACCTTTTCCATAATTGCATCTTTCGCAGCAGCAAATGTCTCACTATTCCCTTCTCTCAAGATTCTGATGATAGAATCCCCCTGCGCCGCGGCGTCTTCCATTGGGCCGCTCATGGACGTGTCCGATCCGTTCAGTGAAGGTTTAGCTTTACTACATAATCGAACGTGTCAGCGCCTTCTTAAGTCACAAGGGGGCACTTTCTTAGGGAAATTCCCCATACCTCTAGTGGGAACAGGCCCCATGGCCGAACAGGGAGGGTTCCCATGACAGGGCAACGCCGTGAAAGAGGCCGCCAGGCGTCCCGGTTACAGGGCTAGGCGGACGGGCGTTGGCGCCGGGCGAGGGCCACGCGTTTTAGATAGGCATCGCGGGCGATCTGAACATCCTCCAGGAAATGAGGCAATTCTTCCATGAGCAGGGCCTGGGGGCCGTCCACGAGCGCTTTGCTGGGGAGGGGATGAAAATCGACCAGGACCATGTTGGCCCCCGCAATGACGCCCTGCGCGGTCACATGCATCATATCCAGCAAGCCGTCCGGGCCGCGATACCGCCCGCCGACGGAGTGCGACGGGTCGATGCACACCGGCATGCGCGTCAGGCGTTTGACGACCGGCACGTGGGAAAAGTCGACCAGGTTTCGGTGCGGGTCGCCCTGGTTCGTTTTCATACCGCGCAGGGCAAATACGACGTGCCGGTTGCCCTCGCTGGCCAGGTATTCCGCGGCGTTCAGCGATTCGTCCAACGTGATGCCGAAGCCGCGCTTGAGCAGGGCCGGGTAGGTTTGCTGCCGCCCGACACTTTTGAGCAGTTCGAAGTTTTGCGTGTTGCGCGTTCCGATTTGCAGGATCACGCCCGTGGGGGTGCCGGCAGCGTGCAGGGCTTCGTGGATCTCTTCGATGTGGGCTTCGTGCGTCACCTCCATCGCAATGATCTTGATGCCGTATTTCCCGGCGAGTTCGAACACGTAAGGGAGGCAGGTTTTCCCGTGTCCCTGGAACGAATAGGGGCTGGTGCGCGGCTTATAGGCTCCCATCCGCGTGCATGTCTGCCCGTTGTCGCGGAGGGCTTTCATCATCATTTCGACGTGCTCGGGCGTATCGACGGCGCACAATCCGGCGAAGACGTGGAGGGTGTCTTGCCCGAAACGCAGCCCCATGTAGTCGAAGTGGTTGGGGCGGTTGTCGTCCTTGTGCCGTCCGAGGATACGGTAGGACTCGGAAACGCGTACCACACGCTCGACATAGGGCAGGCTCCTCATGTCCTCGCGGTCGAGGGAACCCGTATTCCCGATGAGGTAGACTTCAGTCAGGCGCTGCTCGGCTCCCTGCACATGATGCACGCGGTGTTCGATCTCGTGTAGGTTGTCCAGGTGCCTCATCAACTTCTGGTAATCGTCGGAGACAGGATCGACGTTGGGGGTGAGGATGAGAATCACGGGTTCGCTGGATAAGGGGAGGAGGGGGATGGATTTGTTGCTGTGCCAGGGCAATTTGAGTTCCACCGGGCACAGCAACAAACAAAAAATGAAGGTCCTAAGATAGGTGCGACGCGAACTCGACGCAAAAACAGAGAGAGAGGTGGGAAAGAAGGAGCCTGCTTATCCGTTCAGCGATGCGATGGCAGAGCGAACCGCCGAGGGGCGTCCGGCCACGGTCCAGGCGATGACGAGGGTATCGCCGCGCCGGGTCATTCGGGGAAAGCCGCTGGCGCGCGCTGCTGCGACGGCCGTGACCGTCTGGGCCTCCTCGCGTGTCCCCTCCGGGCTGACGCGGCGGAGGCGGATTTCAGCCCCGTCTTCGAGTTGCTCGATCCAACTTACAAGTGCCGAGCCGTCGGCCAACAGGATCGTATCGACGCGTCCGATGGGGCGCCCGTCATCGATCACCACGGGGGGGGCGAACGTACGGCCTGCGTCGGGGGAAAAGCTGAGATAGACGCGAGGGGTATCCTGGGCCGCCGTGAACCAGGCAATGGCTACCTGCTCGCCCGTTGCCGCCACCGATGGGCCGTTGACCGGGCATCCGGCGATGCGCCAACCGTCCTCATGCACCGTGCGAGGCTCCGACCAGGCACCGTCCTGAAGCCGGACGACGGAGATGTCCCGTATTTCTTCTTCGGAACGATTCCGGTAGGCAACGATGATGCCGTGGCTCGTCCGGGCGGCCGAGGTCTGGCAACAATCGCACACCCGGTCGTCCAGGAGGGCTTCGTCGTGGAGGGTGCCGTCCGGGTCGAGCGTGGCGGCTCGCAGCGTCATCGCACCGCCCGATCCATGTCCGTCGTGGCCCTCGCCGCCATCGGTATTGCGCCCGTCCAGCCAGGCGGCGAAGACCCGGTTTTCGTGCCAGGGCAGCATCGACACGAAGCCGTGTTCGGTGGGGGTGCCGTCGCGATGCGGGATCACCGAAGGGCTCCACGTACGGCCTCCATCACGCGACCGGGTGATGTGGACGTCGTAGGCGAAGGTGGGTGCATCGCTTTTGGCCAGAAAATGGGCAGCCAGCGCGCCGTCGTCGAGGGCGACAAGCGAGGGAAAGTCGGCCCAATTGACGAACCAGTCGTCGCCTTCGGCAATGGTATGCAGCGCTGCCCAGGCATCGTCTTCCAGCTTTGAAAAACGGAGTGCGTGCCCTCCCTCTTCGCGGGGTTCGATCCAACTCAGCAGCACCTCGCCGCCGGGTGTCGTGTGCAGGTTGGGTTCGCCGCTACCGGGGCTTGCGGGCGTATCGATCTGCTGAAACGAGAATGATATCGCTACGCCGTCCGGTGCCGTTGTTTGAGAGCCATCGGAGCGCGTGCAGCCGGTGTTGAGGACGAGGGCGAGAAGCAGGTAGAGGGCGAGCGTCGTTTTCATGAGGTGCGCGGTTTCCGGATTCCTTTTCGTGGTCTGGCCGAAAACACAAAGATAGGGAATCGTCCACCGAAAACCAGCGTTTATTCCATCACCAGATCGAGGAGGTGAATGATTCGCTTGCGCAACGCGCGCCGGTCCACAATCATATCCACGAACCCTTTGTCTTGCACGAACTCGGCGCTCTGAAAGCCGGGCGGGAGGGCCTGGCCGATGGTCTGGCGGATGACACGCGGCCCGGCAAAGCCGATGAGCGCGCCCGGCTCGGCGAGGTGGAAATCGCCCAGCATGGCGAACGAAGCGGTTACGCCGCCGGTGGTGGGGTGGGTCAGGAGCGAGATGAAGGGTACACGGCGCTCGGCCAGGCGAGTGAGATGGGCGCTGGTCTTGGCCATTTGCATCAGGCTGAGTGCGCCTTCCATCATGCGCGCGCCGCCGGTTTGCGAGATGATGATCAGGGGGATGTCCTCGGAATACGCCCGCTTGATGGCTCGCGAGACGACCTCGCCGACCACCGATCCCATCGAACCGCCGATGAAGCTAAAGTCGAGCGCGGCCACGGAGGTGCGATACCCGCCAATCGTGCCCACGGCGGCACGCGCCGCGCCGTTCATGCCGGTCTTCTCGTGGGCTTCTTCGAGGCGTTGGGCATACGGCTTCCTGTCGTAAAACTCGAGGGGGTCCTTGGAACACAACCCCTGGTCGTACAACTCGAAGGAGCCTTCGTCGAAGAGCAGTTCAAAATAGCCGAGGCTGTCCATCCGGTGGTGGTAGCCGCACTTCGGGCACACCCCCACGTTCTCGATCAACGCGCGCTGGTTGACGATCTCGGAACAGTCGGGGCACTTGGTCCACTGGCCTTCCGGGACCTCGTTCTGGCCACTGCGGTCGGTAAGGATCCCTTTTTGCTTGCGTTGAAACCAGGCCATACATCTATGTTGGATTTTCGATTAGCGCACGGGGGTTCAGGTGGGTCACCTCCATGTGCCGATCTGAGGTCTACAATCAGAACGGTAGTTTGTCAAAGATAGAACCTTTCGGCTTTTTTGCCACAAAGGCTTTGAGGTACGCCGGTTCGAAGCCGGCAACGTTTTCGACGGCACCGGCTTCATACTTAGGGAAGGCGAGGCGCGCGATCCAGGTGGCCGACGGGGCGAACACAGTGGGGTCGAGCGGCTGAAGCTCGTAGCTCGTATGATCCTGGAGGACCGGAACAGCCCGTGGTACGCCTTCGCCCACCAGCCAGAGCCGCCGTCCCGAGTACGCCGTGAGCCAGGCGGGCACCTCGTCCAGCGACAGGGCGGCTGCCTGGGCCAGCAGTTGAAGAGCGGCCTCGCCGGTTTGCAGGAAGAGCGCGGCGTAGACCTCGTTGCGGCGCGAGTTGAACAGGGCACAGATCGCCTCGCCGGGTGCCGCCATCGGAGCCACGGAGGCGGCCAGCGCTTCGAGCGAAGGCACGCCGATGAGCGAAGCCTCAACGGCCATCGCCATGCCCTTGGCCGTACTCACCCCGATGCGTAACCCGGTATACGACCCCGGCCCCGAGGAAACGGCCACGGCGTCGAGGGTGCGCGGGGTCACCTCGCCGTAGTGGAATGCCTCCTGAATCATGGGTACCAGGGTTTCGGCGTGTGCGCGGGGACGGGTCAACGTCAGGGCGACCACTACCTGGCGGTCACGCGTCAGGGCCACGCTGCACACGTCGGTGGCGGTTTCTATGGCAAGGAGGGTAAAAGGCATGCATGGATTACCGGCGAGGGAGTGGCCTGTTAAAATCGTCTGGGAGGCAAGTGTTCTCTGTCGCTGCCTGGATCATGGACCGTGCACCTTCGCCGGGGGTCCGGTGAGGGAGAACCGAAGAGCTAAACATGCAAATTGAGAGAAAAACGGCGATGTGCATTCTTCGATATCGTTTCCAAGGAGGTATCTTGATTATTTTTTTCACAAGAGTATCTTGAACATGCTATGCCATCGTCGAAAACGTACGGGAACCTGGTGCGTTCAACACGCCGTTCGTGTCGCGTTTACGTGCCGGTTTCATCCGTGCTGAACAGACCGTTCGCCACCGGTGCCGACCCGTCGGAATCAGGTGGCTCCTTTTTCTAGACTGTAAACTGCCGGCTCGGTGCGTCTTGGTGCCGGAGCGGCCTAATTGAGGAGGACGTAGATGAACGTTTATGATGCAAGTCACATTCGCAATGTCGTGTTGGTAGGGCATCAGGGCAGCGGCAAGACCACGCTGGCCGAAACGATGCTCTTCGTGGGGGGGACGCTTCATCGGATGGGGTCCGTTACGGAAGGCACCACGGTCAGTGACTATCACAATAGTGAGAAAGAGCGGCAAATGTCCATCTTCTCCTCGTTGTTGCACGCCGAATGGGATAAGCACAAGATCAACATCATCGACACCCCCGGCTATCCCGACTTCGTGGGCGAGGTCTCGGCGGCGATGAAGGTGGCCGATACGGCCATCTTCGTGATGAATGCGACCGAGGGCGTCGAGGTGGGCACGGAACTGGCCTGGGCCTACGGCAAGAAAACGAACAAACCCTCCATGTTCGTCATCAACCATCTGGACAAGCACCAGGCGGACTTTCGCGGGATGGTCAACCAGATTAAGGATCGCTTTGGCCGCAGTGCCACGGTCGTGCAGTTCCCGGCCGGCGAAGGCACGCGTTCGATTATCGACGTCCTCTTGATGAAACAGCTTACCTTCCCCGTGAACCAGAAAGGGAAGGCTACCGTCGGCGACATCGATCCGGCTTTTCTCGATGAAGCGGAGGAACTGCACAACGCGCTCATCGAAGACATCGCGGAAAACGACGAGAGCCTGATGGAGCTGTATTTCGAAAACGGGTCCCTCAGCGAAGACGAGATGCGGCAGGGCCTGCACGAGGCGATGCTCAGCCGGCAGCTATTCCCTATCTTTTGTGCCAGCGCGGAGGAAAACATCGGCATCTCTCGCCTGATGAGTTTCATCGACAACGTATGCCCGTCGCCGTCCGAGATGCCGCCTGCCGACACCACCGAAGGCGACCCGGTGAAGGCCGACCCGAACGGCCAGCCGGTGGTGTTTATCTATCGCACCATGGCCGAGCAGCACGTCGGCGATTACTCGTACTTCCGTGTCTATTCCGGCACCATCGAGCCGGGCATGGACCTGGAAAACGCGCAGACCGGTTCCGGGGAACGGCTGGGGCAACTCTACTCGCTCAACGGCCGGGACCGCGACAGTGTGTCCAAGATGGTTGCCGGAGACATCGGCGCGCTGGTCAAGCTAAAAAACACGCACAGCAACAACACCCTGCGGAAGAAAGGGAAGCGGGAAATCATTCAACCCATCGAATTCCCCGAGCCGCGCTACCGGGTGACGGTCCGCCCGACCCACGAAGGCGAAGAAGACAAACTCGCCCAGGGGCTTCACCAACTCGTCGAGGAAGATCCGTCGCTCCAGGTGGTGCACGATCCGCACCTGAGCCAGGTCGTTCTGGGCGGACAGGGGGAACTGCACCTCAAAGTGGCCCAGTATCGCCTCCGGAACAACGCCAACGTGGAGGTCGAGTTTGATCGCCCGAAGGTGGCTTACCGCGAGACCGTTCAGGGGCAGGCGCGGGCGTCCTACCGGCACAAAAAGCAAACCGGCGGTGCCGGACAGTTCGCCGACATCTCGGTGCTGGTCGAGTCGTGCGACAACCCGTTCGATGCGCCCCCGGACATCTCGGTGCGCAAAGTAGCGGAAGCGACCACAGGCTGGGGGTCGAAGATTCAATTTATAGATGCCATCGTCGGCGGCGTGATCGACATGCGGCGTTTCTTCGGTGCGATTCAGAAAGGTGTGCTCGAAGCCATGCAGAATGGTCCCATCGCCGGCTATCCCGTCGGCGACGTGCGAGTCGTGATCTACGATGGCGGCATGCACTCGGTCGATTCGAACGAGGCGGCGTTCAAGACGGCGGCGCGTATGTGTTTCCGCGATGGATTTCGTCAGGCCAGACCGGTCGTTCTCGAACCCATCCACGATGTCGAGGTGATCGTGCCCGAGACCTACACCGGCGACGTGATGGGTGACATGAACACGCGGCGCGGGCGCATCCAGGGCATCGAAGCCGAGGGTATCTTGCAAAAAATAAAGGCGCAGGTGCCCGAGGCCGAACTCTACCGCTACTCGACCTCGCTGCGCTCGATGACGCAGGGCCGGGGGATCCACAGTTCTACGTTCAGCCACTACGAGGCCATGCCGCGCCACGTGCAAGATCAGCTCGTGGCCGAAGCCGAAGCGCTCGAAGAGGCGTGATTCGTTGGTTGCGTTGAGAAGAAAAGGGCGGTCCTGCCGGTATGCGGGGCCGCCTTTTGTGTTTCCTGCCCGCGTATGGCGTTGCATCCGGGACTCCTGTATCTTTGAGCCGTCGCATCGCAAACACCGGAAGAGAAGGCGTGGCGCACATGGAAAAGGAGGCCATTCTCGACGACGCCGTATGGGACGACCTGCCTCCCATCACGCAGCCCGTCTATGCCATCGACGAAAAGCCGTCCGGCTGGTGGGAGCGGCTGCTCTACGGATGGCAGCATACGCTGGTGGACATCTCGCCCTTTGTGCTGCCGCTGGCCGTGGCCGGAGCGCTCGGCATGACGGCGGCTGAAGAGGCTCAGTTCATCAATTACTGCCTCTTTGCCATGGGTGTCGCCACGCTTCTACAGACGACCATCGGCAACCGCCTGCCCATCATCCAGGGGCCGTCCGCCACGCTTACCGGAACACTGGCACCGCTCGCCGGACAGGTGGGAGCCCCCGCTATGTGGGGCGGCGTTTTCATCGGGGCGCTCATCGAGATGGTGGTCGGGGCCTCGCGGGTGTTGAAGTACCTGCGGCGGCTGTTTCCTCCCGTCGTATCGGGCGTGGTGATCCTCAGCATCGGGCTGGCCCTGGGGCAACTGGCCGTCCGGCTCATGATCGGGACGGGGGCGGCGCTCAACTTCATGCTTGCAGGGGGCGTCATCACCCTGATCTTCGTGTTACAGATCAGTTTTCGAAACGTGTTGAACGGCCTCCTGGCACGGGGTGCCATTTTCGTCTCGATTTGGTTCGTGGGTCTGGGGGTGGCCGGGGTGCTGGGCGAAGTGAATTGGGCGCTGGTGGCCGAGAAGCCGTGGTTCGCGCTTCCCGCCGTGTTTCCCTACGGAGGTCCCGGCTTTGGCTGGGAATTCGGCATAGTCGCCATCTTGACGATTTTTGCGGGGTATCTGGGTTCCATGGTGGAATCCATCGGCGACTATGCGGCCACCTGCGCGGTGGCGGGCGAGCGTTTCACCGTGCGTCACATGAATAAGGGGATCTTTGCAGAGGGACTGGGGAGTGCGGTGGCGGCGCTGCTGGGCGGGCTGCCTTGCACCAGCTATACGCAGAACGTCGGCATCATCGCCACGACGCGGGTAGCCAGCCGCTTTGTGGTGCAGGTAGCGGCAGTGATCCTGATGCTCTACGGGCTGTGTCCCAAGTTCGGCGCGCTGCTGGTGGCTATGCCCCGCGCGGTACTCGGGGGCGTCTTCGTCATCGTATGCGGAATGATCGCCCTGGCCGGAATCAAGCTGCTGGGAACGGCCAGGGGCACGACCGCCAACTTTCTGATGGCCGGCACCACGCTCATCTGTGCCATTCTGATTCCTGTTTACGTGCAGCACACGCTCGGTGAAGCCTGGCTGGCGACGCTGCCGTCGTTCGTCCGGTTGCTGCTGACCAACACGGTGGTGCTGGCCGTGCTCCTGGCCGTCGGTTTAAATCTGCTGCTGAATATTATTATGAAGGGGGAGGCGGAAGAAGACGGATCTCGTTCTCCTCATTGACATCGGGCCGGCGTTGTTTACCTTTACAGAGGCATCACATTGTTCTTTCTGTATTTGGAGGGCGAGACGATGGCACATCTCACACAACGATCCGGTGCAGGTGCGCGCTCTGTATGCCTGGCTATTCTCTGCGCAACCCTGCCTCTTGCAACCTTCGCTCAGGAGACCCCCAAAAAAGAGGCAGAATTCTTCATGGGGTTCGGTCTTTCGACGACATCCATCGATAAGCACGCCGCCGGTGAAGAAGGCATCGGATCGCGCGGCCTCGGCTTTCAGGCACGCTGGAGTCTCCGCTACCACGAGGTGTTCGACCTGAGCGCCCATTTCGGTGGGGAATATGTGAAGGACAAGGAGAGCTTTACCCAGGGCACGACGGGAGGGACGAAAAAATCGAGCACATGGCCGGTCTTCGGCGGCGTGAGTACGGGACTGTTTACGCCGGCCATTCGTCTGGGCAGCGACCCCGGAGCGCCCCGGCTGTCCTTCGGTGGATATGTAGGGTACGAGTGGATTCTCAGCGCGAGGCGCAGTATTTCGGATTGTATCGACTGCCGTTCGGAGAAGCTGCACCTCCGAAGCGGCATGTTTCTGGAACCGGGCCTTGAACTCTATATATGGCGGCGTAGCGGCCTGGGAGCCTATTATAGAATCTTTGAGAACGACGCCGATTTCGGCGGACGGTTCGTCATTATGTATGTCATGCGACCGTTTAGATAAAAGACGAATGGAGACAGGTGGAGTGAGGGAATCGATGAAACGGTGAGAGGACGATTCTTCTCCTGTTCGCATCCTCTCTCTCGTGCTCAACCTGTACCAAACGAATTCAAACCGTGGGGGGGTAAGCTCAAAGACATACCTTAACATTTCATCCCCTCCCCAGCAAATCGAGACCCTCCATGAAACGGCTGACATTCTGCCTGATGGCTCTGTTGCTGGCGATGCCGGCAGACACGCGTGCCCAGGTGACCCAGGAAGACTCCCTGGCGCTCGTAGCGTTCTATAACGCCACCGACGGCACGA